>NZ_JAZDQN010000070.1:0-20451 GCF_036324125.1 Pseudomonas ulcerans | reverse complement strand
TTCGACCTGGGGGTAGTGGGGGTTGCGTTTTACCCGCCTAGCGCGTCGGGTATTTCACCATTGCATTGGCGTCTACCCCCGCTCCCACAGGGTTCCGGGTCAGCCTCAAATGGGGTCAGCAGAGGCAACCGGGCTTGCCAACGTCTCAGGCAATCGGAATCAACGGATCCGCCGCCGCCAGCGCCACCGCCTTGTCCGCCACCGGCGGATAGATCCACACCGTGTTGATCTGCGTCTTCAGCTGCTTGCCCTCCTCCCGCACCAGCTTCACCTGGCGATCCCAGCCCTCGGTATACACCGCGCCCCAGGCACCGAGATCCAGGCAGGTCACGTACTTGGGCTGGCTGTAGGCGATCGGCTCGACGCCCAGCATCTGCGCCGCCACGTTGTGCCCCGCATAGCGCCCGAGCATGATCGCGTGCTGGCAGGTCATCAGCGCATTGTTGCCGAGGTCGTCGGTGGCTGCATGGGCGGTATCGCCACTGGCGTAGATATCCTCCTGGCCGATCACCCGCAGGTTGCCATCCACCTTCAACCGCCCCAGGCGATCGCGCTCGCCGGGAATCTGCGCGGTCAGGTCGCTGGCCTTGACGCCCGTGGTCCAGATCACCGTGGCGGCGTCGATGCGCTGGCCATCGGCGAGGGTCACGCCGTCGGCATCCACCGCTTCCACCGAAGACTTCAGTTGCCATTGCACGCCCAGCTCGGTGCTCGCAGCAGCAATCGAGGCGGCAATCTCGGTGCCCATGGATGCGCCGATGGCGTCGCCACGATCGACGATCACCACCTTCACTTCGGCGTCCTGGCCAAGCACCGCACGCAGGCGCGCCGGCATTTCCATCGCGGTCTCGATCCCGGTGAAGCCGCCGCCGGCGACCACCACCGTGTTGCGTCCCGGCGAGGCCGGGCGCCCGGCCAGCGCCTTGAGGTGTTCTTCGAGGCGCACGGCCTCTTCCAGTTGGTCGACATCGAAGGCGTGCTCGGTGACACCGGCCATGTCCGGCCGCGCCAGGCCGCTACCGGTGGCGAGCACCAGCTTGTCGAAGTGGCTGATCGCAGCATTGCCCTGGCCATCAAGGTATTCGACCCGCTTGCCAGCCACATCGATGCGCTGCGCGGTGCCCTGGATGAAACGTACCCCTACCGCATCGAACAGTTCGCCCAGCGGCGCGGCCATCTTCGCCACCTCCGGCTCGTAGAAACGCGGGCGGATACGCAATTCGGCCTGCGGTGCGAGAACGCTGACCTGGATATCCGAACGCCCCTGCCGGTCCAGCAGGCGAATGGCGCCCAGGGCGCTCCACAGACCGCCGAAACCGGCGCCGAGAATCAGGATGTGCTGCGTCATGGTGTTGCTCCGTCGTGAGGTTGCTTGGCTTCGATAACTACGACTGTATTAGTCGTAGTTTCAAAAAACAAGCCTTCGCGGTAATATTGCGACCAATTCAGTCGGAGATAACGAGATGTCGCTTTACAGCGCGGGGGTCGAATACGGCATCCACTGCCTGATCTTCCTGGTGGGTGACGCCGAGGAAAGCCGTGATGCCAGCGTGCGTGACCTGGCCGAGTTGCAGGGCGTGCCGCAGGACTACCTGGCGAAGATCTTCACCAAGCTGGCGAAGGCGAAACTGGTGGTCGCCACCGAAGGCGTGCGCGGCGGTTTCCGCCTGGCCCGGCCCGCCGGCGAAATCACCCTGCTGGACATCGTCAACGCCATCGACGGGCGCAAGTCGATCTTCGACTGCCGCGAGATCCGCGGGCGCTGCGCGCTGTTCGACGGCGAACCACCGAACTGGGCCATCGAGGGCCCGTGCGCGGTCCATGCGGCGATGATCAACGCGCAGAAACGCATGGAAGAAGCGCTGGCCGAGCAGAGCGTGCTGGACCTGGCGCGCAGGGTCGGGCGCAAGGCACCGTCCGGGTTTGCGGCGCAGGTGGGGGACTGGATGAGTGGGCGGCGGGACAAGAAGGGCGCTGGGGATATCCCGCTGACGGAAGCCTGATCAGCGCCTACGCAAGCAACCGCGCCAACTTGATCAGCGCCAGGTGCAGCGGATAGAACCACCAGCCCCAGCGACCCACCGGCGGTATCCGGGCGGGTTCCTTGCGGCGCAGCAACCCCAGCCCCAGCGGCACCGAGACGAATGCCGTGAACATCACCAACAGCGAAACCGGCTGCAACGGATGCTGCAGCAACCAGTTGTTGGTCAGGTTCCCCGCCACCGCCAGCAATCCGGCCAGCCAAAGCAAGCGTCCGTCTCGCAGCGCGACGAGCAAGGCTGCGGGCAGCAGCACGCCGGGCAGGCCATACATCAACCAGGGACTCGCCGCTGTCGCCACGATAACGGCCACTAGCGCCAGCAAACTCGCCGCCCGCGTACGCAAATGCACGCCCCAGGCGACCAGCAGGCCGAGGGCCAGGGTCGGCATCACATTGAGGGTCGACGAGCCATTGTCGAGCCAGCGGTACGCCAGCTCCGACACCACGGAGAACATCAGGAAGCCGTACAGATAATGCCGCTTGATTCTGCTGGTACGCGCCACGTTGGCCGCGATCGCCAGGCAGAACCAGGGAAACGCCAGGCGTCCGGTGATGAACAGCCAATCCTGGTCCACCCACAGGTAACGCAGGTGATCGCCGACCATGCTGACGATCGCCAGCCACTTCAGCAGGTCGAGGGACGCGGAACGCCCCGACGCGCTCATCGGCACAGGCTGTCGCGGAAACTGGCCGGCGTCACGCCCACGACCTTCTTGAAGGCCCGGGCCATGTGGCTCTGATCGAAGAAGCCAGCGGCCACTGCGGCCTCGGCCAGTTCCATGCCCGCCCGCAACAGCATCTGCACCCGTGCCACACGGTTCTGGATCTGGTAGCTGTGCGGCGCCACCCCCACCTCGCGCTTGAACACGCGGATCAAATACAGCGGATCCATGCCCACTTCCAGGCCAAGGGTCTCAAGGGACAGGTTCTGTTCCGCCTCGCTATCGAGCAGGCTGCGGATCCGCGCCACCGCCGCGCGTTCCGGGCGCAGCTGCCGGTCCGCTTCGTTGCCATGGCGCTCGAACAGCGTGGCCAGCGCTTCGCTCAGCACCGTTTCACGCTCCAGCGGCAGCATCGATGCACTGGCAGTCCGGTGCGCGTCCAACAGTTGCATGGCCAGACCGGGGTCGTGCGCCATGGCCTCGCGGAACAGGTGGATCGGGCTGCCGCCGCCACGCCCCTGCAGGACCACGTCGTGCAGCCATTGCGGCTCGACATAGAGCATGCAGTACTCCCAACCCGCCTTGTCCACCGGTACACCGTCGTGGATCTCGCCAGGGGTCAGGGTGACCACGGTGCCGGCGCCGCCGAAGTGATGAGCACCGCGGTACCAGAGTTTTTCCACGCCCCGGGTGATCACGCCGAAGGCATAGCGGTCGTGGGAGTGGCGACCGAAATGCTGCTGGCTGTAGCGCGCGCTCAGCAACTCGCAACGCCCCTCGGGGATGCGCAGAAAGCGGGAAAAGTCCTTGGGCGTGGCGGCCAGTCCGTCGTTCATGCTGCTGTCCAGTTTCGTACAATCGCCGCGTAAAACAGCTTGTTAAGGTTGATTTCCATTCAAGCTAACAGGCGTTTCCCTTCCATGGCAATCAAGCTGGTCATCGGCGATTTCAACAAGTCCTCCTGGTCGTTCCGCGCATGGCTGGTGCTGGCCGCCGCCGGTATCGACGTCACCCTCGAACAGGTCCTGCTGGAGCAGGACGACACCCGCAGCAACATCCTCGGCTGGTCGCCCTCGGGCAAGTTGCCGGTGCTGATCGACGGCAACCTGGTGATCAACGACAGCCTGGCCATTGCCGAGTACGCCGCCGACCTGCACCCCGACGCCGGGCTCTGGCCCGAGGACTTCGACCTGCGCGCCCTCGCCCGGGCCGCCAGTGCGGAAATGCACGCAGGCTTCGTCAACCTGCGCACCCAGATGTCCTTCGGCCTGGGCACGGGCGATCGCTGCGAAGCCCTGTGGGACACGACCCGCGAGGAAATCGCCCGGATCCTGCAGATCTGGACCGAGCTGCGCGCGCGCAGCGGCCACGGTACCTACCTGTGCGGCGAGCACTTCGGCATCGTCGACGCCATGTATGCGCCGATCCTGTTCCGCTTCCGGCGCTTCGCCGTCGAGCTGCCGGCGCCGCTCCAGGCCTATGCCGATGCTGTCTTCGACTTCGGCCCGGTACGCACCTGGCTGCACCTGGCTGCCACCCGGCCCTGAACCCGACCCGCGAGTACCTGCCATGCACAACCAACGTGCCCTTCTCGAACTGACCCTCGGCGGCCTGATGCTCAGCCTCTCGGCACTGGCAGTGGCCTTCGCCGACATCGGCGCCGGTGGCGCCGGTTTCTACCGGATGCTGTTCGCCTCCATGCTGTTCTACCTCGCGCTGAAGTGGCGCAAGATCCCGCTGCGCCTGCCCAGCCGCAAGGCCGTTCGCCTGACCGCACTGGCCGGGATCTTCCTGGCCATCGACCTGATCCTCTGGCACCACAGCATCTACATCGTCGGCCCCGGCATCGGCTCGATCCTGACCAACTGCCAGGTGTTCTTCATGACCCTGCTCGGGCTCTACCTGCTCAAGGAAAAACCGTCGCTGAACTTCGTGGCCGCCATCGTCCTGGCGTTCGCCGGGCTGTACCTGCTGCTGGCCCCGGAGATGACCAGCGCCATCGGTATTCGCGGCGTGCTGTTCGGCATCGCCTCGGGCCTGGCCTACGCCATCTGCGTGTACTACCTGAAGGCCGCCAGCGCGCTGCCCGAAGGCGGCGGCGACAAGCTCGCGCAGATGTTCAACCTGAGCCTCTGGTCCGGCCTGGTGATGCTCGCCTATGCCCTGCTGCGCGGTGAAAGCCTGGCCATCGGCGATGGCCAGACCCTGCTGATGCTGGTGATCTACGGGGTGATGGTGCAGTTCGTCGGCTGGCTGATGGTCAACCGCGCCATCGGCCATATCAGCCTCGGCCTGGCCGGCCTGATCCTGCTGCTGGAACCGGTGATCACCTACTTCGTCGATGTGGCCTTCCTGCACAAGCCCAGCTCGACTGTGCAGATCGGCGGCGCCCTGCTGACCGTGGTAGCGGTGTACATCGGCTCGCTGCGGCCGCCGCGCGAGGTCGCGACGGCCAAGGCGTAAGTCAGACGGGCCCTACTCCAGCGCTTCGGCGACGCCGACGTCCTCGCCGAGGAAGCCGCCGCTCTGGTGCTGCCACAGGCGCGCGTAGGTGCCGTTCCTGGCCAGCAGCTCGGCGTGGGTGCCTTGCTCGACGATCCGCCCGTTGTCCATGACCACCAGCCGATCCATGGCGGCGATGGTGGACAGGCGGTGGGCGATGGCGATCACGGTCTTGCCCTGCATCATGTCGTCGAGGCTTTCCTGGATCGCCACCTCGACTTCCGAGTCGAGGGCGCTGGTGGCCTCGTCGAGCAGCAGGATCGGCGCGTTCTTCAGCATCACCCGGGCGATGGCGATACGTTGCCGCTGCCCGCCGGACAGCTTGATGCCCCGCTCGCCCACCAGGGTGTCGTAGCCACTGTGGCCCTGGCGGTCGCTCAACTGGCGGATGAATTCATCGGCCTGGGCATTGGCTGCGGCGGCATGGATCTGCGCGTCGCTGGCCTCGGGACGACCGTAGGCGATGTTGTCGCGGATGGAGCGGTGCAACAGCGAGGTGTCCTGGGTGACCATGCCGATGGCGCTGCGCAGGCTGTCCTGGGAGACCCGGGCGATGTCCTGGCCGTCGATGCGGATCGTGCCGCTGTCGACATCGTAGAAGCGCAGCAGCAGGTTGATCAGCGTCGACTTGCCGGCGCCGGAGCGGCCGACCAGGCCGATCTTCTCACCGGCACGGATGTCCAGGCGGAGGCCGTCGAGTACCTGGCGCTCGCCGTTGTAGTTGAAGCTGACGTTGTCGAACGACACCGCGCCGCCACGGGTCGCCAGCACGCCGGCATCCGGCGCGTCCACCACCTTGGGGCCCTGGGTCAGGGTGGCCATGCCGTCCTGCACCGTGCCGATGCTCTCGAACAGCGAGGTCATCTGCCACATGATCCAGTGCGACATACCGTTGATGCGCAGAGCCATGGCGGTGATCGCCGCGACCGCACCGGCGCCCACGTCGCCCTGGTGCCATAGCCACAGGGAATAGCCGCCGGCACCGAGGATCAGGCCGACCACCAGTGCCTGGTTGACGATCTCGAACTGGCTGACCAGGCGCATCTGGCGGAACCCGGTTTCCTTGAAGTCTTCCATGGCCGCGCGGGCGAAGTGCGCTTCGCGTTTGGAGTGGGAGAACAGTTTCACCGTGGTGATGTTGGTGTAGGCATCGGAGATGCGCCCGGTCATCGACGAGCGCGCATGGGCCTGCTCCTGGCCGACCTTGCCCAGGCGCGGGACGAAGTAGCGCATGGCCAGGCCGAACAGCAGGAGCCAGGCAATGAACGGCAGCATCAGCTTGAGGGCGAAGCCGCCGGCCAGGGCGATGATGGCGATGAAGTACACGCCGATGCCGGGCAGGATCTCGATCACAGTGAACAGCACTTCGCGCACGGCCAGGGCGGTCTGCATCACCTTGGTGGTGACCCGCCCGGAGAATTCGTCGGAGAAGAACGACAGGCTCTGGCGCAGCATCAGGCGGTGGAAGTCCCAGCGCAGGCGCAGCGGCAGGTTGATGGCCAGCACTTGGTGCTGGACCATGGTCCGCGCCGCCACCAGGCCGATGCTGGTGACCAGCACGATGCCGATGCCCCACAGCACGCGGCGCTCCTCCTCGCTCGCCGCGCTGCCGCCGGCCTGCCAGGTCGAGAGCAGGTCGACGACCTGGCCGAGGAAGGCGAACAGCCAGGCCTCGTAGATCGACACCGCCGCGCTGAGTATCGCCATCGCCAGCACATAGCCGCGCGCACCGCGGGTGCAGGCCCAGAGGAAACGCAACAGGCCCGTGGGGGGTGGCGGCAGTTCATCGGGAGGGAAAGGGTCGAGCCATCGTTCAAGCACGCGCAGCATGGGGTATCTCCGAAACTTTCAGGTTGCGCGAAGTCTGACAGCTATCGATGGCGTTTGAGCGGTTTCGGTCAAGGAATCAGCGCCGGGTGACGCGCTGACGCTCCTGCTCATGGCGGATGCAGCCCTCGTAGTAGGTCTTCTTCACCGAAGCCGGCTGCAGCCGACTGCGGCTGGCGTAGGTCTGCTCGGTGATGCCCAGGGCCATCTTCGGCATCCAGGGCCGCGGGTACTTGCGCACCTTGAGATTCTCCCGCGCCCGCCACAGCGTGGTCCCGGACAGCTTCGACTGCTGTGCCGAACGGGCAACGTCCGAGCCCCATCGGCACATCTCGACCTGCTGCTTGCTCAATCCCTTCGCCTGCGCCGACGTCGCCACCGACATCAGCACCAGCGCTGCCACCGCCATATAGTTGAATCGCATCTGGAAATCAGTCCCTCTGTCCATGAAGCGAAAAATGCTATGAGAAAACAGTGACTTGAAAGGGCCAGCATGCGACTTTTTCCTACGATTTGAAGCGCCCCACCAACAGATGCAGCTCCTGCGAAAGGCTCGACAGGCGCCCGGAATCCGCCTGCGCCGAGCTCGCCAGTTGCTCCACCAAGCGCGCCTCGTCATAGATCTGCTGGATATGCCGGTTGATGTCCTCGGCCACGCTATGCTGCTCTTCCGCAGCGGCGGAGATCTGCAGGTTCTGGTCGCGGATCTCGTTGACCGAGAGCTGGATGCCTTCGAAGCTGTCCCGCGCGCTTTCGATCGAGGCGACGCTGGCCCGCGACAGGTCCAGGCAGCTTTCCATCTTCTCCGACACCTCCTGGGTCTTGCTGCCCAGGCTGCCGAGCAATTGGTCGATCTCGCCGGTGGAGTCGGAGGTGCGCTTGGCAAGCGCCCGCACCTCGTCGGCGACCACGGCGAAGCCACGTCCCTGGTCTCCGGCCCGCGCCGCCTCGATGGCGGCGTTGAGGGCCAGCAGGTTGGTCTGCTCGGCGATGGCGCGGATGGTGCCGAGGATCTGGTTGATGCTGCGGCTGCCCGCCTCCAGTTCGAGCATGGCCTGGGACGATTCGACCAGGCGGTTGCCCAGGCGATTGACGTTCTCGGTGGTCACTTCGATCTGCTGCTTGCCCTCGGCCACCCGGCGATGGCCGTTTTCCGCGGAGTCGGCGGCGGTGCTGCAGGAACGCGCCACTTCGTTGGCGGTGGCGACCATTTCGTTGAACGCAGTGGACACCAGCTCCACCGCCTCGCGCTGGCGACCCGCTGCCTCGTTCATGTTGCCGGCCATCTCGCTGTTGACCCGCGAGGCGTCGTGCAGGTTGGTGGAGGCCGCGCCGATGTGCTGGATCAACTGGCGGATGGCGGCGAGGAACTTGTTGAACCAGCCCGCCAGTTCCGCGGTTTCGTCCTTGCCCTGGATCTTGAGGTCCTGGCGCAGGTCGCCCTCGCCTTCGGCGATGGACTGCAGGCCGCTGCTGACCTGGCCGATCGGCTTGACGATGATCCGCGAGAACGCCGCGGCGATCACCGCGAAGAGTGCCGCCAGCACGGCGACGATGGCGGCGGTCATCCAGGTCATGCGGGTGGCCGTGGCCATCACTTCGCGGTGCTCGATCAGGCCGATGAAGCGCCAGCCCAGGCCCGGCGAGGTCCAGACATTGGCCATGTAGCGGATGCCGTCGATCTCGACCTCGGTGGAGCCCTGCGTGGTGGCTGCCAGTTGCGCGTAGGGTGCGCCGAGTTCCTTGAGCGGCTTGAAGCTGTGGGCGGCGTCGCGGGGGTCGACCAGCACGGTGTCGTTCTCGATCAGCATCACGTAGCCGCTGTCGCCCAGCTTGATGCTCTTGACCAGCTCGGTGAGATTCTTCAGCGACACGCTGACGACGAACACGCCCTTGGCCTTGCCGGTCTCGTCGAGCATGGCCCGCGCCGTGCCGACCAGCGCCACGTCGTCCTTGTCGTAGTAGTAGGCCGCGGTGCGCACGGTCTTGCCGGGACTGGCCATGGCCGCCTTGTACCAGGGCCGGGTACGCGGGTCGTAGTTGGCCAGGGTCGGGTCGTCCGGCCACTTCGCGTAGCTGCCGTCTTCAAGACCGATCGACAGGATCGCGGCGGCCGGGTGGGTCTCGCCGTACTGGGCGAACTGCTCGATCACCGTCTTGGCCGACGCAGGCAACGGCTGCTGCGCGGCGTCGGCAGCGGCGTAATGTTTCAGGCTGGTTACAGAAGTGTATACAGGGTCCTTGGCCATCTGATCGACGTTCTGCTGCGTGCCATCGAAGAACTGGCGCATGTTGCCGTCGATCTGGCGAATCTCCCGGGTACTGCTGTCGAGAAACTGGCTGACTGCGTCCGCACGGGTATTGCTGACGGAGATGATGCCGACCAGGCTCACCGGGAGAATGGCGACGGCGACGAAGGCAAGGCCGAGCTTGGTTTTTATTTTCATGAAGAAGTCACAATCCGGGAAAAGTTGGGCACATGGTCAAGTAATGGCCACGTGCCATCTTTTGTGTTTCGGCCGGCTCTTCTGGAATCTTTAGCGGTAATCTCGTGTACAAAAAAATTTAATCTTGTTTCGAGAATCCCGTCACAGCGATTGTCCGCTGCGCACCACGTCCGCCAAACGCCTCAAGCCCTCATCCAGCAATGCCGGGTCGACATGACTGAAGTTCAGGCGCAGGTGCCCCTTGTGCGCATCAGGATCAGGGAAGAACGGCTCGCCCGGCATGAAGGCGACATCCACTGCGAGCGCGGCGTCCAGCAGGGTGCGGGTATCCAGCGGCTGTTTCAGGGTCAGCCAGAAGAACAGGCCACCCTCGGGCACGTGCCAGTCGGCCAGGTCGAAGAAGTGAGTCTGCAGCGCCGCCTGGAAAGCGTCCCGGCGAACACGGTAGTAGCTGCGCAACGCCTCCAGGTGCTGCTTGAGTCGATCCGTCCCCAGCCATTGCAGCGCCTGCCACTGCCCCACCCGGTTGGTGTGCAGGTCGGCCGCCTGCTTGAGGCGCAGCAGGTGGGGGAACAGATCGGGGCTGGCGATCAGGTAACCGACGCGCAAGCCCGGCAGGAGGGTCTTGGACACGGTGCCGGTGTAGATCCAGCTGCTGCGCTGCAGGCGGCTGACGATGGGCCGGGAAGTACCGCCGTCGAACGCGAGTTCGCGGTAGGGCTCGTCCTCGATCAGGGTCACGCCGAACTCGTCGAGCAATGCCGCCACGGCCTCGCGCTTGGCCTCGCTGTAGCAGACGCCGGACGGGTTCTGGAAGGTCGGGATCAGGTAGATGAAGGCCGGACGATGGGTCTGCAACTGGCTGCGCAGTGCGTCGAGATCCGGTCCGTCCGCCTCCAGCGGTACGACGATGCAATCGGCGCCGAAGAACTGGAAAACCTGGAGCGCCGCCAGATAGGTCGGTGCCTCCAGCATGACCTGCGTGCCCTTGTCGATGTACAGCTTGGCCGCCAGGTCCAGGGCCTGCTGCGAGCCGCTGACCACCAGCACCTGGCTGGCCTCGCAGGGGACACCCAACGCCCGCGCCTCGGCGGCCAGCGCCTCGCGCAGCGCCGGCTCGCCTTCGCTCATGCCGTACTGCCCCATGGATACGGGCATGGTCGTCCAGTCCACCACCGGCAGCATGGCCTCCGCCGGCAGGCCGCCGGCGAACGACATGACTTCCGGGCGCTGGGCCGCGGCAAGGATTTCACGGATCAGGGAACCTTTGAGGCGCGAAGCACGTTCGGAAAAGGGCATGAGAATCACCGATGGCGTGGCAGGGAAAAAATGAGTCAAACTGGTTGACCGAAATTACGCCACCCTTTGAAGATGAGTCAACATGATTGACCTTAAAAAAACCGACGCCCAGCAACTGGCCATGGAAGCGTTTTTCTTCGGCTACCAGGCCTTCACCGGCAAGGCCGACGAAATGCTGGAGCGTCGTGGCCTGAACCGGGTACACCAGCGCATCGTGTTCTTCATCGCCCGCTATCCGAACCTGAGCGTCAAGGAACTGCTGGCCGTGCTCGGCGTGAGCAAGCAAGCGCTGAACACACCGCTGCGTCAGTTGATGGAAATGCATCTGGTGAACAGCGTCGCGGCGCAGGACGACAAGCGCAAACGACTGCTGGAACTGACGGCGGAAGGTGCGAAGCTGGAGCAGATGCTGCGCAAGGAGCAGGTCAGGTTGCTGGAGCGGGCGTTCGAGGACGCCGGGGAGTCGGCGGTGGAAGGATGGCTGATGGTGAACCAGGCGTTGGGCAAGGGACGGATGCGGGAGGAATGACTCCCGGGCTTTACGCCCCTCGCGTTCAGGCTAGAAAGGAAGACTCAGCCCGACCTTGACCCTGTCTAGCACGATCAGGGTGCGGTAGGTCTGGATGTCGTCGTGATCAGCGAAATGCAACCGTACCAGCCGCTCGAAATGCGCGATGTCCCGGGCGATCATCACGATGATGAACGAGACCCCGCCGCTGACGAAATAGCACTGCTGGACCTCCGCGACATCGGCGAAATAGCGCTTGGCGCGATCCATCACCAATGAACTGTCGTCCCTCAGGCGCGATTCGACGATTGCGGTTATCGGCTGGCCGACACTGGCCGGGTCGATCACCGCGATATTCGCCTGGATCACGCCGTCTTCTTCCATCCGCGCGATACGCCGCTGCACGGCCGGTGTCGAGAGCCCGACGGTTTCCGCGATGATGCGCTGGGAGGTCTTGTTGTCCTGCTGCAGGAGCCGCAGGATGGCGTGGTCGAAGGCGTCCAGCCCACGCCCGATGGTTTCGCTCATTTCATCGATCCAAAAAAAGCAGTTCACTCGGAAGGTGCGTCGACTTTCAGCAATTCGCTCTATCGCGGCGCCGTAGAATCTTGCCACAACGCCCTGTGGATAGCGCCGTGAACCAGAACGCCCAACCCCATTACGTCCCCGTTTTCGCGGCGATGCTCGGACTCGTTTCCGTGCAGACCGGTGCCGCCGTGGGCAAGACCCTTTTTCCGCTGGTCGGGCCCGAGGGCGTAGCCGCGCTGCGACTGGGAATTGCCGCGATCGTCCTGTTCGTCTGCATCAGGCCACGATCGATCTGGCGCCAGGTAAAACTCGGCGAGTTGCTGGGCTACGGCGTGATGATGGGGTTGATGAACCTGCTGATCTATCGCGCCTTTCTCTACATTCCGGTGGGGATTGCGGTGTCCATCGAGGTCATCGGGCCGCTTGGCGCAGCGTTGTGGTCGTCCAGGCGCAGGATCGATCTGCTGTGGATCGCCCTCTCCGCTTGCGGCCTGGTGTTGTTGCCGTGGGATTCGGGCCAGGGCGGGCTGGATCCGCGAGGGGTCGCTTTCGCCCTGGCCGCCGCCCTGGCCTGGGGACTGTACGTGGTACTCGGTTCCAGGGTGGCGATCCACGGCAACCAGGCGGTTGCCGGCGGCATGTTGATCGCCGCCGCGCTGGCAGTGCCGCTGGGCGCGGCCCAGGCGGGAACGTTGCTGCTGGAGCCCCGGGTGATGATCGTCGGCCTGAGCGTCGCCCTGCTCTCCAGCACCTTTCCGTTCCTGCTGGACATCTTCGCCATGCGGCGGTTGCCGGCGAGCCTGTTCGGGGTGCTGCTGAGCGCTTCGCCTGCCGTCGCGGCAATCGCGGGATGGCTGGTGCTGGGGGAGCGCCTGAGTGTCACGCAATGCGCGGGAATCGTGGCGATCGCCGGGGCTTGCGTGGGATCTGCGCTGGTTGGGGCGGGGCGTGCAGGTAGGGTGAGCAGCGAGGTGGCTTGAATAGCGCTCTACGACACCTCAGCGGTTTTGGTTGCTGACCATCCAGGAGGCTTCAAGGAAGGGCACAGTTCCTGCGGAAATAGCAGACCGAATATAACGTTGGTATTCGTGCAAGCATCCAAACCTCAGAACACTCAATCTTTCGCGCCCCCTGACGAACAACTTTATTTAACTTATTAAATCCTTGGTATTTCCGCGATTGCTATCAAACTCGAAAAATTGTCAATATTGACTAACCCACAGTACCGCTCAGAAAATCAGCCGATTCATACCTGAGCGCCAGACGAATGTTTGAGAACCACGTCGTTGTACGAGAGCTTGCTTCCGGGCAAGACGATATTGCTGCCCTGATCGGAAACAGCGACAAGCCTCTGTTGTTTTCCGGGATCGATCTTTCACATTCCGACCTGTCGAGAACACGCCTTGCCGGTCACGCCTTCTCCGGATGCAATCTTTCGCACGTGGATTTCTTCGCGACAGATCTGGAGGGTGCGCATTTCTCGGGCTGTCGGGCAGGGAGCGCAAACTTTTCCTCGGCAATCATGAACGAGACCGTGTTCATAAATTGCGACCTGAACAACTCTCGATGGCATCGTGGAAAGTTGGCACACGCCAGCTTCTCCGAATGCAAACTGACGGGAGCGGACTTCAGTAACTCCGCTACTCTCGGGTTGAAATTTTCTAACTGCCGACTAAACAGTGCGCTCCTCTCCGGGATTTCTTTCTATAAGTCCGTGCTCGACAATCTGGACTTCTCCGACTCGGACCTCATGCACTGCGACTTCCGAAAGGCGACATTCACCAACGGCGGCAGTCTTTCAATGGCTCGGCTGGCACAGGCTCGTTTCGAGGGGGCGGACTTGAGAGAAGTGAACCTGGCGGGGCTGCGCCTTGAGGACGCACGTCCTTTCAAGGGTGCCATCATTTCAAGGCAGCAAGCCACGCTGCTGTTATCGGACCTGGGCCTGACCGTCATGTAACCATGACGATCTGACGACCATGGTCCGCCAGATATTCAGAAGCGATATTCCAAGCCCGCACCCGCATACCACGACCGCCCCGGCGCCGCCTCGTAGTAGCGACCATTGCCGTCACCGACGATTACCGAGCCCACGTAGCGCCGATCCAGCAGGTTATCCAGGCGCACCATCTCGTAGACGGTGAAGCGGTCGAGTTGCTGCTCCATCCGCGCCCGCCAGTTGAACACCGTGTACGCCGGCGCGGCCTTCTGGTCGTTGCTGTCCTCGACATACACCTGGCTGCGGTACTGACCTTCCAGCGCAGTGCTCAGCCCCGCCACCGGTTTCCACACCAGCTCGCCGAACAGGCTGTCTCGCGGTACGCCCGGCAGGCGGTTGCCTTTCTCGATCTGGCTGCTGCCGCCGGTCACATCGTCACGGTAAGTGGCGTCGAGGTGGGTGTACGCCAGGTTCAGGTCCCAGTCCTGCGCCAGGCGAGTCTGCAGACCGACTTCCAGGCCACGGCGCAGGGTCTTGCCACCGTTGGTGTAGCTGGTGCGTCCGGAGTTGGATCCGGCGACCACGATTTCATCGTCGGTGTGGATCTCGAACAGCGCGACATTCAGCCGGCTCTGTTCACTGAGCCGGGCCTTGAGGCCGAGCTCGTACTGGGTGCTGGTGGCCGGCTTCAAGCCGAAGTTGAAGGTCTCGGAAACACCCGGCGCATAGGCCATTTCTGCCTGGGTCGGGGTTTCGAAGGCCTTGCCGGCGCTGACATAGCCGTGCAGGTCCGGGGTGAAGGCGTACATCACCGACAGGGTCGGGATGGTGCGCTGGTATTTTTTCGAGCCGCTGGAATCGCCATTGGACAAGTAGCGATCGTCCACCTCCATTTCCATGCTGCTGCGGCGCAGGCCAGCGTCGAGCGTCCAGCGGTCCAGCTCCCAGTGGGCCTGAATGTATGGGTCGAGGCTGGTGGCGGTGTCGGTCTCGTCACGGCGCAACTCGCCCTTTACGCCGAGGGTGGTGCCGCTGTAGTTCTGGTAGCCACGGCGGTCGTCGCGACTCTGGTCATAGTCGTCGCCGACCGTCACGGTCAGTGCGCCCGGCGCTGCGGTGATCGGCTGGATCCAGCGCAGGGTGCCGCCGTGGAACCCGCGGTCGAAGTCCACCACGCCACCGCCACGCTCGTTGGCGGGCGTCCCCTTGGGAATCGACAGGTACTGGATCACGCTGCGCTGGCCGGCATAGAGGTTGAACTGCAAGGTCGCGTCACCGAAGTAGCGCTCGTAGTTCATGCCCACCTGCTGGTGGTGGATGCTCTTGCGGGTGTCGTACTGCTCGGCCTGGGAAATCACCGAGCGCCGGTCCTGCCGGTAGCCACTCCAGGTCTGGCCCAGCGGGTCCTGAGTGCCGTTCTGCTCCAGGCGCCTGATAGGCGCCCATCAAAAAAGGTCGTCGGTCCTGGCAAGCTGGAAATCAGATTTTCGTCAGTGAAACGCTACCTGGCCCAAGGGGCAGTAGGAGGGCGCCCTGATGCATCGGGCGCTGGGTGAGCCATCCTCGACGGCTTTGCCTGCTATGACCTAAGATCCAACTTTAACGTTTCAGCTTATTTCAGAGGAGTCGCATGTCCGTTCAGGAAGTACCCCCATTGGTTGCCCCCAAAAGCACCGTTGCCAAGATGGAGGCCGCCATGGCTCTTGGCAGCTTCGCCATCGGTACAGGGGAATTCGCCATCATGGGCTTGATGCCCGACGTCGCCAGCAACCTGTCCCTCAGCGAACCCGAGGTCGGCCACGCGATCAGCGCCTATGCGCTGGGGGTGGTGGTCGGTGCACCGGCCCTCGCGATTCTCGGTGCCAAACTGCTGCGCAAGCACATGCTGCTGTTGCTGATGGCGCTATATGCACTGGGCAACCTCGCCACGGCCTTCGCTCCCTCCTTCTCCAGCTTGATCGCCTTCCGCTTCATCAGCGGTCTGCCCCACGGCGCCTACTTCGGTATCGCCGCAGTGGTGGTGTCGAGCATGGTCGCCAGCAACCAGCGAGCCAGCGCCGTCGCACGGGTGATGATGGGCCTGACCCTGGCCATGCTGCTGGGCAATCCGGTGGCCACTTTCCTGGGGCAGTTCTTCGGCTGGCGTTCGGCGTTCATCCTCGTTGGCGTGATCGCCCTGTGCACCATCGGCCTGGTCTGGCGCTTCGTTCCACAGCCACGAAACGAAGTCCGCAGTGATCCGCGCAAGGAGCTCCAAGCGTTTCGTCTGCCACAGGTATGGATGGCTCTGGGCATTGCGTCGATCGGCTTTGCCGGCATGTTCTGCGTGTTCAGCTATCTCGCCCCTACCATGCTCGAAGTGACGAAAGTGTCCCCCCAATGGATTCCCTTTGGCCTGGCGGCGTTTGGCGTGGGTGGCATCATTGGTAACTTCGCTGGGGGCAAGCTCTTCGATCGCCTGCAATTTCGCGCAGTGGGGCTGATCCTGGCATGGTCGATTGCGGTGCTGCTGTTCTTCACCTTCGCGGCCCAGGCGCTTTGGTCGATTCTGTTGGGCATAGGCCTGGTGGGTACCATGGTTGCGCTGGCAGCGCCTTTGCAGATCCGCCTGATGGACATTGCCCATGAAGCGCCAAGCCTGGCGGCGGCCTCCAACCATGCAGCATTCAATCTGGCCAATGCCCTGGGGCCGTGGTTGGGAGGCATGGCGATCAGTGCGGGGCTGGGCTGGACGAGCACCGGGTATATAGGTGCAGCGACGGCGGTGGTCGGGCTCGGGGTATTCCTGCTGGCCCGGCGGATGCAAGGTGGCCATTGAAGGCGTAAGCCTGACCGGCGCCTGGAAGCCTGTCGAAGCGAAATGGATGGTGTCCCAGGGCAGGTTCGAACTGCCAACCTTCCCCTTAGGAGGGGGATGCTCTATCCAATTGAGCTACTGAGACACGAGGCCGGCGGCGAACGCCGCGCGGCGGAAGGCGGCCATGTTAACCAGCGGGAAGGGATTTGTCATGCCGAGGATCGGGCTTTTTGCCCGTCGCCGGCGGGACTGCCCGGGATGCTTCGTGCATTTTGCAATAGAGCATAAAGCCATCATTGCAGGATGCACGGAACCTCTGCCTAAATTCTTTAGTAAATAATTGATTTTAAAGAAAAATTTCATAATTACCGGCTGGCACGACAAATGCTCGGAACAGAGCAACGGAATGTCTTCGACCCCACAGCCCCCGGACCAGTCCCATGACCCATACCCTGCTCGCCCTCAATGCCCTGGCCCTGACCGCCGTGATCGCCTTGGGCCTGCTGCCCAAGGAGACACCGGTTCACTCGCTCGACTATCGCACCTCGATGCAGGCCCGCCCTGCATTGCTCGGGCAGACGTCTGGCGAACAGCAACAAGAACGGCCAGCACGCGGGCAGGATCATTATTCGTTCTGAAGCGGCAGCCCTGCTTCATGCAGCAGCTCCAGCAGCCGCTGCGCGGCCTCTTCGAGGCTGGTGGAGTTGTCGAGGTGTCGCACATCTTCTCCGATACGAGCGGACACCTGCTGATTGCGCGCCAGGCGCTGCTCGATCTCTTCCGCATTCTCCCGCCCCCGACGCATCAGGCGCGCGCGCAATACCTCCGGTGCCACGTCCAGAAGTATGGGCACCAGGTCCGGGTACCTGGCACGGGTAACTTCCAGATGCCCGCGGGAGCCATTGATCAACACCCATTTGCCTTGCGCCAGCCAGGCATCGATCTCCAGCGGAATTCCGTAGTGCAGGCCGTTGGCCGGCCAGTCCAGGGCAAACGCGCCCTGCGCTCGCAGCAAAGCGAACTGCTCGACCGACACTCCGTGCGCGTCTTCACCCACGGACTCGGCGGAACGGGTAATCACTCGTCGGGCGACCGCCACGCCGAGGTTTCGCAGTGCAGGTCGGACCTGGTCGATCACGCTGTCCTTTCCGGAGCCCGAGGGTCCCATCAGGTAGATCAACCTGCCACGGGTATACGACGGGTGCTCGGCGCTTGCGTCATGCTGCATAGCCACTATGCTCATAGATAGGAAAAGCCCCGGCATTTTAGGAGCTTTCCGTTACCTTTTCGCCTTTCGATACCGAGAGTCAAAAAGGTGGCTGAATCGGATAAGTGGATGAATCTTAACTTTTCAAACCAGTGCTCATTTCTGATAATTGGTACTGGCAAAAAGCCTCCACCCGGTTCAATATTTGTCACAGAATTGACGCCAAGGAACCGGCGATAATGAGGCATCATTGCGACCTCATTCACAATTCAGGTTGAACATTTGACCGTAACGGTGGTCGTAGTCTCCATCGCGCGGCCAACTTTCAAGAACCGCTTCCCCTGAACTAAACCGGTCAATTATATGCGCCCAATGAAACAGGCTATCTACTCAAGCCGCACCGCAGACAAATTCGTCGTCCGCCTACCCGACGGAATGCGTGAGCGCATTGCCGAGGTTGCGCGTAACCACCACCGCAGCATGAACTCCGAGATCATTGCCCGCCTGGAGCAGAGCCTCATCCAGGAAGGTGCACTGGGCGACGAGCTGAGCATGCGCCTGGACAGCCCGGAACTGTCCCTGCATGAACGCGAGCTGCTGCAACGCTTCCGCCAACTGTCCCACCGCCAGCAAAACGCCCTGGTTGCGCTGATCGCCCACGACGTCGAGATGGCTGCGGACGCCTCCTGACTCCTGATTCCTGAACGCGTTTCAGAACAGAACGCCCGGTGCATTGCACCGGGCGTTCTGCTTTATGGCGACCACAAAAAAGCCAGCTCAAGGCTGGCTTTCCCGTTTGCAGAGGATTACAGCAAGAACAGCGTGGCCAGCCCCAAGAAGATGAAGAACCCGCCACTGTCGGTCACCGCCGTGATCATCACACTGGAACCCATCGCCGGGTCGCGACCGAGGCGCATCAGGGTCATCGGAATGAACACCCCCATGAAGGCCGCGAGCAGCAGGTTCAGTGTCATCGCCGCAGTCATCACCACGCCAAGCGACCAACTGCCATACAGCAAGAAGGCCACCACCCCGATCACTCCGCCCCAGATCAGGCCGTTGAGCAACGAGACCGCCAGTTCCTTGCGCATCAGGCGCGTGGTATTGCCTGGACTGACCTGGTCCAGCGCCATGGCGCGGACGATCATGGTAATCGTCTGGTTACCGGAGTTGCCGCCGATCCCCGCCACGATGGGCATCAGCGCAGCCAGAGCCACCAGCTTCTCGATAGAGCCTTCGAACAGGCCGATAACCCGCGAGGCGACGAAGGCGGTGATCAGGTTGATCGCCAGCCAGGCCCAGCGGTTGCGCAGCGAACGCCAGACCGAGGCGAAGATATCCTCTTCCTCGCGCAGACCGGCCATGTTCAGCACTTCGCTTTCGCTTTCCTCACGAATCAGGTCGACCATCTCGTCGATGGTCAGACGGCCGATCAGGCGATTGTTCTTGTCCACCACCGGCGCCGAGACCAGGTCGTAGCGCTCGAAGGCCTGGGCTGCATCGTAGGCGTCTTCTTCCGGGTGGAAACTCACCGGGTCGTCGGCCATTACCTCGGCAACCTGCTTGTCCGGGTCGTTGACCAGCAGACGCTTGATCGGCAGCACACCCTTGAGGATGCCGTCGTAGTCGACGACGAACAGCTTGTCGGTATGGCCTGGCAGTTCCTTGAGCCGGCGCAGGTAGCGCAGGACCACTTCCAGGCTGACGTCCTCGCGGATGGTGACCATCTCGAAGTCCATCAGTGCACCGACCTGCTCCTCGTCGTAGCTCAGCGCCGAACGCACGCGCTCGCGTTGCTGGGCGTCGAGGGTTTCCATCAGCTCGTGAACGACATCGCGAGGCAGCTCGGGTGCGAGGTCCGCGAGTTCGTCGGCGTCCATCTCCTTGGCGGCGGCGAGAATCTCGTGATCGTCCATGTCGGCGATCAGGGTCTCTCGGACCGAGTCGGATACTTCGAGGAGGATGTCGCCGTCGCGCTCGGCCTTGACCAGCTGCCAGACGGTCAGGCGGTCATCCAGGGGCAGCGCTTCGAGAATATGGGCAACGTCGGCGGAGTGCAGGTCATCGAGCTTGCGTTGCAGCTCGACCAGGTTCTGCCGGTGAACCAGGTTTTCCACTCGATCGTTGTGCGCGCCTTCCTGACGATGGGTCAGGTCTTCGACCACACGCTGGCGATGCAGCAGTTCGACCACCTGGGCCAGGCGGTCCTGAAGGCTTTCCTGCGTTTTTTTTGCTTCGATTTCAGTCATAGGCGAACTCCACTCCCAGCAGCGGAGCACGCCGGGAGGATCAATCAGTCACATCGTGATTGGCAAAAGAGGCTTTTAAGTAACTACTGGGTAAGTCCATGGTGGTATTCCACAAGCCCCGGCGGGGCTGACGGGCGCAATCATACACCGCTTGAGCTGCCAGGGGCTGAAAATATCGGTGAAAACAATCGTTTGCGAACGTTACGCATGCAAACTCCCGAATCCTTCAATGCGACGGCCAGCGCTCGGAAAAGAGCACATGCACACTAGAAAATTAGCACGCGCCATCGACACATGAATGACAATTTATTTATGGGAATCAACAAATCGCGGAAAACAAAAAGCCCGCCATGAAGGCGGGCTGTTTGCTTGTATGGTGCACTCGACAGGATTCGAACCTGTGACCGCTCGGTTCGTAGCCGAGTACTCTATCCAGCTGAGCTAC
>NZ_JAZDQN010000069.1:0-21477 GCF_036324125.1 Pseudomonas ulcerans | reverse complement strand
ATCGCCGATGGTAGTGTGGAGCTTCTCCATGTGAGAGTAGGTCATCGTCAAGATTAAATTCCGAAACCCCTATCTGCTTAAGCAGGTAGGGGTTTTGTCTTTCATGGGTCGAAATAAATGCGCCCATGCCCCGGGAACGACCTCCATGCTATGTTCCCTTCACTTTCACGACTGCTCAGGGACGTCCCATGTCGCATGCCAGCCCCCTTCTCCCAGGATTCATGGTCGTCCACGGCAACCGTCTGGACGAACTGCGCAGCCTGGTGGTGAGCTGGATGCGGCGATATCCACTGGCGCCGCTGGAAAACGAAATCGTCCTGGTGCAGAGCAACGGCATTGCCCAATGGCTGAAGCTGGCCCTCGCCGAAGACCCCGAAGAAGACGACATGGGCGGCAGCGGCATCGCCGCAGCGATCGAGGTCCAACTGCCCGGCAGCTTCATGTGGCAGCTGTACCGCAAGGTGCTGGGGCGTGAGGAAATCCCGGAAACCTCCCTGCTCGACAAGGCCCCCCTGACCTGGCGCCTGATGCGCCTGCTGCCCGAATTGATCCACCAGCCGCACTTCGAACCCTTGCAACGCTTCCTCCTCGATGACAGTGACCTGCGCAAGCGCTACCAACTGGCCGAGCGCCTGGCTGACCTGTTCGACCAATACCAGGTCTACCGCGCCGACTGGCTGAAAGAGTGGGCCATGGGGCGCCATGTACTGATCAAAGCCCGTAACGAATCCCGTCCGTTGTCGCCTGCCAACTGCTGGCAGGCGGAGCTATGGCGCGCATTGCTACTGGACGTTGGTGAAGCCGGGATGGCGCAGAGCCGTGCGGGTGTTCACCAGCGTTTCATCGAGCGCATCAATGGCCTGGAACAGGCACCTCCCGGCCTCCCATCGAGGGTCATTGTCTTCGGTATTTCCTCGTTGCCGGCCCAGGCACTGGAAGCCCTCGCCGGCCTGGCGCGATTCAGCCAGGTGCTGCTCTGCGTGCACAACCCATGTCGCCATCACTGGGCCGATATCGTTGCCGACAAGGACCTCCTGCGTCACCAATACAAGCGCCAGCAACGCAAGAACGGCATGACCACCCCGATCGACGCCGAAAGCCTGCACCAGCACGCCCATCCGCTGTTGGCCGCCTGGGGCAAGCAGGGCCGTGACTACATCAACCTGCTCGACAGCTACGACGACCCCGCCAGTTATCGCACCGCGTTCAGCGATGGCCGCATCGACCTGTTCAGCGAGGACCAGCCCCAACACCTGCTCGGCCAGCTCCAGGACGATATCCTCGAATTGCGTCCACTCGGCGAAACCCGCGAACTGTGGCCGGAGGTCGACCCGAAGAAAGACCCTTCCGTGCGCTTCCACATAGCCCACAGTGCCCAGCGCGAAGTGGAAATCCTCCACGACCAGTTGCTCGCCCGTTTCAGCACCGATCCCGGACTACGTCCCCGCGATGTGATCGTCATGGTGCCGGATATCAATGCCTACGCTCCGCATATCCGTGCAGTGTTTGGCCAGCTCGACCGTGGCGACACTCGTTTCATTCCCTTCACCCTGACTGACCAGGGGCAGCGCGGCCGCGATCCATTGCTGATCGCACTGGAGCATCTGCTCAAGCTTCCCGATAGCCGTTTCCCCGTCAGCGAGATCCTCGACCTGCTCGACGTACCGGCCCTGCGTGCCCGCTTCGCCATCAAGGAAAGCGACCTGCCGACCCTGCACCGCTGGCTCGAAGGTGCCGGCGTGCGTTGGGGGCTGAATGCCGAGCAACGCGCGACCCTCGGCCTGCCGGACGACCTGGAACAGAACAGCTGGCGTTTCGGCCTGCGGCGCATGCTTCTTGGCTATGCGGTCGGTACTGGCGACAGCTGCGAAGGCATCGTCCCTTACGACGAAATCGGCGGCCTCGATGCCGCCTTGATTGGTCCGCTGGTTTCGCTGCTCGATGCCCTCGAAGTGGCCCATGCCGAACTGTCCCTGCCTGCTCCTACAGTGCGTTGGGGGGAGCGTCTTAACGCGCTGTTGCAAGTGTTCTTCCTCGCCGAAAACGAGCACGACGATTATCTGCTGGTGCAATTGCAGACCCTCTGTGACGACTGGCTGCAGACCTGCGAGTCGGTCGGTCTGCAAGACCTCCTGCCCTTGACGGTGGTTCGCGAGGCCTGGCTCGCGGGGCTCGATCAAGGCCGCCTGTCCCAGCGTTTCCTCGCTGGTTCGGTGAACTTCTGCACCCTGATGCCGATGCGCGCGATCCCGTTCAAGGTGGTCTGCCTGCTGGGCATGAACGATGGCGACTATCCTCGGGCGCAGCCGCCCCTGGACTTCGACCTGATGGGCAGTGACTACCGACCCGGTGACCGCTCGCGCCGCGAAGACGACCGTTACCTGTTGCTGGAGGCGGTACTGTCCGCCCGCGCCCAGCTCTACGTCAGTTGGGTCGGCCGCAGTATCCGTGATAACAGCGAGCGCCCGGCCTCCGTGTTGATCGGCCAGTTGCGCGACCACCTCGCTGCCGGCTGGCGACTCAAGGGCGCTTCCACGGACAGCAAGCACGATGCTGGCGAACAACTGCTGGAACGGCTCACCACCGAGCACCCGCTGCAACCCTTCAGCGCTCGCTACTTCCACCGTGGCAGCGACCTGTTCAGCTATGCCCGCGAGTGGCGCAGCCTGCACCTGCCGGACGAGGCAACCGAAAACACGGAGGAGCGCCTGGACCGCTATCAGGCCGACGAGCCGCTGACCCTGGCGCTACTCCAGGACTTTCTCCGGCACCCGGTACGGCATTTCTTCACCCAGCGTCTGAAAGTATTCTTCGAATCCGTGCAAGCCCCGCTGGCTGACGACGAACCCTTCGTGCTCGACGCCCGTCAGCGCTACAACCTGAGCGAAAGCTTGCTCGGTGCGGCCCTGGTAGATACCGAGCAGAGCGATGCTGCGTTGCGCATCCAGGCCCGTCGCCTGCAAGGCAGCGGCCTGTTGCCACTGGCCGGCTTTGGCGATTGCCTGCGGGACGAGCTGATCGAACCGCTGCCGGACCTCCTCCAGCGTCACCGCCAATTGCTGCAACAGTGGCCGACCCGTATAGATAGCGCCCTGCCCATCCGTTTCGAAACCGGCGAGCTCAGGCTCGAAGGCTGGCTCGGTCGTGTCCAGCAACGCGCTGACCAGGAACTGCTGAGCATCACCACCTTGCCCAACAACATCAGCAGCGGCCGTTCGCTGAAATGGCATCGCCTCACCGCCACCTGGGTGATGCACCTGGCGGCCTGCGCCGTTGGCCATCGTCTGCACAGTGCCGTGGTCGCCACCGACGTCACCCTGATGCTGGCTCCCCTCGACCAGGACAACGCTACGGAGCTGCTCAGCCATTTGCTGGTCTCGCGCCAGGCCGGCATGAACGCGCCGCTGCCAGTGGCGATCAAGACCGCCTTTGCCTGGCTGGCCGGCAAGGACCCGGACAAGGCCCTCGCCGATGCGGCCAAGGCCTATGACGGCGACGGCCAGCGCGAAGGCGAGCGCAGCGAGAGCGTGGCCCTGGCGCGGCAATTCAGCGATTTCGCCGAGCTCACTGCCAGCGAAGAATTCGAGGGCTGGTGCGAAGCCCTTTACAAGCCCATGTTCGAAGCCCAATGGCAGACCTTGGCCAACGAGGAGGCACGTCCATGAGCGAAGCCATCAAGCAAATGCCCCTGGCGTTGAGCTTCCCGCTGCACGGCAGCCAGTTGATCGAGGCGAGCGCCGGTACCGGCAAGACCTTCACCATCTCCGCGTTGTACCTGCGCCTGGTGCTTGGCCATGGCGGCGAACAGGGCTTCGGTCGCGAACTTCTTCCGCCGCAGATCCTCGTGGTGACCTTTACCGACGCGGCCACCAAGGAGCTGCGCGAACGGATCCGTACCCGTCTCGCCGAGGCCGCTCGCTTCTTCCGCGGTGATCTGGCCGAGGCCGACCCGCTGCTGACGCAGTTGCGTGACGACTATCCGACGGACACCTGGCTGGCCTGCGCCAACCGCCTCGAAGTGGCTGCGCAGTGGATGGACGAGGCCGCCGTCTCGACCATCCACAGCTGGTGTCAGAGGATGTTGCGCGAGCATGCCTTCGACAGCGGCAGCCTGTTCACCCAGACCCTGGAGACCGATCACAGCGAACTGCTCGGCCAGGTCATGCGCGACTACTGGCGACGCTTCTGCTACGGCATGCAAGGCGAGGCGCTGGCCTGGGTGCGGGAAAACTGGGGCAGCCCGGATGCCCTGTTGCCACGGGTGCGCGCGCTGTTCGGCCGGCATGCCGGCGAGGCACAGACGCTGGAGCCGTCGGAGGTCATCGCCGAGGTCCTGCGTCAACGCGCTGATCAACTCCGCAACCTGAAAGCGCCCTGGGTGCAGTGGTCGCAAGAGCTGCTGCAACTGTGCCGCGACGCGGTGGCCGCCAAGCAGGTCAATGGCAGCAAGATGCAGGAGCGCTATTTCAAGCCTTGGTGCGACAAGCTCTGCGCCTGGGCCGAGGATGAGCAGGCGCAGGGGCTGGACATTGGTACCGGCTTCACTCGCTTTACTCCCGAGGGCATGGCCGAGGCCTGGAAAGGCGAGCCGCCGAGCCACCCGGCGCTGGATGCCATGGTCGGCCTGCGCGAACAATTGCAGGCGCTGCCCACTCCGGATGCGCAACTGCTCGAACATGCCGCCACCTGGGTGTCGCAGCGCTTCGAACAGGAGAAGCGTCGCCGCGCGGAAATGGGCTTCGACGACATGCTCCAGCGCCTCGATCATGCCCTGGGCGGTGCCGCTGGCGAACGTCTGGCCGGACTGATCCGCGAACAGTTTCCGGTCGCCCTGATCGACGAATTCCAGGATACCGACCCGGTGCAGTACCGCATCTTCGAATGCATCTACCGCATCGAGGAGAATGCCCGCGACACCGGCCTGTTCCTGATCGGCGACCCCAAGCAGGCAATCTATGCCTTCCGCGGTGCCGACATCTTCACCTACCTCGGTGCGCGGCGAGCCACCACCGGCCGTTTGCACAGCCTGGACACCAACTTCCGTTCGACCCAGCCGATGGTGACGGCGGTCAATCACGTCTTCCTCCAGGCCGAGCAGCGCGAGAAAGGGCGGGGAGCCTTCCTGTTCCGTGATTCGCGGGGTGAAAACCCGGTGCCTTTCGTCGCGGTGAAAGCCCGTGGCCACAAGGAACAGCTGCAGGTCAACGGCCAGCCCGTGTCGGCCTTGAACCTCTGGCTCCAGGCCAGCGATGCGCCACTGTCCAACGCGCTGTACCGCCAGCAGATGGCCGTCGGGTGCGCGACCCGGATTGTTCAACTGCTCAATGGCGGTGAACAGGGCACTGCCGGCTTCCTCCAGGCGGATGGCACCCTGCGTGGCTGCATGCCGTCGGATATCGCCATCCTCGTGCGTGACGGACGGGAGGCGCAGTTGGTCCGTGCCGAACTGGCGGCTCGGGGAGTGCGCAGCGTCTACCTGTCGGACAAGGACTCGGTCTTCGCCGCCCAGGAAGCCCGCGACCTGCTGGCCTGGCTCAAGGCCTGCGCCGAGCCTGACAGCGAGCGCCTGCTCAAGGCCGCCTTGGCCAGCAGCACGCTAGGCCAGCCGTTGCGCGCCCTGGCGCAGCTCAACGAAGACGAGATGCGCTGGGAGAACCGCGTCATGCAGTTCCGCCAGTACCGGCTGATCTGGCGCCTCCAGGGTGTCCTGCCGATGTTGCGGCGCCTGCTGCACGACTTCGACCTGCCCAACGTGTTGATGGGCCGCAGTGATGGCGAGCGCGTACTGACCAACCTGCTGCATCTGGCGGAACTGCTGCAGCAGGCTGCCACCGAGCTGGACGGTGAACAGGCTCTGATCCGCCATCTCGGCGAGCACCTTGCGGCTTCCGGACAGGCCGGCGAAGAGCAGATCCTGCGCCTGGAAAGCGACGAACAACTGGTCAAGGTGGTGACCATCCACAAGTCCAAGGGCCTGGAATACGAACTCGTGTTCCTGCCCTTCATCTGCACCGTCAAGCCGGTCGATGGCAAGCGCCTGCCACTGGGCTGGCATGATGAGTCCGGCAAGGCACACCTGACCTTGAGCCCCACCGAGCAGCAGATCGCCATGGCCGACGACGAGCGTCTGGCCGAGGACCTGCGCCTGTTCTACGTAGCCCTGACTCGCGCCAGGCATGCCTGCTGGCTGGGTGTCGCCGACCTCAAGCGCGGCACCGGCAAGGAGTCGCTGCTGCACCGCAGCGCGCTGGGCTATCTGCTCGGTGGTGGCGAGCCGCTGGCGGACTCCACGGGGTTGTCCGGCTGGATCGACGAACTGAAAAATGGTTGCACGTCCATCAGTAGCGAACCGCCTCCCGAGGCAGATGACCAGGTCTATGTGCCACCGCGCCAGCGCGCCGAGTTGCTCGCCGTGCGTGAACCGAAACGGCGCGCTGCGGAAAACTGGTGGATCGCTTCCTACAGTGCCTTGCGCATCGGCGAGGCAGCCCTGGAGCTGGACGCCGACGTGGCCCAGGCCCAGCAACTGCTGGACGACGAGCGCCCTGATCCCAACGCCCTGCGTGAAGTGGCTGCGACTGCTGGCGATATCCACCGTTTCCCTCGTGGCCCGAACCCCGGCACCTTCCTTCATGGCCTTTTGGAGTGGGCCGGGCAGCAGGGTTTCGAACGGGTTGCCGCGGCACCGCAGTTGCTGCATGACACCGTCGCCCAGCGCTGCAATCGTCGCGACTGGAAGGGCTGGATCAACACCCTGAGCCACTGGTTGCAGCACTTGCTGCAAGCACCGCTGCCACTGGGCAACGGCGCCTCGGTTGCGCTCGGAGCACTGAGCCAGTACCAGATCGAGATGGAGTTCTGGTTCGCCAGCCATCGGGTCGACGTGCTGCGCCTGGACCGCCTGGTGGCCGAGTACACCCACCAGGGCGCCTCGCGTCCGGCGGCGCAGGCGGCGTTGCTCAACGGCATGTTCAAGGGCTTCATCGACCTCGCCTTCGAGCACGATGGGCGTTACTACGTGGCGGACTACAAGTCCAACTGGCTCGGTCCCGATGACCTGGCCTACGGCGACGTGGCCATGGAAGCGGCGATCCTCGAACACCGCTACGACCTGCAATACGTGCTCTACCTGCTGGCCCTGCATCGCCAACTGCGCGCGCGGCTGCCCGACTACGACTACGACCGGCATGTCGGCGGCGCGCTGTACATCTTCCTGCGCGGTGCCCATGCGCCAACCCGGGGCTTGTACTTCGTCAAGCCGCCGCGGGCCTTGATCGAACAACTCGACGCGCTGTTCCGTGGCGTACCGGCAGTCGTGCAACAGGACCTGTTTGGAGACGCACCATGATCCGCACTTTCGACGACCTGCTGCCGACCCCGCTGGATGCCGAACACCTCGCCGCCCTGGATCCGCTGAACGACAGCAACGACCTGCTGGCCCTGCTCGATCGCTGGGTCGAGCGCGGCTGGCTGCGGGCACTGGACCGCGCCTTTACCGGTTTCCTGCGTGAGCGCGAGCCCGATGGCGATTCCCTGGTACTGCTGGCCGCCGCGCTGGCCAGTCACCAACTGGGACATGGACATGTCTGCCTCGACCTGCAGAAGACCCTTGCCGAGCCGGATTTCGCGCTGTCCTTGCCGCCTGAGGGCGATGCTATGGCCGGGCCCTTGCTGCTGCCCTCGCAACTGCTGGAGCGCCTGACCGCAGACACCTGGCTGCAACACCTGCGCGCCAGCACACTGGTTGCCGCCGCTGACGATCCACAGGCCCTGGCGCGTCCTCTGGTTCTCAGCGAAGGCCGGCTGTACCTGCGTCGCTACTGGACCTACGAACGACAGGTCGACAGCGCCCTGCGCCAGCGCCTGCAGCAGGCCGAGCCTACCCCCGTCGACCTGCGTGCGCGCCTCGACAACCTGTTCCGCGAAGGCGCCGAAGCCGGGCAGATCGACTGGCAGAAACTCGCCTGTGCCCTGGCTACCCGTGGCGCGTTCAGCATCATCACTGGCGGCCCTGGCACGGGCAAGACCACCACGGTCGTGCGCCTGCTGGCGTTGCTGCAGGCGCCTGCGGTGGAGGCGGGGCGACCGCTGCGCATTCGTCTTGCGGCGCCCACCGGCAAGGCAGCGGCGCGCCTGACCGAGTCCATCGGCCAGCAGGTCGAGAAGCTGACGGTCAGCGCAGCCGTGCGCGAGCAGATCCCCAGCGACGTCTCCACGGTGCACCGTCTGCTGGGTAGCCGGCCCAACTCGCGGCACTTCCGCCATAACGCCGGCAACCCGCTGCCGCTGGATGTGCTGGTGGTGGACGAGGCGTCGATGATCGACCTGGAAATGATGGCCAACCTGCTTGCCGCCATGCCGCAAAGCGCTCGCCTGATCCTCCTGGGCGACAAGGACCAGCTGGCTTCGGTGGAGGCGGGGGCTGTGCTCGGCGACCTGTGCAGGGATGCGGAGGAAGGACGCTACAGTCCGGAAACCCAGGCCTGGCTGGAACAGGCCAGCGGCGAGTCGCTGGCTGCGAGCGGACTGGAACCGGGTGACAGCGAACGCCATCCGCTCGCCCAGCAGGTGGTGATGCTGCGCCGCTCGCGACGTTTTGGCGAGGGCAGCGGGATCGGCCAGCTGGCGCGCCTGGTCAACCGCCAGGCCTCTGCGCAGGCGCGGGCCTTGCTGCGCGAAGGTGACTACAACGATGTGTTCGGACTGAGCCTGCGCGGCGAGCAGGACCGCGCCCTGGACCGCCTGGTACTGGATGGTCATGGTCTGGGACCAGAGGGGCCACTGGGCTATCGCGATTACCTGCATGCCATCCGCCAGGGCCGTCCGCCCGTTGGGCGCAGCACCGACGATCCGTGCTGGAGCGAATGGGCGATGACCGTGCTGCAAGCCTTCGAGCGTTTCCAGTTGCTCTGTGCCGTGCGCAAGGGGCCATGGGGTGTCGAAGGGCTGAACCAGCGGGTCGGCCGGGTGCTGACCCAGGCCGGGCTGATCGAAGGCGACCAACCGTGGTACGAAGGGCGACCGGTATTGGTGACCCGCAACGACTACGGCCTGAACCTGATGAACGGCGATATCGGCATTGCCCTGCGCATTCCGGATGGCCAGTCCGAACTGGCGCCTCTGCGGGTTGCCTTCCCCCGCAACGATGGGCGAGGCGGTGTGCGCTTCGTCCTGCCGAGCCGCTTGAGCGAGGTGGAAACGGTGTACGCCATGACCGTGCACAAATCCCAGGGCTCGGAGTTCGCCCACACCGCGCTGGTGCTGCCGGATGCGTTGAACCCGGTGCTGACCAAGGAGCTGATCTACACCGGGATCACCCGGGCCAAGGACTGGTTCAGCCTGGTCGAGCCGCGGGCCGGGGTGTTGGAAGAGGCGGTGGAGCGCAAGGTGAAGCGGATCTCGGGGTTGATGCTGGAGCGTGTTTAAAGCCAGGGAAACTCTGAAAAGGACTTCCAGATTTGGCAGAATGCGTAATTTCGATCCCGGCTAGTTCAGACCATCCCTAGGCGCAAATATGGGCGGGAACCGCCTTTGCGCCTAGGCATTCATTCCAGTGAGTATTTCTTCTCAGCCATGAATGTCGCCTCCCTCCAAAGGGGGCCTTTTGTGATCTGTAGGCCGGACTGTTCGATCAAGCTAGCTTTTTGCATGGCATCAAGTACCTCGAACAGACCGAGGTTGTGCTTCACATGGGGCCAGTTTGCCATGCTGTAAAATCGATCAAGTCGAGGAAGAGATATACCGTCAGTACTCCTTGTCAGAAGAAGTATCACTTCCACGGGGGGCTCATGGCGGATAATTCTCTCCAGCACATGCATTTGGTTTTCCTCTGGCTGGTTTTTTGAGTCATTGGTCGTATTCTGCATTTTTTGCCTCGGTAGTATAGAAGAGATCACTGGAATCTTTTAACTTGTAATCTTCGAGTGTGGCAGTGTGGGTGTTGTTCCAGATGGCCCCGTCATCTTGCGGCAAGAAGCCGTCTGGTACGTTAAGTGATCTGTAGCGTTCAAGCTCCCTTATTTCATGAGTGTAGAATTTTTTGTCAATGGCTTCAGGTGTTAGTTCTCCATTTAGTATTTTTTCCAATCGACTGATCATCACGTTGTTGGCCGCCGATTTTCCGAAACGCCGGGTGTGCAATTTAACGAGGTCAATCCCCTGCTGGGTTATCGAGGCTTGTCGCCAGTCTAGTTCCAGGGTGGGACCTCCGGCTTTTTCCGGGTCATACCACCGACCGCTGTGAACGCCTTGAGTCGTAGCGCCGTAGGGTCGATTGAACACAACATAGATCGGGGGTAGGCCGGTTTCCGCTGGAAAGCAGTAGATACAGTCCCTAAAGTCCAGTGGGTCGGTGGTCGGCAGTGTTTCCGCTGTGATTTCAATAGGTGACAAGGTTACGCCTGAGTAGATGGGGCGTTCTATCGGGGTAACGGGAAGCTCAGTAGAGCTATCGCCGGGGAATGATGAGGGGAAAACAAATGCGATCGGTGGAGAATGATGGGATAGAGAGAAAAAGCTATTCGTTTCTGCATTGTAGGTGAGGGCCCGAACAGCAACCTCTGATGGCACAAGACCATTGGCCGGTGTCGAAACGATCGAGTAGTTCTTGTTGCCCTCGAAGATTCGACGGCGAAGTTCAACGGCACCTTGCTGTGCTGCTTTTTCCTCGAGATCCCATGCGGTGGTATCCAGTTCGCTTAGCGGTATTGCCAGCGCTGTAGCCGGATAGCGTTCGCCGTTTCCTAGAGACGGTGAATATAGCAATGTGCCTATTCCGACAGCAGCTACTCTGCTTAGGGCGGCCTCGGCAAGCGGCTGTAGATACCGAATACCGCTATAAAGGGCAGTTTCAAAACTGATGCCAGCGGCGCCACCCGCAACGATGACTCCGGCACTGGCGCTGAGTTGGGCCCTGGACGATGCAGGTATTTTTATTGTTCCGCTGTGCTTAATAGTAGCAGTTGTATTTTCGACTATCTGGGCGGAAAAAATTTCTGAGTTCGACTCAATATATTTTTCATCGATAAAAAGTAATGATTTTTTCAGGATGAGACTTATTTGAGACGTGGTAAGGGCTAGTAGATAGTTTTCGTATACCTGCCGCCCTCTTCCGATACCGTATCCTCCTACCTCTTCATCAGATTGGATATCTGATGCGAACAAGGCGACCTGCATCTCGTCATCCAGTGTAATCGCATCAACGTTGAAGTAGTGGTCTATGTGGCTCCACGACGGATTTCTGAGGATTTTATGCTTTAGTATGATTGTTGTTGCTTTTGCTTTAAGGGCCTTGTCAAGTGCGCCTGTCGAGTCGATGGTTGTCTGCGAGTACTCGTTCGAAAAGAAGTGGGTGAAATCTGGATTGTAGTGTTTGAAGAAATCCTTGATTTGCTTTTGTGCATCGTAGGCAAGTTTTTCTGCGATGGCGTAAGAATAATATCCATTTGGTTTTAGTGCGGTTTTTATTATATCGATCGGCGTGGAGATCGGAATCTCGCCGTTCCATGCAAGCAGTTCTTCGAAGTTTTTAGGGAAAGGACTGGTGTTTGCAAATCGCAGGTGTAGTATTTCTTGTTCGTTTGGCCAAAAGATGCTCATGGAGTGCTCCAGGTTGAAATTCGGCTGCGCTCGGGCTTCGAAGAGTTATCCGGGATTAATTGAATTTCAAACTTGAAGTGGTTACTTTTGGTTTCGGCTGGTTTTCGCTAGAAAGTTAAAGATTTTTCTGACTTCAAAGTCTCTTGAATCCCGTTCGGATTCAGTCGTTTTTGAAACTTGTAGTTGTAGATTCCCCCATCAGCAACGCCATGTTCCGCTCCGTCACATCCCGAATGTAATCCCACAACAAGGTAATCCGCTTCAACTTGCGCAGATCCTCCCGGCAGTACATCCAGAACTGCCGGGTAATCTCCACCTCTTCCGGCAACACCGCCACCAGCCGCGGATCCTGCGCCGCCAGGAAGCACGGCAGGATCGCCAATCCCCTTCCTTGCTGCGCTGCCACGAACTGCGCGATCACGCTGGTACTGCGCAGATGCGCACTGGCATTGGGCAGCAGGTTGTTCAGGTACAGCAGCTCCGAACTGAACGCGAGGTCATCCACGTAGCTGATGAATGGATGCTCGCCCAGATCGCTGACCTGTCGGATCGGCGCATGGTGATCCAGATACTCCTGGGTCGCATACAGCCGCAGCCGGTAGTCGCACAGCTTGCAGCACACGTAAGGCCCATGCTCCGGCCGCTCCAGGGCGATGACGATATCCGCCTCGCGCTTGGACAGGCTGATGAAGTGCGGCAGCGGCAGGATATCCACCGAGATCGCCGGATAGGTATCGACGAAATGGCTCAATTGCGGGGTGATGAAGAAGCTGCCGAACCCTTCGGTACAGCCCATGCGCACATGCCCGGACAAGGCCACCCCGGAGCCGGACACCTGCTCGCACGCGATATGCAGCGTGCTTTCGATCGACTCCGCATAGCTCAGCAGGCGCTGGCCCTCGGCGGTCAGGACGAAGCCGCTGGTCCGCGACTTTTCGAACAGCAAGGTGCCCAGCGCCTGCTCCAGCGAGCTGATCCGCCGCGACACCGTGGTGTAGTCGACACCCAGGCGCTTGGCCGCGCTGCTGGCCTTGCGGGTCCGCGCCACCTCAAGAAAGAACTTCAAGTCGTCCCAGTTCAACGACCCCAGGGAAGTGATGTTTTTTTGCATGTTGGACCGGTTTTTATGTGCGTTCTTGTTAGAAGTTTGCACATCTATACTCGAAAACAGCCCAGGCCCCAAGTCCTGACAGGGCGGCCATTCTCTCGCTAACAACAATGTCCAGGAGAAGCCTCATGAACGCACCCCACACCCCCGGTCAGACCAAGGTCGACCAGGTCCGCCTGCTGATCGACGGTCAGTGGGTCGAGTCGAAAACCAGCGAATGGCGCGACATCGTCAACCCGGCCACCCAGGAAGTACTGGCGCGGGTACCCTTTGCCACCGCCGAAGAAGTGGACGCTGCCGTGGCTGCCGCCCAGCGCGCCTTCAAGACCTGGAAAGACACGCCGATCGGCGCGCGCATGCGCATCATGCTGCGTCTGCAGGCGCTGATCCGCGAACATTCCAAGCGCATCGCCGTGACCCTCAGCGCCGAGCAGGGCAAGACCATCGCCGACGCCGAGGGCGACATCTTCCGCGGCCTGGAAGTGGTGGAGCATGCCTGTAGCATCGGCACCCTGCAGATGGGCGAGTTCGCCGAGAACGTCGCTGGCGGTGTCGACACCTACACCCTGCGCCAGCCGATCGGCGTCTGTGCCGGCATCACCCCGTTCAACTTCCCGGCGATGATCCCGTTGTGGATGTTCCCGATGGCCATCGTCTGCGGCAATACCTTCGTGCTCAAGCCGTCCGAGCAGGACCCACTGTCGACCATGATGCTGGTGGAGCTGGCCATCGAGGCCGGTGTTCCGGCGGGCGTGCTGAACGTGGTGCACGGTGGCAAGCAGGTGGTGGATGCGATCTGCACCCATGCCGATATCAAGGCGATTTCCTTCGTCGGCTCGACCGAAGTGGGTACCCACGTCTACAACCTCGCCGGCCAGCACGGCAAGCGCGTGCAGTCGATGATGGGCGCGAAGAACCACGCCGTGGTCCTGCCTGACGCCAACCGCGAGCAGACCCTCAACGCCCTTGCGGGCGCTGCGTTTGGCGCCGCCGGCCAGCGCTGCATGGCCACCTCGGTGGCGGTGCTGGTGGGCAAGGCCCGCGAGTGGCTGCCGGAGCTGAAAGCCCTCGCGTCGAAACTGAAGGTGAACGCTGGCAACGAGCCGGGCACCGACGTCGGCCCGGTGATTTCCAAGCGTGCCAAGGAGCGCGTGCTGGGCCTGATCGAAAGCGGTATCCGCGAAGGCGCCAAGCTGGAGCTGGATGGCCGCGACGTGAAGGTGCCGGGCTACGAGAACGGCAACTTCGTCGGCCCGACCCTGTTCTCCGGGGTGACCACCGACATGCAGATCTACACCCAGGAAATCTTCGGCCCGGTGCTGGTGGTGCTGGAGGTCGACACCCTCGACGAAGCCATCGCCCTGGTCAACCGCAATCCCTTCGGCAACGGCACCGGCCTGTTCACCCAGAGTGGTGCGGCGGCACGCAAGTTCCAGGCGGAGATCGACGTCGGCCAGGTCGGCATCAACATCCCGATCCCGGTACCGGTGCCATTCTTCAGCTTCACCGGTTCCCGCGGTTCCAAGCTTGGCGACCTCGGTCCCTACGGCAAGCAGGTGGTGCAGTTCTACACTCAGACCAAGACCGTCACCGCCCGCTGGTTCGACGACGACAGCGTCAACGACGGTGTGAACACCACCATCAGCCTGCGCTAAGGAGTTGATCATGCGTATCGCATTCGTGGGGCTGGGCAACATGGGCGCGCCGATGGCGCGCAACCTGATCAAGGCCGGCCACAGCCTCAACCTGTTCGACCTCAACACCACCATCCTCGCCGAGCTTGCCGAGCTCGGTGGCCATATCAGCGACTCGCCGCGGGATGCGGCGAGCAACGCCGAACTTGTGATCACCATGCTTCCTGCGGCGGCTCATGTCCGCAGCGTGTACCTCGGCGAAAACGGTGTGCTGACCGGCGTGCGCGCCGGTACGCCGGTGGTGGACTGCAGCACCATCGACCCGCAGACCGCCCGCGACGTCAGCGCGGCGGCGAAGAAGCAGGGCGTCGACATGGGCGATGCGCCGGTGTCGGGAGGCACTGGTGGCGCGGCAGCGGGCACCCTGACCTTCATGGTCGGCGGCAGCGATGCACTGTTCGCCACCCTGCAACCGGTACTGGCGCAGATGGGCCGCAATATCGTGCACTGCGGTGACGTCGGCACCGGGCAGATCGCCAAGATCTGCAACAACCTGCTGCTGGGGATTTCCATGGTCGGTGTGTCCGAGGCCATGGCCTTGGGCAATGCACTGGGGATCGACACCAAGGTGCTGGCGGGGATCATCAACAGTTCGACCGGGCGCTGCTGGAGTTCCGACACCTACAACCCGTGGCCGGGCATCATCGAGACGGCGCCGGCGTCGCGGGGCTATACCGGTGGCTTTGGTGCGGAACTGATGCTCAAGGACCTGGGTCTGGCGACCGAGGCGGCGAAGCAGGCGCACCAGCCGGTGATACTCGGGGCGGTGGCGCAGCAGCTGTATCAGGCGATGAGCTTGCGGGGGGATGGCGGGAAGGACTTCTCGGCGATTGTGGAGAGTTACCGCAAGCCGGAGTGATTGGAATGCTGTCTTTGTGGGAGCGGGTTCACCCGCGATGACGTCGATAGGTTCACTACCGCAATCGCGGGTGAACCCGCTCCCACACGTTCGAGTGAATCAAGCAAAAACGAAATACTTGCGCACCGTCTCCACCACTTCCCAGGTGCCCTTCATCCCCGGCTCGACGATGAAGATATCCCCCGCCCGCAGGTGAATCGGCTCCTGGCCATCAGGGGTGATCACGCAATAGCCTTCCTGGAAGTGGCAGTACTCCCATTTCTCGTAGTTCACCCGCCATTTGCCTGGGGTGCAGATCCAGGTGCCCATGATCTTGCTGCCGTCTTCGCTGGTGTAGGCGTTGAGGTTGACGGTGTGCGGGTCGCCCGCCAGTTTTTCCCATTTGCAGGCGTCGAGTACCGGCAGCGGGTGGGTATCGCGAAGGACGACGATTGGCTTGCTCATGTGGGCTCCGTCAGACAGATAAAAGAGTCCGCAGCCTAGCGAGGCGGTCCGTCGGGCAATTGCCTGTGTTCGACGTCCAGTTGTCTAAACGCGCGGCGCCAATGCCTCCAGCAAGGCCAGGGCCTGCTCCGGCAACGCCGCGAAACCCCGCGCGCACAGCAGCAATCGGCGTTGCGCCCAGGCGTCCGGCAAGGCCACGCTGCGCAGTGGCAACAGTCCCTGCCAGCGCCGCACAGCGGCCAGCGGCACGATGCCCAGCCCGGCACCATGGGCGACCATGCGAATCACCCCGTCGAAGCCTTCGGCGCGCACCCTGACCTGCATGCGCCGGCCGAGGTGCAGTGCCTGTTCTTCAAGATGAAGGGCGAGGGCGCTGCTGGCGCCCAGACCGACGTAGCCGTGTTCGAGGGAGCGGGGAAAGCCGGGGTTATCCACAAGGGCGAGTGGATGCTCCGGGGCCATGATCAGCACCAGCGGATCATCGCGGAACGGTCGGGTCTGCAGGTCGCCGGTCGCCACGGCGGTGGAAACGATGCCAAGGTCGGCGATGCCCTGGCCGAGGGCCTGGACGATGCGCAGGCTGGGCAACTCCTGGATATCCACATCGATCCGTGGCCGTTCGCGCAGGAAGTTGGCGAGCAGTTCCGGCAGGTACTCGGTCAGTGCGGCGGTATTGCACAGCAGACGGACCTGGCCATGCAGGCCGCTGGCGTACTGGGCCAGGTCGAGTTGCAGGCGCGCCACCTGCTGGCCGATCTGCCGCGCATGGGTGACCAGCGCCTGGCCCGCCGGGGTCGGCTGCACCCCACGGCGATTGCGCTCCAGCAAGGCGATACCCAGCGAGCTCTCCATCGCCCGGATCCGCGCGCTGGCGGCTGGCAGTGACAGATGGCTGCGTCGGGCGCCGGCGGTGATATTGCCGCATTCCACGGTGTGGAGGAAAAGGCGCAGGTCGATCAGGTCGAAGTGCATGGCGGGCTATCTGGGCTAGTGCAGTGTTCCAGCCTATCACTGGGCAATAGGCAGAGTGCTGAAATTACAGATTTTCGGCATGCGTTGCCCGAGGCAGCATAGCGCCATGACGACCTTCCTGAGCTTCTACCATTCTCTCGGCCCGGCCCTGACACTGCTGGTTCTCTTCACTTTCCTCCTGGCCGGCGCGGTCAAGGGCGTGATCGGCCTCGGCCTGCCCACCATCGCCATGGGCCTGCTGGGTCTGGCTATGTCTCCAGCACAGGCTGCGGTACTGCTGATCGTGCCCTCGACCCTGACCAACGTCTGGCAACTGGCGAGCGGGGGGCATCTGCGAGGGCTGTTGCGGCGGTTGTGGCCGATGCTGGCGATGATCTTCTTCGGCACCCTGGCCGGCAGCGTCTGGTGGGGGATCAGCAGCGGCGCATGGGCGGCTCACGCACTGGGCGCGGCGTTGCTGTTGTATGCGCTGGTGGGCTTGTGGCTACCGCCATTCAGCTTGAAGCCGCGACAGGAGAAATGGCTGGGCCCCCTGTGCGGTGGCTTGACCGGTCTGATCACCGCGGCGACCGGTGTCTTCGTGATTCCCGCCGTGCCCTACCTGGGCGCGCTGGACCTGGACCGCGACGAGCGGGTCCAGGCCCTGGGCCTGTCGTTCACGGTGTCAACGGTGGCCCTGGCCATCGGCCTGGCCGGGCAGGATGCGCTGGGTGGCGAGGCCTTGGCGGGGTCGTTGCTGGTGCTGGCGCCGGCGCTGCTCGGCATGCTGTTCGGCCAGTGGCTACGCCAGCGCATCAGCGCGCAGTTGTTCAAGCGCTGCTTCTTCATCGGCCTGGCGCTGCTCGGCGCGCACCTGATGATCAACGGCTAGCCGAAGACTCGCTGAGCATATCGATCAACTGGATATCGAAGTCGCGTTCCAGGTAGTCCATGCGCTTCTCGGCAAACGCCTGCATGTGCGGCAGGGCCGAGTGGACGTCGAGCGCGGCCTTGCTGGCCCAGATCTCGTAGAAGATGAACAGGCTCGGGTCTGTCTTGTCGCGCAGCATGTGGTACTCGATGCAGCCCGGTTCGGCGCGACTCGGTTCGACGTAGGCACGGAACAGGCGCTCGAAGTCCTCGGCTTTTTCCGGACGGGTCTTGGCTTTGAGGATGAAGCCGTAGCGTTCGCTCATGGTGGCGTCTCGTTGGGGGGAGGGATCGAATCATATTTCAATAATCAATCGTCGATTCGTGCATTTTGATCAAAAGCTTTTTGCCCGCGCGTGGGTTTTTCCGCTGTCCCCGGCTCACTAATCTGCCGCCATCCCATTACCCCGGTCCCCCGGTGATACGCCGCCCAGGACCGCATGCACACGAGGCAGATGATGAAAAAGGTCCTGTTGCTCAACGGCGGCAAGCGCTTCGCCCATTCCGATGGCCGCCTGAACGAAACCCTGCACGACACCGCGCTGGCGTTCCTCGACCGCGCCGGTTTCGATGTGAAGACCACCTACATCGACGGTGGCTACGACAACCAGCAAGAAGTCGAGAAGATCCTCTGGGCCGACGTGGTGATCTACCAGATGCCCGGCTGGTGGATGGGTGCCCCGTGGACCGTCAAGCAGTACCTCGACGAGATCTTCACCGCTGGCCACGGCAGCCTCTACGCCAGTGACGGCCGTACCCGCGCCGACGGTTCGAAGAAGTACGGCAACGGCGGCCTGATCCAGGGCAAGCAGTACATGCTGTCGTTGACCTGGAACGCGCCACAGGAAGCGTTCGACGAGCCCGGTCAGTTCTTCGAGGGCAAGGGCGTCGACGCGGTGTACTTCCCGTTCCACAAGGCCAACCAGTTCCTTGGCATGAGCGGCCTGCCGACTTTCCTCGCCACCGACGTGATGAAGCGTCCCGACGTGCCGGCCGCAGTGGCCGCCTACGAGGCGCACCTGGCGAAGGTTTTCGGCGTCGAGGCTTGATGCGCCCTTGCGTCGGGCCTGACGAGGGGCTATCTATCTGCGCGTCAGATGTCGTGAGGTAGTCCCGTGAAAGCCAGGTCCGATGAATTGCAGGTGTTCGTCTCGGTGATCGAGTGCGGCTCGATTTCCGCCGCTGCCGAGCAGGGCGGGCAGACGCCCTCGGCCATCAGCCGCACGCTGTCGCGCCTGGAAAGCAAGCTGGGCACCACGCTGATCAACCGCACCACCCGACGCATGGACCTGACCGAGGAAGGGCGGTTCTTCTTCGAGCGGGCCAAGTCGATCCTGGAGCAGATGGACGACCTCGAGGATCATCTGTCCCGGCACCAGCAGATACCCTCGGGTCGCCTGCGCATCAACGCCGCGTTGCCGTTCATGCAGCACGCCATCGTGCCTTGGGTCGGCGAGTTCCGTGCCCTGTATCCGCAGATCGAGCTGGAACTGAATGCTTGCGACCTGATCATCGATCTGCTGGAGCAGAGCACCGATGTGGCGATCCGCATCGGTGAACTGGCCGACTCCACCCTGCATGCCCGTTCGCTGGGCTGCAGCCCGCTGAACCTGCTGGCGAGCCCGGCCTACCTGGAGCGGCACGGCACGCCGAGGCGGGTCGAAGACCTAGCGGGCCATTCCCTGCTCGGCTTCAGCCAGACCGATACCCTCAACAACTGGCCGCTGCGCCATGTCGACGGCGACCGTCTGCTGATCCGGCCGGCCATCACCTCTTCCAGCGGCGAGACCGTGCGCGCCCTGGCGCTGGCTGGCGAGGGCATTGCCTGCCTGTCGCATTTCATGACCCATGAAGACATCCGCAGCGGCCAGCTCAAGGTGGTCCTGGATGACTTCAACAGCGGCTATCGCCAGCCGATCAACGCGGTGTACTACCGCAACTCGCAACTGGCCCTGCGCATCCAGTGCTTTCTCGACTTCATGCAACGCAAGCTGGCGATGTACGCCTGCTAAAAAGGAAATGTCCCACGTCGTTTGATAACTCTTCCCTCATGGGCCTTAATGAGTGTTCAACGAAAACAACAACCAGGGACGTATCTATGCGCGTTGTAATGCTTCGCACCTTGGGCTTCTCCGCAGCGATCCTCGCCAGCTCAACCACTTACGCTGTCACGCTGGAAGGCGGTGCGGTCGCCGCACCCGATCAATATGGCGCACAGGTGGCCGCCGACATCCTCAAGAAGGGCGGCAACGCGGTGGATGCCGCGGTGGCCACGGCCTTCACCCTCGCCGTGACCTACCCCGAAGCCGGCAATATCGGTGGTGGCGGATTCATGACCCTGTACATGGACGGCAAGGCCTATTTCCTCGACTACCGCGAAGTGGCGCCGAAGGCGGCCACGCGCAACATGTACCTGGACGAGAAGGGCGAGGTCATCGAGAACCTCAGCCTGGTCGGCGCCCGGGCCGCTGGTGTGCCGGGTACGGTGATGGGCCTGTGGGAAGCGCACAGGAAGTTCGGCAAGCTGCCCTGGTCCGAGCTGATCACCCCGGCAGTGGGTTACGCGAAGAACGGCTTCAAGGTGGCCGCCAAGCAGTACCAGTACCGCGAGGACGCCCTCGGCCTGTTCAAGGACAGAACCAACTTCAACGACTACTTCGGCAAGATGAAGGTCGGCGAGACCTTCACCCAGCCGGAACTGGCGCAGACGCTGGAACGCATCGCCGACAAGGGCGTCAGCGAGTTCTACCAGGGCAAGACCGCCGACCTGCTGGTGGCGCAGATGCAGGCCAGCAACGGTTTGATCAGCAAGGACGACCTCAAGGACTACAAGGCGGTGTGGCGCGAGCCGCTGCGTATCGACTGGCGTGGCAACGTGGTGTACACCGCGCCGCTGCCCAGCTCTGGCGGCATCGCCCTGGCCCAGCTGCTGGGGATCAAGGAACTGCGTGCGGCGGACTTCAAGGGCGTCGAGCTGAACTCGACACGCTATATCCACCTGCTGGCTGAGGTGGAGAAGCGCGTGTTCGCCGATCGCGCCGATTACCTCGGCGACCCGGCATTCGCCAAGGTGCCGGTGAACGAGTTGATCGCGCCGGAGTACCTGGCGCGCAGGGCCAAGGAGGTCAACCCGACCGCGATCTCCGAGACCGAGAAGGTCCGTCCGGGGCTGGAACCGCATCAGACCACGCATTTCTCCATCGTCGACAAGCAGGGCAATGCGGTGAGCAATACCTACACCCTGAACTGGGACTACGGCAGCGGCATGGTGGTCAAGGGCGCGGGCTTCCTGCTCAACGACGAGATGGATGACTTCAGTTCCAAGCCGGGGGTGGCCAATGCCTTTGGCGTGGTCGGCGGCGATGCCAATGCCATCGAGCCGGGCAAGCGCATGCTGTCGTCGATGAGCCCGAGCCTGGTGACCCGTGATGGCAATGTCACGCTGGTGCTGGGCACGCCGGGCGGGTCGCGGATCTTCACCTCGGTCTTCCAGGTGCTGAACAACCTGTATGACTACAACCTGTCGTTGGAAAAGGCCGTCGCGGCGCAGCGCGTGCATCACCAGTTGCTGCCCAAGGACACCATCTATTTCGATGCCTATGCGCCGTTGACCGGCGAGGTGGCCAAGGAGCTGAAGCAGATGGGATATACCCTGGAAGATCAGGGTTGGGAGATGGGCGACATCCAGGCGATCCGGGTGACCGGGACAAAGCTTGAGACGGCTTCGGATCCGCGCGGGAGAGGGGTAGGGCAGGTGGTCAAGTAGGGTGATCGGACGCGGACCCTGTGGGAGCGGGGGGGTCCCCCCTGGGGGTTGTTGTTTTAAAAGAGGCAAAGCCGGGGGTGGCCCCCCCCCCCGGGCAGGGCCGGGGTGGGATTTTGGGGGGCCCGAA
>NZ_JAZDQN010000068.1:0-21618 GCF_036324125.1 Pseudomonas ulcerans | reverse complement strand
ATCGCCGATGGTAGTGTGGAGCTTCTCCATGTGAGAGTAGGTCATCGTCAAGATTAAATTCCGAAACCCCTATCTGCGTACGCAGGTAGGGGTTTTGTTTTTGCTCGATACAATTCTCGTGTTGGAGCTACTCTTGGACGTGGTCCCACAAGTCAAGGCAAGGGCACTAGAATAGAGCCGTCGCCGTCATTCAGAATTTTCCTATGTCCGATTCAGCCGATTCCCGGCCTCTTGAGAACTTGCCGTTGGCTGAGTTGGTGGCATGCCACGAATGCGACCTGCTGATGCGCAAGCCCGTGCTCAAGCGCGATGAAAAGGCTCATTGTCCGCGTTGTGGTTATGAGCTTTACGCCCACCGGCACAACGTCGTGGAACGCAGCCTGGCCTTGGTCCTGGCTGCCCTGATGCTCTATGTCCCGGCCAATTTCCTGCCCATCATGCAACTGCATCTTCTGGGGCAAAGCTCGGACGATACGGTGTGGAGTGGTGTGCTCGGCCTGTATGACTCCGGCATGCGCGGCATCGCCGTGGTGGTGTTTCTTTGCAGCATGGCGATTCCGCTGCTCAAATTGCTGTGTCAGTTGGCCGTGTTGTTGAGCATCCGCTGGAATCTCGGAAGAAGCTACGGATTGCTGCTCTACCGCATTTATCACCACCTGCGCGACTGGGGCATGCTCGAGGTTTATTTCATGGGCGTACTGGTGGCTATCGTCAAGCTGGTGGATCTGGCCGAGCTGAGTCTTGGCCTGGGCCTGTTCTGCTTTATCAGTCTTTTGTTGGTCCAGGTATGGCTGGAAGTGGTGATGTCGCCCCACCAGGTCTGGGTGGCGTTGTCGGGAGAAGACCTGCATGCGGGCGATTGATGCTGGAATCCTCATTTGTTGCGAATGTCATGAGCTCAACCGCAAGGAGCCCGGTACCAGCTCGCAAACCTGCACCCGCTGCGGTGCCATCGTGCATGAGCGGCGGCCGAACAGCCTGGTTCGTACCTGGGCACTGCTGATCACCGCAGCCATCCTTTATATCCCGGCCAACCTGCTGCCGATCATGACCGTAAGTACCCTTGGCCAAGGCAGCCCGGATACCATCATGTCCGGGGTCATTACCCTGATGAAGCACGGCATGTTGCCCATCGCCGCAGTGGTATTCATCGCCAGTATCCTGGTGCCGACCTTCAAGCTGGTCGGCATCGCCCTGCTGCTCTACTCGGTGCAGCGTCATCAGCCTCTGTCCGCCCGCCAACGTATCCTGATGTACCGCTTCATCGAGTTCATCGGGCGCTGGTCGATGCTGGATATCTTCGTCATCGCCATTCTCGTGGCGGTGGTGAATTTCGGGCGCATCGCCAGTGTCGAAGCCAACCTGGGGGCCGTGGCCTTTGCCAGCGTGGTGATTCTGACGATGCTTGCTGCAGTAACTTTCGATCCCCGACTGATCTGGGATAACACGGAGTCGGACGACGACCATGAGTGATGATTTGCCTACGGCTAGAACCCGCCCAGCCTCGAACTGGTCGGCCATCTGGATTCTGCCTCTTATTGCCTTGGTGATCGGCGGCTGGCTTGGCTGGCAGGCCTATCGAGAGTCCGGTGTAAACATCGAGGTGCGCTTCCAGAGTGGCGAGGGCATCGTCGCCAACAAGACCGAGGTGGTCTACAAGGGCATGCCGGTGGGCAAGGTCAAGAGCCTGGTGCTGGATGCCGAGGGCAGCAACACTGGCGTCATCGCCACCATCGAGATGAATGCTGCTGCGGAGCCGCATCTACGCAAAGGTACTCGCTTCTGGCTGGTAAAGCCGAGCGTCACCCTGGCCGGCATCACCGGCCTGGAAACCCTGGTTTCCGGCAACTACATTGCGGTCAGTCCCGGGGAGGGCGAACTGACGAAGCGTTTCGTCGCCTTGCCGGAAGCGCCCCCCCTATCCGATAGCGAGCCAGGCCTGCACCTGACGCTCAAGGCCGACCGGCTGGGCTCCCTGAACCGCGACAGCCCGGTGTTCTACAAGCAGATCCAGGTCGGCCGGGTGAAGAGCTATCGCCTGGCCGAGGACCAAGGCAATGTGGAGATCAAGGTCTTCATCGAGCCTGCCTATGCCTCCCTGGTGCGCAAGCACACGCGTTTCTGGAACGCCAGCGGCGTCAGTGTCGATGCCAGTCTGTCCGGTGTGAAGATTCGCAGCGAGTCGCTTGCCAGTATCGTCGCCGGCGGTATCGCTTTCGCCACGCCGGAGCACCGCAAGGACAGCCCGCCTACAGACCCGAGTCTGCCGTTCCGCCTGTACGAGGACTTCGACGCTGCCCAGGCCGGTATCCGGGTCAAGGTCAAGCTGAGCGACTTCGAGGGCCTGCAGGCCGGCCGCACGCCAGTCATGTACAAGGGGATCCAGGTCGGTAGCTTGAAGGCGCTGAAGGTCGAGTCCGACCTGAACAGCGCCATGGCGGAACTGACCCTGGACCCGTTGGCGGAAGACTACCTGGTGCAGGGCACCCAGTTCTGGGTGGTCAAGCCATCGATCTCCCTGGCGGGCATCACCGGTCTGGAGGCTTTGGTCAAAGGTAACTACATTGCCGTGCGCCCGGGTGACAAGGGGGCTGCACCGCAGCGCGAGTTCGAAGCCAGGGCCAAGGCGCCACCGCTCGACCTGAAGGCGCCGGGCCTGCACCTGGTGCTCTTCAGTGAAAATCTTGGCTCGCTGGAAGTGGGCAGCCCGATCCTCTACCGCCAGGTGAAGGTCGGTACCGTGCAGAGCTATCAGTTTTCCCGCAAGCACCAGAAGCGCTTGCTGATCGGGGTGCATATCGAGCCGGAGTACGCGAGCCTGGTCAACGGATCGACGCGCTTCTGGAATGCCAGTGGTATCACCTTGACCGGTGGCCTGTCGGGTATCCAGATCAAGAGCGAGTCTCTGCAGAGCCTGATGGCGGGTGGTATTTCATTCGATACGCCGACGCCGAACGTACCGCTCAAGCGACGCATTCCTACGTTCCGCCTACATGAAAGCCAGGAAGCGGCCAACCTCTCCGGGGTTCCCATCACCATCAAGGTGGACGACGCCGACGGTCTGAAGGTCGGCACCCCGATTCGCTTCAGGGGCCTGGATGTTGGCAAGGTGGAAGGCGTCGACCTGAGTGCCGACCTGCAATCCGTGCTGCTCAAGGCGCGGATTACCGAGGTGCCGGAGCGCATCGCCCGGGTCGGTACGCAGTTCTGGGTGGTCAAGCCGGCGCTGGGTATCGTCAAGACCGAGAACCTTGGCACGCTGATCACCGGTCAATACCTGGAGGTGCAGCCCGCTGCGATCAACAAAGGGCCGCAGCGCGATTTCACCGCATTGCCCGAGGCTCCGGAGGTCATCGGGCCGCCACAAGGCCTGGCCCTGACCTTGAGTGCGTCGCGCCGGGGCTCGATCAAGGCGGGCGTTCCGGTGACTTACCGCGAGATCCCGGTGGGCAAGGTCACCGGCTTCGAGCTGGGGCAGACGGCCGACCGCGTGCTGATCCATATTCTGATCGAGCCGCGTTATGCGGCATTGGTACGGGGCGGTAGCCGCTTCTGGAACACCAGTGGCTTCGGCTTCGAGTTCGGCTTGATCAAGGGAGCAACCATTCGCACCGAGTCCCTGGAAACCCTGATCCAGGGCGGTATCGCCTTCGCGACCCCGGAGGGCGAGCAGATGGGCAAGCCGGCGCTGCCGCAACAGACCTTCGCCCTGTTCGACAAGGCCGAGGAAGACTGGCTGCAATGGGCACCGAAGATTCCGATCGGTAAGTAAGAAGAAGGCCTGGATGAGCAGTCATCCGGGCCTTCTTTCTTGATGCAGATGTCAGCCTGCAAGGAATCGCAGGCAATAAAAAACCGACCCTAGGGTCGGTTCTTTAACAAGCTTGTCGCTTAGGCAGCAGCTTTCAGCGCCTTGATGTGGCCATTCAGACGGCCTTTATGGCGAGCAGCCTTGTTCTTGTGGATGATACCCTTGTCGGCCATGCGGTCGATTACAGGTACAGCCAGGATGTAAGCAGCTTGCGCTTTTTCGGCGTCTTTTGCGTCGATGGCCTTGACTACATTCTTGATGTAGGTGCGGACCATGGAACGCAGGCTGGCGTTGTGGCTGCGACGCTTCTCAGCCTGTTTTGCACGTTTTTTGGCGGAAGGTGAGTTGGCCACCGTCGAGCTCCTCGAAAGACTTGGTAAATAGCAAACAAAATAGGCCGCGAATCATGCCGATGAGTTGACCGGTTGTCAAGGCCATGGACGGGGTTCCGCCCAGTGGTCAATCTCTCCATCGGGATGATTCCCTTCTGGTGCACGACCTGTAAACTCGGGAGCTTTTGCGCTGCCTGTTTTGCGCGGCGCGCATTATTGCATATCCGAATGACATTCGGCCTGCACTTCATCAAACGGCGTGAAAAACTTTCGATGAATCTCCTCAAATCCCTGGCTGCGGTCAGCTCCATCACCATGGTCTCGCGGGTGCTGGGCTTCGCCCGCGACACCATCCTGGCGCGCATCTTCGGTGCCGGCGTGGCCACCGACGCCTTCTTCATCGCCTTCAAGCTGCCCAACCTGCTACGGCGGATCTTCGCCGAGGGCGCGTTTTCCCAGGCATTCGTGCCGATCCTCGCCGAGTACAAGACCCAGCAGGGCGAGGAGGCCGCCCGTACCTTCATTGCCTACGTCTCGGGTTTGCTGACCCTGGTCCTGGCCCTGGTCACAGCGGTGGGCATCCTGGCCGCGCCCTGGATCGTCTGGGCCACCGCACCGGGCTTCGTCGACAGCGCGGAGAAATTCCAGCTCACCACCGACCTGCTGCGGGTGACCTTTCCTTATATATTGCTGATCTCGCTGTCGTCCCTGGCCGGCGCCATCCTCAATACCTGGAACCGCTTCTCGGTCCCGGCCTTCGTGCCAACCCTGCTCAACGTCGCGATGATCTTCTTCGCGCTGTTCCTCACGCCGTACTTCGACCCGCCGGTGATGGCCCTGGGTTGGGCGGTGCTGGCTGGTGGCCTGTTGCAGCTTGTCTACCAGCTGCCGCACCTGAAGAAGATCGGCATGCTCGTGCTGCCTCGGCTCAACCTGCGCGATACCGGCGTCTGGCGTGTGCTGAAACAGATGCTGCCGGCGATCCTCGGGGTCTCGGTCAGCCAGATCTCGCTGATCATCAACACCATCTTCGCCTCCTTCCTGGTCGCAGGTTCCGTGTCGTGGATGTACTACGCCGACCGCCTGATGGAACTGCCCTCGGGCGTGCTGGGCGTCGCGCTGGGTACCATCCTCCTGCCGACCCTGGCCAAGACCTACGCCAACAAGGACCGTCAGCAATACTCGCAGATCCTCGACTGGGGCCTGCGCTTGTGCTTCCTCCTGGTGCTGCCGTGCTCCCTGGCCCTGGCAATCCTCTCCGAGCCACTGACCGTGGCCCTGTTCCAGTACGGCAAGTTCAGCGCCTTCGACGCGCAGATGACCCAGCGTGCGTTGATCGCCTATTCGGTGGGCCTGCTCGGCATCATCATGATCAAGGTCCTGGCGCCGGGCTTCTATGCCCAGCAGAACATCCGCACGCCGGTGAAGATCGCGATTTTCACCTTGATATCGACGCAGTTGCTCAACCTGGTCTTCATCGGCCCGCTGCAGCATGCCGGGCTGGCCCTGGCGATCAGCGTCGGTGCCTGCCTCAATGCCGGCCTGCTGTACTGGAAGCTGCGCCAGCAGCGCCTGTTCGAGCCGCAACCGGGCTGGACCGGCTTCCTGTTCAAGCTGGTGATCGCGGTACTGCTGATGTCTGCCGTGCTGCTGGTCGGCATGCATTTCATGCCGCCATGGGAAGACGGGCAGATGCTGATGCGTTTCCTGCGCCTCGGCGCCCTGATCGGCGCTGGCGTGGTGACCTATTTCGGCAGCCTGTTCCTGTTCGGCTTCCGCCCCCGGGACTTCGCCCGCAAGGCGCTGCACTGACGGACGGCGCGGGCCGGGCGTCGGTTTTGCACAATCGACGTCCCGGCATCGCGCTGCTGCCTGTCGTCAGCGCCCGGGTGTGGTTATAATCGACCACTTTATGAGCAAGAAGCGCGTTATGCAGCTGGTTCGAGGCCTTCAAAACCTTCGCCCCCGGCATCGGGGCTGCGTTGCTACTATCGGCAACTTCGACGGAGTTCACCGCGGTCACCAGGCCATCCTGGCGCGTCTGCGTGAGCGAGCGGCGGAGCTGGGCGTACCCAGCTGCGTGGTGATTTTCGAACCACAGCCGCGTGAGTACTTTGCCCCCGAAACCGCCCCGGCGCGTCTCGCCCGCCTGCGCGACAAGGTCGCCCTGCTGGCCGCCGAAGGCGTCGACCGGGTTCTTTGCCTGGCGTTCAACCAGCGCCTGAGCAAGCTCAGTGCCGACGAATTCGTCGAGGCCATCCTGGTCGACGGCCTCGGCGTGAAGCACCTCGAAGTCGGCGACGACTTCCGCTTCGGCTGCGACCGCCTGGGCGACTTCGCCTTCCTGCAGGACGCCGGCCAGCGCCACGGCTTCACCGTGGAAGCGGCGCAGACCGTCGAGCTGGATGGCCTGCGGGTCAGCAGCACCCAGGTCCGCGACGCCCTGGCCGCAGCGGACTTCCCCCTGGCCGAACGCCTGCTGGGGCGTCCGTTCCGCATCCGCGGACGAGTCCTGCATGGCCAGAAGCTGGCCCGGCAACTGGGTACGCCGACCGCCAACGTACAACTCAAGCGCCGCCGCGTGCCGCTGAGCGGGGTCTACCTGGTCAGCGTCGAGATCGATGGCAAGGAGTGGCCGGGAGTCGCCAACATCGGCGTGCGCCCGACCGTTGCCGGCGACGGCAGCGCTCACCTGGAAGTGCATTTGCTGGATTTCGCCGGTGATCTCTATGGCCGGCGCCTGACGGTGGAATTCCACCACAAGCTGCGCGACGAGCAGCGCTTCGCCTCCCTGGAGGCGCTCAAGTCGGCGATCGATGCGGATATCGCCGCCGCACGTGCCCATTGGCACGCTCAACCGCTAACGAAGAGCCTGAAATGACCGACTATAAAGCCACGCTAAACCTTCCGGACACCGCCTTCCCGATGAAGGCCGGCCTGCCACAGCGCGAACCGCAGATCCTGCAGCGCTGGGACAGTATTGGCCTGTACCAGAAGCTGCGCGAAATTGGCAAGGATCGTCCGAAGTTCGTCCTGCACGACGGCCCGCCCTATGCCAACGGCAAGATCCATATCGGTCATGCGCTCAACAAGATCCTCAAGGACATGATCATCCGCTCCAAGACCCTGTCCGGTTTCGACGCGCCGTATGTCCCGGGCTGGGACTGCCACGGCCTGCCGATCGAGCACAAGGTCGAGGTGACCCACGGCAAGAACCTGACCGCGGACAAGACCCGCGAGCTGTGCCGCGCCTACGCCGCCGAGCAGATCGAAGGGCAGAAGGCCGAGTTCATCCGCCTCGGCGTGCTGGGTGACTGGGACAACCCGTACAAGACCATGAGCTTTCCCAACGAGGCCGGCGAAATCCGCGCCCTGGCCGAGATGGTCAAGCATGGCTTCGTGTTCAAGGGCCTGAAGCCGGTGAACTGGTGCTTCGATTGCGGCTCGGCACTGGCCGAGGCCGAAGTCGAGTACGCCGACAAGAAGTCCCAGGCCATCGACGTCGCCTTCCCGGTCGCCGACGAAGCCAAGCTGTCCGCCGCCTTCGGCCTGGCCAGCCTGGCCAAGCCAGCCTCCATCGTGATCTGGACCACCACCCCCTGGACCATCCCGGCCAACCAGGCGCTGAACATCCATCCGGAGTTCACCTACGCCCTGGTCGACGTCGGCGACAAGCTGCTGGTCCTGGCCGAGGAACTGGTCGAATCCTGCCTGAAGCGCTTCTCGCTGGAAGGCTCGGTGATCGCTACCGCACCAGGCTCGGCCCTAGAACTGATCAACTTCCGTCACCCGCTGTACGACCGCCTGTCGCCGGTGTACCTGGCCGACTACGTCGAGCTGGGCGCCGGTACCGGCGTGGTCCACTCCGCGCCGGCCTACGGTGAGGACGACTTCGTCACCTGCAAGCGCTACGGCATGGTCAACGACGACATCCTGACCCCGGTGCAGAGCAACGGCGTCTACGTCGATTCGCTGGAGTTCTTCGGTGGCCAGTTCATCTGGAAGGCCAACCCGCACATCGTCGAGAAGCTGACCGAAGTCGGCGCGCTGATGTTCACCGAGACCATCAGCCACAGCTACATGCACTGCTGGCGTCACAAGACCCCGCTGATCTACCGCGCTACCGCGCAGTGGTTCGTCGGCATGGACAAGCAGCCGGACAATGGCGACACCCTGCGCGAGCGTGCACTGAAAGCCATCGAGGAAACCAAGTTCGTCCCGGCCTGGGGCCAGGCGCGCCTGCACTCGATGATCGCCAACCGTCCTGACTGGTGCATCTCGCGCCAGCGCAACTGGGGCGTACCGATTCCGTTCTTCCTGCACAAGCAGACCGGCGAACTGCACCCGCGTACCGTCGAACTGATGGAAGAAGTGGCCAAGCGCGTCGAACAGCAAGGCATCGAAGCCTGGTTCAAGATGGACGCCGCCGAGCTGCTCGGTGACGAGGCCGCGCAGTACGACAAGATCGCCGATACCCTCGACGTCTGGTTCGACTCCGGCACCACCCACTGGCACGTGCTGCGTGGCTCGCACAACATCGGCCATGAGACCGGCCCGCGCGCCGACCTGTACCTGGAAGGTTCCGACCAGCACCGCGGCTGGTTCCACTCGTCGCTGCTGACCGGCTGCGCCATCGACAACCACGCGCCGTACCGCGAGCTGCTGACCCACGGTTTCACCGTCGACGAAAACGGCCGCAAGATGTCCAAGTCGCTGGGCAACACCATCGAGCCGCAGAAGGTCAACGATACCCTGGGTGCCGACATCCTGCGTCTGTGGGTGTCCGCCACCGACTACTCCGGCGAGATGGCGGTTTCCGAGCAGATTCTCCAGCGTAGCGCCGATGCCTATCGCCGCATCCGTAATACCGCACGCTTCCTGCTGTCCAACCTGTCCGGCTTCGACCCGACCCGCGATCTGCTGCCGGCCGATGACATGCTGGCCCTGGACCGCTGGGCCGTCGACCGTACCCTGCTGCTGCAGCGCGAGCTGGAAGAGCACTACGGCGAATACCGCTTCTGGAACGTCTACTCGAAGATCCACAACTTCTGCGTGCAGGAGCTGGGTGGCTTCTATCTCGACATCATCAAGGACCGCCAATACACCACCGGCGCCAACAGCGTCGCACGGCGCTCCTGCCAGACCGCGCTGTACCACATCGCCGAGGCGCTGGTGCGCTGGATCGCGCCGATCCTGTCGTTCACCGCGGACGAGCTGTGGCAGTACCTGCCAGGCGAGCGCAACGAGTCGGTGATGCTCAACACCTGGTACCAGGGCCTGAGCGAACTGCCGGAAGGCACCGAGCTGGACCGTGCCTACTGGGATCGGGTGATGGCGGTGAAGACTGCGGTCAACAAGGAACTGGAGAACCAGCGTTCGGCCAAGGCCATCGGTGGCAACCTGCAGGCCGAAGTGACGCTGTTCGCCGACGAGTCCCTGGGCAACGACCTGACCAAGCTGGGCAACGAACTGCGCTTTGTGCTGATCACCTCCGCTGCCAGCGTCGCGCCGTTCGTCGAAGCGCCGGCCGATGCCGTGGTCACCGAAGTGGCCGGTCTCAAGTTGAAAGTGGTCAAGTCCGGTCACGCCAAATGCGGCCGTTGCTGGCACTTCCGCGCTGATGTCGGGGTCAACCCGGAACACCCTGAAATCTGTGGTCGCTGCGTCGACAACATCAGTGGCAACGGTGAGGTGCGTCACTATGCCTAACGTCGCTGCGGGGCGTTTCGGACGCCTTGCCTGGCTGTGGCTGAGCGTGCTGGTCCTGGTCCTTGACCAGGCCAGCAAGTTCCACTTCGAAGGTTCGCTGAGCCTGTACCAGCAGATCGTGGTCATTCCCGACTACTTCAGCTGGACCCTGGCCTACAACACCGGTGCCGCGTTCAGCTTCCTGGCCGACAGCTCCGGCTGGCAACGCTGGCTGTTCGCCCTGATCGCCGTGGTGGTCAGCGCGGTGCTGGTGGTCTGGCTCAAGCGCCTGGGTCGCAACGAAACCTGGCTGGCGATCGCGCTGGCCCTGGTTCTCGGCGGCGCCCTGGGCAACCTGTACGACCGCATCGTGCTGGGCCATGTGATCGACTTCATCCTCGTCCACTGGCAGAACCGCTGGTACTTCCCGGCCTTCAACCTGGCCGACAGCGCCATTTCCGTTGGTGCGGTGATGCTGGCGCTGGATATGTTCAAGAGCAAAAAGTCCGGAGAACCTGTCCATGAGTGACATCCGTATCGGCCAGAACACCGAAGTCACCCTGCACTTCGCGCTGCACCTGGAAAATGGCGATACCGTCGACAGTACCTTCGACAAGGCTCCGGCGGTGTTCAAGGTCGGCGATGGCAACCTGCTGCCCGGTTTCGAGGCGGCTATCTTCGGCTTCAAGGCCGGGGACAAGCGCAACGTCACTGTCGCCCCGGAAAATGCCTTCGGTCAGCCCAACCCGCAGAACGTGCAGATCATGCCACGCTCGCAGTTCCAGGACATGGAACTGTCCGAAGGCCTGTTGGTCATCTTCAACGATGCGGCCAATGCCGAGCTGCCGGGCGTGGTGAAAGCCTTCGACGACGCCCAGGTCACCGTCGACTTCAACCACCCGCTGGCTGGCAAGACCCTGAGCTTCGAGGTGGAGATCCTCGACGTGAAGGCCCTCTGAGCCGGGAGTCCCACATGCAGATCAAACTCGCCAACCCCCGTGGCTTCTGTGCCGGCGTGGACCGGGCGATCGAAATCGTCAACCGCGCGCTGGAAGTCTTCGGGCCGCCGATCTACGTCCGCCATGAAGTGGTGCATAACAAGTTCGTCGTCGAAGACCTGCGCGCCCGTGGCGCCATCTTTGTCGAGGAACTGGACCAGGTGCCGGACGACGTCATCGTCATCTTCAGCGCCCACGGCGTCTCCCAGGCCGTGCGCCAGGAAGCGGCCGGTCGCGGCCTGAAGGTGTTCGACGCCACCTGTCCGCTGGTGACCAAGGTGCATATCGAGGTCGCGCGCTACAGCCGCGACGGCAAGGAATGCATCCTCATCGGCCACGCCGGGCACCCGGAAGTCGAAGGCACCATGGGCCAGTACGACGACAGCAATGGCGGCTCCATCTACCTGGTCGAAGACGAGGAAGATGTCGCCCGATTGCAGGTGCGCAACCCCGAGAAGCTGGCCTTCGTCACCCAGACCACCCTGTCGATGGACGACACCAGTCGTGTCATCGATGCCCTCCGTGCGCGCTTCCCGAGCATCGGCGGGCCGCGCAAGGATGACATCTGCTACGCCACCCAGAACCGCCAGGACGCGGTCAAGCAACTGGCGGCAGAGTGCGACGTGGTGCTGGTGGTCGGCAGCCCGAACAGCTCCAACTCCAACCGCCTGCGCGAGCTGGCGGAGCGCATGTCCACCCCGGCCTACCTGATCGACGGTGCCGAAGACCTGCAGCGTGACTGGTTCGATGGTGTCGCGCGGATCGGCATCACCGCCGGTGCCTCGGCACCCGAGGTGCTCGTGCGCGGTGTGATCCAGCAGTTGCGCGACTGGGGGGCCAGTGGCGCGGAAGAGCTGGATGGTCGCGAAGAGAACGTGACCTTCTCGATGCCCAAGGAATTGCGCGTCCGTACCGTCAGTTGATGTCCCTGTCGCACAACGGCTGCTCGGGTTGCTCCAGGAGCAGTCTGACCCGGCCGCTGGGCGACAGCCGTACCTGATACAGCCTTTCCTGCCCGGGCGCCCCGCACACCAGCAGGGTCCCGGCCTGGAAAGCGCCTCCTTCGCGGATCGGCACACCCAGGCCGCTGAAGCGCACGCTGCGTACCACCGGTTGATTACCGATCACCCTGACTCCGCCCCTCGCTGAATACTCTCGTAACAACGGCGTATCGCCCTGTTCTTGCAGCACCTGCCAGCCCTTGCTCCAGTCACCCTGCAATGCTTGCAGCCTGACCACCCGGTTACGCAGCAAGGCCTCGCTGCGTGCGGCGCGCAGGGCCTGGGCGAGGCTCTCGGCGGTGGCCTGCTGTTGCAGGTCATGGCTCATCTTGCTGTAGGACGAGGTGCCGAGCTGGGCCAGCAAGGCCAGCAGACCTACCGCGAGCAGCATCTGGATCAGTGTTACTCCCTGTTGCCTCATCGTGCGTTCCTCCCTGGAAGTGCTTCGCTTAGGTTCTAGTGGCGGCTGGGTGGATGTCGAGTCGGCCGGTTTTGCAGTTTGCCGGGGAAACTTCGCAGGAGGCGGGTATGGCAGGGATGCGGCAGCGAGGGGTGACCCTGATCGAGGTGATGGTCGCGCAGGTATTGGTGGCGGTCGGGCTGTTGGGGGCGGCAGGTTTGCAACTGCGTTCCGCGCAAGGGACCGATAGCGCGCGGATGCTCAGCCAGGCCGCCTTCATCGCTCACGGCATGCAGGAGCGGGCGCGTTCCACCCGGGGTGTAGGAGGGCAGGATGAGGCTGAGCTCCAGCGGCAGATCGAGGCATTCGCCGGCCCTTCGGGGCGTGGCGTAGTGCGAGGAAACAGCTTATTGGTGAGTTGGATCGATAAGCGTGGAGGGGGAGGGGAGCGCTCCCTCGAACTGGGCGTACCACGATGAGGCAGGCAGCGGGGTTCAGCCTGCTCGAAGTGTTGCTTGCCATGAGTCTGGGCTTGCTGCTGTTGCTGGCCGGCAGCCGGGTGTTCATCAGTGCCTTGCAGAGTTGGAAAGTGCAGGAGGCGGCAGCTCGATTGCAGGAGGATGCGCGCTTCGCACTGCACCGGCTGGCCGGAGATATCCGCATGGCGGGGATGTTTGGTTGCTTGCGCCAGGATGCGATGAGCTTTCCCGATGCCGCCACCGCGCGGCTGTTCGAGCAACCGTTCACGCTTGAACAGGCAAATGATGGCGGGCTGCAAAGCCTCACCCTGATCAGCGCCGAGTGGGGGGAGCTGGCAGGCGCGCCCGACTGGACGCTGGTGACCGATTGCCGGACCAGGGCCGTCATTGCCAAGGGGCGCGCAAGTCCTGGCCCTGGCATGGTCGCGGTCCCCATCCGGCAGCATGTTTATCGTCTCGAAGGCAGCAGCCTGAAGCTCGGCAATGGGAGCAGCAATGCGGTGCTGGTCGACAATGTCGGCCGGCTCGACGTTCGTCGGGATGATGATCGGGTGATGCTCAGCCTTACACTGGAAGAACCCGGGAAGCGTGTGCGGCCGCAGACCTATGAACTGACGGTGGTACGGCGCAATGATCACTGAAGGAGAGCGCAGCCCCTGTGGAAGGAGGCAATGCGGCGCCGTGCTGGTGCTGAGCATGGTCCTGCTGGTGCTGCTCGGTGTGCTCGGCCTGCTGGCCATGCAAGCCACCACCCAGCAAACCCGCATGGCCAGCAATCTCCTGGCCTCGTTGCAGGCCTTCGAAATCGCGGAGCACGTACTGCGTACTGCCGAAGCCCGTCTTCCTGGCATGACGCCGCCCGGCTGGCACCCTTTGGGCACCGGACGCTACCAGATAGAAAACCTCGGACAGACCGACAAGGCCGTCCGCATGCCGGACAAACAAACGGTCACCCTGCTGCGCATCACTGCCATCGCCGAGCAGCGCCAGGCTCGGGTTGTCTTGCAAAGTGTCGTGGCCTGGCCGCTTTCACCGGAGCATGGTCCCGCCCAGCGCATCCTCTGGCGCCAACTCCCGGGGGAATCTTGATGCAGCGCATGCAGAGCGGCCTGAGCCTGATCGAAGTGTTGATTGTCGCCGCGCTGGTCGGCATGCTGGCGGGCATTGCCTACCCCAGCTACAGCGAAATGGTCCGCAAGGCCGCGCGCACGGAAATAGCCGGGATCCTGTACGAAAGCGCGCAGCACCTGGAGCAGCACCATTCCCGGACCGGTCGCTACCTCGATTCCGACGCGGCGGTCGTCCCTTTGCCGGACGGAAGTGCCCATTACAGCCTGCATGCCCGGCGCGAAGCCGACAGCTACCTGCTGAGCGCCACCCGGCGCCCGGGCGGCTCGATGGCCTTCGATGCTTGCGGCGACTTCGAACTCGATCATCGTGGCGTCAGGGCCAATCCGGGCAGCAGCACGGAGGCCGGCGATGCCTGCTGGGGCGGTTGAAGTCATTCATTCAGGTACTGGATCTACAGATGACCAAGCAAGTAGTGATTGTGGGTGGCGGGGTGATTGGCCTGCTGACGGCGTTCAACCTGGCCGCGGAAGTCGACCGGGTGATCGTCTGCGACAAGGGCGAGCTGGGTGGGGAGTCGTCCTGGGCCGGTGGCGGTATCGTCTCGCCGCTCTATCCATGGCGCTACAGCCCGGCGGTGACCGCCTTGGCGCATTGGTCGCAGGACTTCTATCCACAATTGGGCGATCGACTGCATGCCAGCACCGGCATCGATCCGCAGGTGCATGTCACCGGCCTGTACTGGCTGGACCTGGATGATGAGGCCGAGGCCTTGGCCTGGGCGCAGCGTGAAGGACGGCCGCTGAGCAAGGTGGCGGTGTCCGAGGCTTATGCTGCGGTGCCTGTTCTGGGGCCTGGGTTCGGCAGTGCGGTTTACATGGCCGGCGTTGCCAACGTGCGCAACCCGCGTCTGCTGAAGTCGCTCAAGGCCGCGTTGCAGGCCTTGCCCAATGTCACGCTCAAGGAACACTGCGGTATTACCGGCTTCCTCCGCGAAGGAGAACGTATTGCCGGGGTGCAGACGATTGACGGAGCGATCTCTGCGGATGAGGTGGTGCTGACGGCGGGGGCCTGGAGCGGCGACCTGCTGCGCCCGCTGGGCTTCGAGTTGCCCGTGGAGCCGGTCAAGGGCCAGATGATCCTGTTCAAGTGCGCCGAGGACTTCCTGCCGAGCATGGTCCTGGCCAAGGGGCGCTATGCAATTCCGCGTCGTGACGGGCATATTCTGGTGGGCAGCACCCTGGAGCACGCCGGCTACGACAAGACGCCGACCGACGAAGCCCTGGCCAGCCTGCGCGCTTCGGCGATCGATCTGCTGCCTGCTCTGGCCGAGGCCAAGCTGGTCGGACATTGGGCGGGACTGCGTCCGGGTTCACCAGAAGGCGTACCGTACATCGGCCGGGTGCCGGGCTGCGACGGATTGTGGCTGAACTGCGGGCACTACCGTAACGGCCTGGTGCTGGCGCCAGCGTCCTGCCAGCTGTTCGCCGACCTGATCAACGGTCGTGCGCCGATCATCGATCCAGCGCCCTACGCGCCGGCCGGACGCCTGCAGGCCCTGTGAGGCGAGGGCCTCAGCGCTTGTCGCCGGGGCCCTGTTCCAGGTGCGCAGTGCTGCAATACCACTCGTTGCCACGGTGCAGGGCGCGGTCGTTGGGCAGGTGCACGCCGCAATGGGCGCAGCGCACCATCTTCAGCGTGGTGTCCTGGGGAGTGTTGGAGGAGGAGGCGGCATTGCCAGCCTTGAACTTGCGCCACAGCCAGAACGCGGCGGCGATCAGGGCGATCCAGAAAAGTAGGCGAACCATGGTGTCCAGCTTATTTCGACGAAGATGCGCCAGTGTAGAAGAGCCGCCAGGCGCGGCCAATAAAAAAGGGAAGCCCAAGCTTCCCTTTTTTGTATTGCGTTGCGATCAGTCAAACACGCCGAAGGTCATGTAGCTGAACCAGGAGCGGTCGCTGTTGTTGCCTTCCGCTTCGTGGTTCTCTTCCTGCACGGCGTCGCCATCCTTCGGCAGCAGCTCTTCCGGAATGGCTTCCTTGGCATCTTCGTACTGCTTGATCACGTCCTGGTTGGCGCGGGTTTCGCCCGGCGGCAGCGGCGTGGCGGTATCGATCAGGCCCAGGGTGGCCTTGGACAGCCAGCCACGGTTGTCGGCTTCTTCCTGGCGCGGCACGAACTGGCCATCGACCAGGCTCGGGTGGTTCGGGTAGTTCAGCTTCAGGGTTTCCAGGCTGGTGACGGCCAGGTCGTCCAGGTGCATGCGCTGGTAGGCCTCGGTCATTACCGCCAGGCCGTCGCCAACCGATGGGGTTTCCTGGAAGTTCTCCACCACGTAGCGGCCACGGTTGGCTGCCGCGACGTAGGCCTGACGGGTCAGGTAATAGTCGGCGACGTGGATCTCGTAGGAGGCCAGCAGGTTGCGCAGGTAGATCATGCGCTGCTTGGCGTCCGGCGCATAACGGCTGTTCGGGAAGCGGCTGGTCAGCTGGGCGAACTCGTTGTAGGAGTCGCGGGCGGCACCCGGGTCACGCTTGGTCATGTCCAGCGGCAGGAAGCGCGCCAGCAGGCCGCGGTCCTGGTCGAAGGAGGTCAGGCCCTTCAGGTAGTAGGCGTAGTCGACGTTCGGGTGCTGGGGATGCAGGCGAATGAAACGCTCGGCGGCGGACTTGGCGGCCTCCGGCTCGGCGTTCTTGTAGTTCGCGTAGATCAGCTCCAGCTGCGCCTGGTCGGCGTAGCGACCGAACGGATAGCGCGATTCCAGGGCCTTCAGCTTGGAAGTGGCGCTGGTGTAGCTGTGGTTGTCCAGGTCGGCCTGCGCCTGCTGGTACAGCTCGGCTTCGCTCAGGTTTTCGTCGACGACTTCCTTCGAAGAACAAGCAGCGGTGAGTCCGAGGATGGCGATCAGCAGCAGGTGTTTCACTTGCATGGCGGCTTGCGTCCCTATGACGGCCGCTGTCTTGGGCACGGCCGTCCTGTTATGATGAGCACCCCGTGGCGCACACCCGGGGCAAAAGACGCCGTATTTAACCACAAGCGCGCAGCCGAAACCAAAGGCTGTGCCGTCGCCTTGTCAGAGCATGTCCGAGATCATTCAACTTAGCGCAGAGGTGCCGTCCGATTTGGGCGGTCAACGCCTCGACCAGGTCGCCGCCCAACTGTTCGCCGAGCACTCGCGCTCGCGCCTTTCCGCCTGGATCAAAGAAGGCCAACTGACCGTGGACGGCAACGTCATGCGTCCGCGTGACATCGTCCATGGCGGCGCCGTGCTGGCGCTGGAAGCCGAGCAGGAAGCCCAGGGCGAGTGGGTCGCCCAGGACATCGAGCTGGACATCGTCTACGAGGACGACCAGATCCTGGTGATCAACAAGCCCGCCGGGCTGGTGGTCCACCCGGCGGCGGGCCATGCCGATGGCACCCTGCTCAATGCCCTGCTGCACCATGTGCCGGACATCGTCAACGTGCCGCGTGCCGGTATCGTCCATCGCCTCGACAAGGACACCACCGGCCTGATGGTGGTGGCCAAGACCCTGCAGGCGCAGACCAGCCTGGTGACCCAGCTGCAGAGCCGTAGCGTCAGCCGAATCTACGAGTGCATCGTGGTCGGTGTTGTCACCGCAGGCGGCAAGATCGACGCACCGATCGGTCGTCACGGTGGCCAGCGCCAGCGCATGGCGGTGACCGAAGGTGGCAAGCCGGCAGTCAGCCATTATCGCGTGCTGGAGCGCTTCCGCTCCCACACCCACGTGCGGGTCAAGCTGGAAACCGGGCGTACCCACCAGATTCGCGTGCACATGGCCCACGTCAACTTCCCGCTGGTCGGCGACCCGGTCTATGGTGGTCGTTTCCGCATTCCACCAGCGGCCAGCGCGACCATGGTCGAGGCGGTCAAGACCTTCCCGCGCCAGGCCCTGCACGCCCGCTTCCTGGAGCTGGAGCACCCGGTGACCGGGGAGCGCATGAAGTGGCAATCGCCGCTGCCGGATGATTTCGTCTGGCTGCTGTCGCTGCTCAAGCAGGACCGCGAGGCCTTCATCGGATGAGCGACCTGACCCCCAGCCTGCTGATCCCGGACTGGCCCGCGCCAGCCGGGGTGCGTGCCTGCGTGACAACGCGGGCGGGCGGGGTCAGCCAGTCGCCCTACGACACCTTCAACCTCGGTGACCATGTCGGCGATGTGCCGGATGCGGTGGCCGAGAACCGTCGGCGCCTTACCGCCGAATGCGCTGCCCGGCCGGCATGGCTCAAGCAGGTGCACGGCCTGGCGGTGGCCTATGCCGATCCCGGCGTCATTGCTGAAGCCGACGCCAGCTGGACCGACACTCCCGGAATCGCCTGCACGGTGATGACCGCCGACTGCCTGCCTGCGTTGTTCTGCGACCGTGCTGGCACCCGTGTCGCCGCTGCCCATGCTGGCTGGCGCGGTCTGGTGGGCGGCGTGCTGGAGTCGACCCTGGACACCCTGGCGGTCGACCCGGCCGACATGCTGGTCTGGCTTGGCCCGGCCATCGGCCCGCAGGCCTTCGAGGTCGGCGCCGAGGTCCGTGACGCCTTCATTGCCGTTCATCCGCAAGCCGATGCCGCCTTCGTGCCAGGCGCGCAGCCGGGCAAGTTCATTGCCGACATCTATGCCCTGGCGCGCATCCGCCTGGCGGCGCGCGGTGTCACGGCCGTCTACGGCGGTGGCTACTGCACCGTGACCGACCCGCGCTTCTTCTCCTACCGCCGGGCTTCCACCACCGGCCGCTTCGCTTCGCTGATCTGGCTCGAACCCCGCTGACCTGAATCAAGCCGTCTACGCTTGAATCTTCCAGAATGATCCACATCTATTGTGGTATCTCAGGCAGGCTTCTCTTCATCAGGTGTGTCCATCGCTCCGGCCTGCCCTTTAAAAGGAAGGTAACTCATGCGTATAGACCGTTTGACCAGCAAGTTGCAGCTGGCGTTATCCGATTCCCAATCCCTGGCCGTGGGCATGGATCATCCGGCCATCGAGCCTGCGCACCTGTTGCAGGCGCTAATCGATCAACAGGGCGGTTCGATCAAGCCGCTGCTGATGCAGGTCGGCTTCGACGTTCCCAGCCTGCGCACGGCGCTGGGCAAGGAACTCGACCAACTGCCGAAAATCCAGAACCCCACCGGCGACGTCAACATGTCGCAGGACCTCGCGCGCCTGCTCAACCAGGCCGACCGCCTGGCCCAGCAGAAGGGCGACCAGTTCATTTCCAGCGAGCTTGTGCTGCTCGCCGCCATGGACGAGAACAGCAAGCTGGGCAAGTTGCTGCTCGGCCAGGGCGTAACCAAGAAAGCCCTGGAAAACGCTATCAGCAACCTGCGCGGCGGCGAAGCGGTGAACGACCCCAATGCCGAGGAATCGCGCCAGGCCCTGGACAAGTACACCATCGACCTGACCAAGCGCGCCGAGGAAGGCAAGCTCGACCCGGTGATTGGCCGTGACGACGAGATCCGCCGCACCGTGCAGGTTCTTCAGCGCCGCACCAAGAACAACCCGGTACTGATCGGCGAGCCCGGCGTCGGCAAGACCGCCATCGCCGAAGGCCTGGCCCAGCGCATCATCAATGGCGAAGTGCCAGACGGACTGAAAGGCAAGCGCCTGCTGTCCCTGGACATGGGCGCGCTGATCGCTGGCGCCAAGTTCCGTGGCGAATTCGAGGAGCGCCTGAAGGCGCTGCTCAACGAACTGTCGAAACAGGAAGGGCAGATCATCCTGTTCATCGACGAACTGCACACCATGGTCGGCGCCGGCAAGGGTGAGGGCTCGATGGACGCCGGCAACATGCTCAAGCCGGCCCTGGCCCGTGGCGAGTTGCATTGCGTCGGTGCGACCACGCTGAACGAATACCGCCAGTACATCGAGAAGGACGCGGCGCTGGAGCGGCGTTTCCAGAAGGTGCTGGTGGAAGAACCGAGCGAGGAAGACACCATTGCCATCCTCCGTGGCCTGAAGGAGCGCTATGAGGTGCACCACAAGGTGGCGATCACCGACGGTGCGATCATTGCTGCGGCCAAGCTCAGCCATCGCTACATCACCGACCGCCAGTTGCCGGACAAGGCCATCGACCTGATCGACGAGGCCGCCAGTCGTATCCGCATGGAGATCGACTCCAAGCCGGAAGTGCTCGACCGCCTGGAGCGTCGCCTGATCCAGCTCAAGGTGGAATCCCAGGCACTGAAGAAAGAGGATGACGAGGCGGCGATCAAGCGCCTGGAGAAGCTCACCGAGGAAATTGCCCGGCTGGAGCGTGAATATGCCGACCTGGAAGAGGTGTGGACCTCGGAGAAGGCCGAAGTCCAGGGCTCGGCGCAGATCCAGCAGAAGATCGAGCAGGCGCGCCAGGAACTGGAGTCCGCCCGGCGCAAGGGCGACCTCAGCCGCATGGCCGAACTGCAGTACGGAGTGATTCCGGATCTGGAGCGCAGCCTGCAGATGGTCGACCAGCACGGCAAGTCGGAAAACCAGCTGCTGCGCAACAAGGTCACCGAGGAAGAAATCGCCGAAGTGGTGTCCAAGTGGACCGGTATCCCGGTGGCCAAGATGCTCGAAGGCGAGCGGGAAAAACTGCTGAAGATGGAAAGCCTGCTGCATGAGCGGGTGATCGGCCAGGAAGAAGCCGTGGTAGCCGTGGCCAACGCGGTTCGGCGCTCCCGCGCCGGGTTGTCCGACCCGAACCGGCCGAGCGGCTCGTTCCTTTTCCTGGGCCCCACCGGCGTCGGCAAGACCGAGCTGTGCAAGGCCCTGGCAGAGTTCCTCTTCGATACCGAGGAGGCCATGGTGCGCATCGACATGTCCGAGTTCATGGAGAAACACTCCGTGGCACGCCTGATCGGTGCACCGCCAGGCTATGTTGGCTATGAAGAGGGCGGCTACCTGACCGAAGCCGTGCGGCGCAAACCGTACTCGGTGGTGCTGCTGGACGAGGTAGAGAAAGCCCACCCGGATGTATTCAACGTGCTGCTGCAGGTGCTGGAAGACGGCCGTCTGACTGACAGCCACGGCCGCACCGTGGACTTCCGCAATACCGTGATCGTCATGACATCGAACCTCGGTTCGGCGCAGATCCAGGACCTGGTGGGCGACCGTGAAGCGCAGCGCGCGGCGGTGATGGATGCCGTGGGTGCGCACTTCCGGCCGGAATTCATCAACCGGATCGACGAAGTGGTGGTGTTCGAGCCGTTGGGTCGCGAGCAGATCGCCGGCATCACGCAGATCCAGCTTGGCCGCCTGCGCAGCCGCCTGGCCGAGCGCGAGCTGAGCCTGGAACTGAGCCCGGAAGCGCTCGACAAGCTGATCGCCGTCGGTTACGACCCTGTCTACGGCGCACGGCCGCTGAAACGGGCGATCCAGCGCTGGATCGAGAACCCGCTGGCGCAACTGATCCTGTCCGGCCGCTTCCTGCCGGGCACCTCGATCACGGCGAAAGTGGAGGGCGAGGAGATCGTGTTCGCCTGAGTTTTTCGCAATGGAATCAAGGCCTCGACATTCGAGGCCTTTTTTTCTTTGCATTTTCTGTCGAGTGCTTGTAAAGTGCGCCCCGCTGTAAGTCATCCCGGTTTTCCAGCAGATTTTGGAAATCTGAAAACAAGTTGCAAATCAGTAAGTTGAATGCAAATTGGGGGTTGACAAAGGTTTTGAAGGTTGTAGAATGACGCGCCTCAGAGACATGAACGCAGCGATGCACAAGGTCGAAGAGTTCGAAGCGGTAGTGATACAGCGTTCGAGATTGCAGTACTGAAATTGATAGTTCCGCGATAGCTCAGTCGGTAGAGCAAATGACTGTTAATCATTGGGTCCCTGGTTCGAGTCCAGGTCGCGGAGCCA
>NZ_JAZDQN010000067.1:0-21932 GCF_036324125.1 Pseudomonas ulcerans | reverse complement strand
TTCACCGTGTTTTTTTCACGTTTTGCCCGGGCCGCGGGGGGGTGGGGTTTACCCCGCTTTGGCTACGTTCATTCCCCGACGCAATCGCGGGTAAACCCGCTCCCACAGGGTCCGTGGTTACAGCGCTTCCAGCTCGGCCATCAGGTCCGACAGACGATCCACCTTGGCCTCGTCGACCCGCTTGTCCTGCTGCCCGACGATGTACCCCGCCAACGCCTGCAAGGTGTTGAGCTCGAACATCGCCCGCAGCGGCACATGGCATCCCAGTTCCTTCTGCACCCGGCTGACGATCTGCGTGGCCAGCAGCGAGTGCCCGCCCAGCTCGAAGAAGTCGTCGCTCATGCCGACCTTCTCCACCTTCAGCACCTCGGCCCAGATCGCCGCCAGTTGCCGTTCCAGCTCACTGGCCGGCGCCACGTAGGCTGCATGGGCATGGCCGATATCCGGCTGCGGCAGGGCCTTGCGGTCGAGCTTGCCGTTCGGTGTCAGCGGCAGCTGTTCGAGGAACAGCCACTGGGTCGGCACCATGAAGCCCGGCAGGTCCTGGGCCAGCGACGCCTTGAGCCCGTGGGCCAGCTCATCGCCGCCGGCCACGCCCTGCCCGGCCACGATCCAGGCCACCAGTTGCGTGCCGCTGGCGCTGTCGCGGGGCAGCACCACCGCTTCGCGCACCGCCGGCTGGCGCAGCAGCAAGGCTTCGATCTCGCCCAGCTCGATACGCAGGCCGCGGATCTTCACCTGGTGGTCGATACGACCGAGGTAGTCGATCACCCCGTCGGCGCGGTAGCGCACCAGGTCGCCGGTGCGGTACAGGCGCGCGCCCGGAGTGAACGGATCGGGCACGAAGCGCTCGGCCGTGAGGTCGGGACGCTTGTGGTAGCCACGGGCCAGGGCATCGCCACCGACATACAGCTCGCCAGCGCTGCCCACCGGGCAGACCTGCAGGTGGCTGTCGAGGACATAGGTGCGCACGTTGGCGATCGGCCGGCCGATGGCGGCGATGACGCTGTCCACCGGGCCGTCGATGCGCAGGCTGCTGGTATCGATGGTGGCTTCGGTCGGGCCGTACAGGTTGTACACCTGGCCGCTCCACTGCTCCCGCAGCTGTTGCACCAGCGCGGCGCTCAGCGCCTCGCCGCCGAAGGCCAGGGTGCGCAGCGAGTCCAGCTGGCCAGGCTGCACGCCCGGCAGCAGGGCCTGGAGCACCGAAGGCGCCAGTTGCAGGACGCTGACGGCGTGCTCGGCCACCTCGCTCCACAGCAACGACAGGTCATCGCTCAGCGCCGGGCTGGCCAGTACCAGTTGCGCACCGTTGAGCAGTGGCAGCCAGAACTCCCAGACCGAGGCGTCGAAACTGAACGCGGTCTTCTGCAGCACGCGGTCCTGCGGCGTCAGTTGCAACTCGCCCTGCATCCAGAACATATGGTTGGCCAGGGCGCCATGGCGGATTTCCACGCCCTTCGGCCGGCCGGTGGAGCCGGAGGTGTAGATCACGTAGGCGAGGTTGTCCGCGCCCAGGTGCACCTGCGGCGGCACGGCCTCGGCGAGGTCCTGCCAGTCGATCAGTTCGTCGAGGACCAGGCTCTGCACGCCCGGATTGAGCGGCAGGTCGCCGAGCAGCGAGGACTGGGTCAGCAACAGGCGGATGCCGCTGTCGCGGACCATGTAGTCCAGGCGCTCGCGCGGGTAGGCCGGGTCCAGCGGCACGTAGGCACCGCCGGCCTTGAGGATCGCCAGCAGGCCGACCACCATTTCCAGGCTGCGCTCCAGCGAGATGCCCACCAGCACGTCCGGGCCGACGCCCAGCGCCACCAGGCGATGGGCCAGGCGGTTGGCCTGGCGATCCAGCTCGGCGTAGCTCAGTTGCAGCTCGCCGAGGATCAGCGCCGGGGCCTCTGGCGTCGCCTGCACCTGGGCTTCGATCAGGTCGTGGACGCACGCCTGTGGCCAGTCCACCGTGGTGGCGTTCCAGTCATGCAGCAGGTGCTGGCGCTCTTCTTCGTCCAGCAGCGGCAGTTCGCCCAGCAGCGCCTGGCCGTCGCTGGCCAGGGCCAGCAGCAGGTGCTCGAAGTGGCGCACCAGTTGCGCGATGGCCGCGGCGTCGAAGTGCCGACGGTCGTAGCTCAGCGCCAGCGACAGCTGCTCGCCGGCCTCCACCGCCAGGGTCAGCGGATAGTGGGTCTGCTCCTGGTTGATGACCCCGGCGAAGCTCGGCGCACGAGGCGATGCCTGTTGCAGGGCTTCGGCGATCGGGTAGTTCTCGAACACCATGATCGAGTCGAACAGCGCCTCGCCACCCCAGCCGGCCCAGCGCTGCACTTCGTACAGCGGCGTGTGCTCGTGCTCACGCAGGACCAGGTTGAGCGCCTGCACTTCTTCCACCCATTGCGCCACCGACTGCTCGGCGCGCGGGCTGCCGACCACCGGCAGGGTGTTGATGAACAGCCCGAGCTGTTCCTCGACCCCCGGCAAGTCTGCCGGACGCCCTGCCACCGTGGCGCCGAAGGTCACCGTGGCATGGCCGGTGTAGCGTTGCAGCAGGAGCATCCAGCTGGCCTGCAGCAAGGTGTTGAGGGTGACCCGCTGCTCGCGGGCGAACTCGCCCAGTTGCGCGGTGATGGCGCTGCTGAAGTCATGGCGCAACTCGCCATGGCCCTGCCCCGCCTCGGCCGCATGGAAGCACGGCGCCAGGCGGGTCGGTGCGTCCAGTTCGGCCAGCTGGCCGCTCCAGAAGCGCTCGCTGGCGGCGACATCCTGGCGTTGCAGCCAGCGGATGTAGTCCGGGTAGCGGCCACTTGGTGCCGGCACCTGCTCGCCGTGATAACGCTGCAGCACTTCGCCGAACATCCGCGAACCGCTCCAGCCGTCCAGCAGGATGTGGTGGCAGGTGAACACCAGTTGGTGCACATCGTCACCGGTACGCAGCAAGGTCAGGCGCAACAGGCACTCACCTTCGAGATCGAAGCCGCGCTGGCGATCGGCCTCGGCGAAAGCAGCGATGGCCGCGTCGAGGTCAGTACGACCCCGCCAGTCCTGGATCTCCAGCGGCACCGCGACCTGCTTGCGGATCACCTGCAACGGCTGGCCCAGGTGGCTGACGAAGTTGGCTCGCAGCACCTCGTGGACATCCAGCACGGCCTGCCAGGCCGCGCGGAAACGCTGCTCGTCGAGGCCACGCACTTCGGCGCGCATCTGGTTGACGTAGCTCGGTGAATCTTCCTCGTACAGGCTGTGGAACAGCATGCCCTGCTGCATCGGCGACAGCGGGTAGATATCGGCGATGCCCGCCGCCAGCGGCAGGCTGTCCAGTTGCGCCTGGTCGAGTCCGGCCAGGGGGAAGTCCGACGGCGTCACACCGCCCGATGCCGCGTCCAGGCAATGCTCCACCAGCTGGCGCAGCTCGACGCCGTAGGCATCGGCCAGGCCTTGCACGGTGGCGCTGTCGAAGACCTCGCCACTGAAGCTCCAGAGCATTTCCAGCTGGCCATCGAGCACCTGGCCGTTGATCGCCAGCAGGCTGCCCAGCGGCGCCTCATCGCCCTGGCCCTGGCCGCTGCCTTCGCCGGACGGCGCCAGCAGCGCATCGTCAGCGGCGAAGCTGCCGTCCAGCTGGCCAAGGTAGTTGAACACGATCTGGCCTTGGGGCAGCGCCGCCAGGCGGCGTTGCGCCTGCTCGTCACCGAGCCAGCGCAGCACGCCGTAGCCGAGACCCTTGTGCGGCACCGCACGCAGCTGTTCCTTGACGGTCTTCAGCGAGGTCGCCAGGTCGGCAGCGGCGCTGAGCTTGACCGGGTACAGACTGGTGAACCAGCCGACGGTGCGGGTGGTGTCGATGCCGTCGAACAGCTCTTCGCGGCCATGGCCTTCCAGGCGCACCAGGGTGTCGGCCTGCCCGGTCCAGCGCCCGATCACCCGCGCCAGGGCGGTGAGCAGCAGGTCGTTGATCTGCGTGCGGTAGGCCGCCGGGGCGTCCTGCAGCAGTTGCCGGGTCAGGCTGGCATCCAGGCGCGTACTCAGGGTGACTTCATGCTGGTGCAGGCGACCGCCTTTGGCGTTGTCCAGCGGCAGCGCCTCGCTGACGCCCTGCAACTGCGCCTGCCACCAGTCCAGCTCGGCGGCGAGGGCCGGGGTAGCGGCCCAGGCTTGCAACTGCTCGGCCCAGGCACGCACCGAGTGGGTCTTGTCGGCCAGCGCCGCGCCGTTGTAGGCCGCTTGCAGGTCTTCCAGGAGGATGCGCCAGGACACCCCGTCCACCGCCAGGTGATGGATCACCAGCAGCAGGCGCTGCTCGCCCTGCGGCAGGTTGACCAGCAGGCCGCGCAGCAGCGGACCTTCGACCAGGTCGAGGCTGCGCTGGGCTTCATCGCACAGCGCCCGCACGCCGTCGCGGCTGTCCAGCTCGCGGACCCACAGCAGTTCACCGGCCGAGTTGTCACGGAAGCTGGCATTGCCGTCGACGACGCTCAGGCGCAGGGCATCGTGATGCGCCACCAGGCGCTGCAATGCGCTTTCCAGGCGCGCGCCGTCCAGCGACACGGTCGGGGTGAACAGCACCGACTGGTTCCAGTGATGGCGCTCGGGGACCGGGCTGTCGAAGAACCAGCGCTGGATCGGCAGCAACGGCGTCGGCCCGCTCAGCGGCCCCTGCTCGATACGCGCCGCCGAGGCACGCTTGGCCACCTGGGCGATGCCCTGGATGGTCTGGCGCTGGAACAGGTCCTTGGCGCTGAACAGGATGCCGGCCTGGCGGGCACGGCTGACCACCTGGATGGAGATGATCGAGTCGCCGCCCAGCTCGAAGAAGTTGTCGGTAACGCCAACCTCGTCCAGCTTCAGCACCTCGGCCCAGATTGCCGCCAGCTGCGCTTCCACGGCGCTGGTCGGGGCGACCACGGCCTCCCGCGCCTGGCTCAGGTCCGGCTTGGGCAGCGCACGGCGGTCGAGCTTGCCGTTGGCGTTGACCGGCATCTGCTCCAGCCAGACGAAGTGGCTCGGCACCATGAACTCCGGCAGGTGCACCTTGAGGTGGGCCTTGAGGATGTCCTTGAGTTCGCCGGTGTCACGGCCAAGGTCACGGGGCACCAGATAGGCCGCCAGCTGCTTGCCGTTCGGGCCGTCGATATCGATGACGCTGGCCTCGCGCACCGCCGGGTGTTCCTGCAGGCGCGCGTCGATCTCGCCGAGCTCGATGCGCAGGCCGCGGATCTTCACCTGGTGGTCGATACGCCCGGCGTACTCGATGATGCCCTCGCCACGATAACGGGCCAGGTCGCCGGTACGGTACAGGCGACCGCCGTCGGTGGAGTACGGATCCGGCACGAAGCGTTCGGCGGTCAGCGCCGGACGGTTGTGGTAGCCGCGAGCCAGGCCCACGCCGCCCAGGTAGAACTCGGCGGCGCAACCCGGCGCGGCCGGCAGCAGGTCGTCTTCGAGGATATGGGTCTTGATGTTGTCGATCGGGTGGCCGATCGGCACGTAGCTGTCATCCAGGGAACAGGTCCAGTGGGTGACCTCGATCGCCGCCTCGGTCGGCCCGTACAGGTTGTGCAGGTCGGCGTGGGGCAGGCGCTTGAGCACCTGGGCCGCCAGTTCCACCGGCAGCGCCTCGCCGCTGCACATCACCCGACGCAGGCTGGTGCAGCGTTCCACGTCCTCGTGGATCATGAAGGCCTGGAGCATCGACGGCACGAAGTGCACCGTGGTGATGCCGTATTCGCGGATGGTCGCCAGCAGGCGGTCGGGGTCGCGATGCTCGCCAGGCTGGGCCACCACCAGGCGCGCGCCGGAGAGCAGCGGCCAGTAGAACTCCCAGCCCGACACGTCGAAGCTGAACGGGGTCTTCTGCAGCACGCTGTCGCTGGCGTCCAGCCGGTAGGCCTTCTGCCCCCAGTGCAGGCGGTTGACCACCGCGCGGTGGCTGTTGCCGGCGCCCTTCGGCTTGCCGGTGGAGCCGGAGGTGTAGATCACGTAGGCGAGGTTGTCGGCGACGCTGCGCGGTTGCGGGTTGGCGTCGCTGTACGACGCCAGTTCCAGGCGGTCCAGGCTCAGGGCCTGCACCTGGTCCGGAATCGGCAGGCGCTCGCGCAGCGCTTCCTGGGTCAGCAGCAGGCGCACGCCACTGTCCTCGATCATGTAGGCCAGGCGGTCCTGTGGATAATCCGGGTCCAGCGGCACGTAGGCCGCACCGGACTTCATGATCGCCAGCAGGCCGATGACCATTTCCAGGCTGCGCTCCACGGCCAGGCCCACCAGGGCATCCGGGGTGGCGCCCAGCTCGCGCAGCTTGTGCGCCAGCTGGTTGGCGCGGCGGTTGAGCTGGGCATAGCTCAGTTGCTCGCCAGCGAACACCAGCGCCGGGGCATCCGGGGTCGCGGCGACCTGGGCCTCGAACAGCTGGTGGATGCAACGCTCGCCGGGGAAGTCCGCGGCGGTGGCGTTCCAGTCGCGCAGGATGCGCTGCCGGCCGGCGTCGTCGAGCAGCGCCAGTTCACCGATGCGCTGCTGCACGTCAAGGCTCATCGAACGCAGCAGTTGCTGCCAGTGCGCGGCCATGCGGGCGATGGTGTCCGCCTCGAACAGCGCGGTGGCATAGGTCAGCGAGGCGCTGAGGCCGTCGTCCTGCTCGACGGTGTGCAGCATCAGGTCGAACTGCGCGGTGTGCTTGTGCGACGGCACGGCTTCCAGGCTCAGGCCGGCCAGTTGCGGCGCCAGGCGCGGCGCCTCGCTCTGGTGGTTGTACATCACCTGGAACAGCGGGCTGCGGCTCAGGTCGCGTTCCGGTTGCAGGGCTTCCACCAGTTGCTCGAACGGCAGGTCCTGATGGGCCTGGGCGTCCAGGGCCTGGCGCTTGACCTGTTGCAACACGGTGGCGACCGAGGCCTGTGGAGCGAACTCGGCCTTGAGCACCTGGGTGTTGACGAAGAAGCCGATCAGCGCTTCGGTCTCGGCGCGGTTGCGGTTGGCGATCGGCACGCCGACGCGCACGTCGGACTGGCCCGAATAGCGATGCAACAGGGTCTGGAACGAAGCCAGCAGGAGCATGAACAGGGTCACGCCCTGCTCCCTGGCGACCAGGTTCAGGCGCGCGGCCAGCTCGGCGTCGAGGCTGAAGTTGAACTGCGCGCCGGCAGTGCTCTGCACCGGCGGCCGCGGATGGTCGGTGGGCAGCTCCAGCACCGGCTGCTCGCCGCCGAGTTGCGCGGTCCAGTAGGCCAGCTGGCGGGCGGTCTCGCCGGCTTCCATCCACTGCCGTTGCCACAGGGCGAAGTCGGCGTACTGGATCGCCAGCGGTGCCAGTTGCACGGTCTCGCCCTGGCTGTAGCCGGCGTACAGGCGCATCAGCTCGTCGACAATGATCGGCATCGACCAGCCGTCGGTGACGATATGGTGCTGCACCAGCACCAGCACATGCTCGTCCTCGCCGAGGTGGAGCAGGCGCACCCGCAGCAGCGGACCGTTTTCCAGGTCGAACGGACGCAGGGTTTCGTCTTCGATCAGCAAGCGTACCTGTTGGTCACGCGGCAGTCCGGAGGCCGGCAGTTGCTCCAGGGCCAGCACGAACGGCGCCGGCTCATGGATGATCTGCACGGCCTGGCCACCGTCCTGGCGGAAGGTGGTGCGCAGGGTTTCGTGGCGGGCGACCAGGCTTTCGAAGCTCAGTTCCAGCGCGGCGATATCCAGTGCGCCGCGCAGGCGCAGGGCCGCCGGCATGTTGTAGGCGGCGCTGTGCGGCTCCAGTTGCCAGAGGAACCACTGGCGTTGCTGGGCGTAGGACAGCGCCAGCGGCTGGCGGCGGTCGGCCTTGACGATGGCTTGCAGCTTGCTGCTCTCGCCCTTCTCGACCTGGCGAGCGAAGCCGCGCAGGTCTCTCGCTTCGAACAGGCTGCGCAGCGACAGCTCGATCTTCAGGGCCTGGCGCACGCGGGAGATCACCTGGGTCGCCAGCAGCGAGTGGCCGCCCAGTTCGAAGAAGCTGTCGTCGAGGCCGACCCGCTCGATCTTCAGCACCTCGGCCCAGATGGCCGCCAACTGTTGCTCCAGCTCGCTGACCGGAGCCACGTAGGCGGTCTGCGACAACGTGGTATCCGGCTTCGGCAGGGCCTTGCGGTCCAGCTTGCCGTTCGGCGTCAGCGGCATGGCCTGCAGCACCACGAAGTGGGTCGGGACCATGTAGTCCGGCAGGTTGGCCTTCAGGGCAGCCTTGAGCGAGTCGACATCAAGTTCGCTGCGCAGGGTCAGGTAGGCCGCCAGTTGCTTGCCTTGCGGCCCCTCGATATCGAGGACCACGGTTTCGCGGATCGCCGGCTGTTCCAGCAGGCGGGTTTCGATTTCGCCCAGCTCGATGCGGTAGCCGCGGATCTTCACCTGGTGGTCGGCGCGGCCGACGTATTCCAGCACGCCATCGGCGCGGCGGCGGGCCAGGTCGCCGGTGCGGTACAGGCGCTCGCCCGGGGCGCCGAACGGGTTGGGAACGAAGACCGGAACGGTGCGACGAGTGTCGCTCACATAGCCGCGGCCGACGCCGGTACCGGCGACACACAGCTCGCCCACCGCGCCCAGCGGCACCAGTTCCAGGGCATCGTCCAGCAGGTAGATCAGGTTGTTGTCGGTCGGCGTGCCGATCGGCAGGTAGGTGCTTTCGGTGGCGGCCAGGTCGACGCGGAAGAAGGCCACGTCGTCCGAGCACTCGGCCGGACCATAGGCGTTGACCAGGCCGATCTGTGGATAACGCAGCAACCACTGGCGCGCCAGTTCCGGCGGCATGGCTTCGCCGGTCGGCAGCATCCAGCGCAGGCCATCGAGGTTGACGCGCTCTTCGGCCAGCAGGCCCTGGATCAGCGATGGCACGCTTTCCAGCACGGTGATGCCTTGCTGCTGGACATGGGCCAGCAATGCCTGCGGATCGCGGGCGATATCGTTCGGCACGATATCCACGCGGGCGCCGAACAGCGGTGCGGCAAGGAACTGCCAGACGGAAATGTCGAAGCTCTGCGAGGCGGTCTGGGCGATCACGTCCTTGTCGCTCAGGTCCAGGTACGGAACCTTGCTCAACTGGTTGTTGAGCATGCCGCGCTGTTCGACCATCACGCCTTTCGGCAGGCCGGTGGAGCCCGACGTGAAGATCACGTAGGCGAGGTTGTCCGGGGCGCTGTAGCGGCCCGGGTTGGTGATGGCATCGCTTTGCTGCACCTGTTCCCAGACCAGCAGTTGCACGCCCTCCAGCCCAACCAGCAATTCACGCGCCTGAGCCTCGCACGCGGCGCTGCACACCAGCACCGGCGCCCCGCTCTGCCCGATCACGCCGCTCAGGCGCTGGTTCGGCAGCGCCGGGTCCAGCGGCAGGTAGCCGGCGCCGGCCTTGAAGCTGCCGACGATCATTCCCAGCAGGTCCGGGCCGCGCTCGGCGAGCAAGGCGATTGGCTGGTCGAAACCGGCACCGGCCGCGATCAGGGCATGGCCCAGGCGGTTGGCGGCGGCATTGAGTTCGACGTAAGTGTGCTGCTCGCCGAGGTAGCTGATCGCAACCCGCTGCGGATGCAGGGCCACCTGCTCTTCGAACAAGGAAACGTAGCTGCGCTGAAGCGGGTACTCGCGGGCACTCTGGTTGCAGCCCTCGGTGAGGAAGCGGCGCTCGGCCTCGCCCAGCAGCGGCAGCTCGGCCATGTCGCCATGGAAGCCCTGCACCAGCGCCAGCAGCAGGCGCTTGAACTCGGCAAGCATGCCCTGCACGGTGCTTTCATCGAAGTAGCGCTGGTCGTAGGACAGGTGCAGGCCGAGGTCATCGCCCGGGTAGCACACGGCGGTCAGCGGGTAGTTGGTGTGGGTACGGCCGGAATCCGAGGTGGCGTTCAGGCTTTGCGCACGGTCCAGCACTGAGACTTCCACCGGCGCGTTCTCGAACACGAACAGGCTGTCGAACAGCGGCATGCCCTTGGGCAACTCGCTCAGTTCCTGGATATTCACCAGCGGCAGGTATTCGTACTCGCGCAGCTGCATGTTGCTGTCCAGCAGGCCATTGAGCCACTGGCGCACGCTGCGCCGTTCGCCGTCGAGCGGCAGGCCGACGCGCAGGGCGATGGTGTTGATGAACAGGCCGACGGTGCGCTGCATCTGCGGCATGTCCACCGGACGCCCGGCCACGGTGACGCCGAAGAGCACGTCGCGGTCGCCGCTCATGCGCCGCAGGGTCAGGGCCCAGGCGGCCTGGGCGAAGGTGTTGACGGTCAACTGGTGCTGCTGCGCCAGTTCCCGCAGGCGTGCGCCATCGGCCACGTCGAGGCGGGTATGGACGTCACCCACCACCATCCCGCCGCTTTCGCCGGCGTGCTCGCGCAGGTACGGGCGGTCGCTCGGGATCGGCGTCGGCCGCTCGAAGCCGCGCAGGTTGTCGCGCCACCAGTTGCGCGCCTGTTCCAGGCCACGCTGCTGCAGCCAGCCGATGTAGTCGCGGTAGCGCGGTGCCGGCGCCAGCTGGGCGTCGCGGCCTTCGCCGAGGGCCATGTAGAGGTCGAAGAAGTCGTTCATCAGCAGCGAGCGGCACCAGGCATCGATGAGGATGTGGTGGTTGCTCATCATGAACCAGTAGCTGGCCTCGCCGACGCGGATCAGGCGCAGGTGGAACGGCGCCTGGTGCAGCAGGTCGAAGCCGGCCTCGCGCTCGCGCTTGTGCAGGGCCTGGAGTTTGGGTTCCTGCTCGTCGGCGGGCACGTCACGCCAGTCGAGGTATTCCACCGGGGTCTCGCCCGGCTTGTGGATAACCTGCAGCATGCCCTCGCCGATATCCCAGCAGAACGAGGCGCGCAGGGCTTCGTGGCGGGCGACCACGGCCTGCCAGGCGCGGCTGAAGCGCTCGGGGTCGAGGTCGCTGTTGATGCGGTAGCGGTCCTGCATGTAGTACAGGCCGGTGCCCGGCTCCAGCAGGGTGTGCAGGAGCATGCCCTCCTGCATCGGGGTCAGCGGGAACACGTCTTCGATCTGCCCTGCCGGCACCGGCAGCGCATCCAGCTCGGCCTGGGTCAGGCGGGCCAGGGGGAAATCGGACGGCGTGAGGCCGCCGCTGCCGTCGGCGATGCAGTGCGCCACCAGCGCCTGCAACTGCGCCAGGTAGGCGTTGGCGATGGCCTCGATGGTCGCCACCTGATGGCGCTCGGCGCTGAAGGTCCAGCGCAGCACCAGTTCGCCGGCGTAGACCTGGGCATCGATGCTCAGTTCGTTGGGCAGCGGCGCCTGCGGGTCATGGGCAATGCCGGCGGACTCTTCCAGCGGGCGGAACAGCGCGTCGCTGGCGAAGCTCTGGTCGAACTGGCCGAGGTAGTTGAAGGTCACCGGCGCCACCGGCAAGGCCTGCATGACGGCACGGCTGGTGTCGTCGCCAAGGTAGCGCAGCACGCCATGGCCAAGGCCCTTGTGCGGCACCGCGCGCAGTTGTTCCTTGATCGCCTTGATCGATTCGGACAGCTCGCCGGCCGGGGTCAGGCGCAGCGGATAGGCGCTGGTGAACCAGCCGACGCTGCGGGTCAGGTCGATCTCGTCGAACAGGTTTTCGCGGCCGTGGCCTTCCAGCTGGACCAGCGCCGAGGGCTGTTCGGTCCACTGGCAGAGAACGCGGGCCAGGGCGGTGAGCAGCAGATCGTTGACCTGGGTGCGGTAGGCGCTCGGTGCCTGTTGCAGCAACTGGCGGGTGCGCTGGGCATCCAGGCGCACGCTGAGACTGTGGGCGTGGCGGTTCTGCTGACCACCCGCCGGGTCGAGGCCCGGCAGCGGCATCTCGCTGTCGCCCAACTGGGCTTGCCACCAGTCGCGTTCCTCGCGCAGCGATTCGCTGCCGGCATAGGTGCGCAGGCGCTTGGCCCAGTCGCGCATGGCGCTGGTCTTGGCCGGCAGTTGCACGTCCTGGCCGGTGTGCAACTGGCGATAGACGCTTTGCAGGTCTTCCAGCAACACGCGCCAGGACACGCCGTCCACCACCAGGTGATGGATCGCCAGCAGCAGGCGCTGCTCGCCCTGCGGGCCGTCCACCAGCAAGGCACGCAGCAGCGGGCCATGTTGCAGGTCGAGGCTGCGCTGGGTCTCGTCGTACAGCGCCGTGCAGTCGGCCATGTCGCTGACCTGGGCGACCCGCAGCAGCGGCTCGTCGGCGTTGCGGAATTGCGCCTGCCAGCTGCCGGCCTGCTCGCGGAAGCCGAGGCGCAGGGCGTCGTGCTGCTGTTGCACGGCCTGCAACGCCTGCTCCAGCAGCGCCGCATCGAGGGTCTGGGTGGGTGCCAGCAGGACCGCCTGGTTCCAGTGCTGGCGGTTGCTGATCGGTGTTTCGAAGAACCAGTGCTGGATCGGCGTCAGCGCCGATTCGCCGCTGAGCAGGCCCTGTTCGGCGCTGACCACCTCGTGGGTGGTGGCGACGGCGGCCAGGGTCTGCACGGTCTGGTGCTGGAACAGGTCGCGCGGGCTGAAATGGATGCCCGCCGCACGGGCGCGGCTGACCACCTGGATCGACAGGATCGAGTCGCCGCCCAGTTCGAAGAAGTTGTCGTCGAGGCCGACCTGGGCCACGTTGAGCACCTCGCCCCAGATCCGCGCCAGGCTCTGCTCCAGCGCGCTGCTCGGCGCCACGTACTGCTGGCGGTTGAGCTCCGGGTCCGGCGCCGGCAGGGCGCGGCGGTCGAGCTTGCCGTTGGCGGTGAGCGGCATGGCGTCGAGCAGGATCAGGTGGGTCGGCACCATGTAGTCCGGCAGTTGCGCCTTGAGCGCGGCTTTCAGCTCGTCGCGCAGGCAGGCCTGGGCCGCGTCGTCCTGGCTGGCCACGTCGCTGACCAGATAGCCGGCCAGTTGCTTGCCGGCCGGGGTCTCCAGGGCCAGCACCACGGCTTCGCGGATCGCCGCATGGTCGAGCAGGCGGGTTTCGATCTCGCCCAGTTCGATGCGGAAGCCACGGATCTTCACCTGATGGTCGACCCGGCCGATGTACTCCACCAGGCCATCGGCGCGCTGGCGCACCAGGTCGCCGGTGCGGTACAGGCGGCCGCCCTCGACGGAGAATGGATCGGCGACGAAGCGCTCGGCGGTCAGGCCCGGACGTTCGTGGTAACCCACCGCCAGCCCTGCCCCGCCGACATACAGCTCACCCGTGGAGCCTTGCGGCACCAGGGCCAGGTCGGTGTCGAGGATATAGGCAACCCGCGCCCCGACCACGTTGCCGATCGGCACGCTGGCCTGGCCTTCTTCCAGTTCGGCCGGCGACAGGCAGGCCAGCGGCATGACGACGGTTTCGGTCGGGCCGTAGGCGTTGAAGAACAGCTCTGGCGCGAAGGCCGCGCGGATGCGTTGCAGGTGCTCGCCGGTCAGCGCCTCGCCGCCGGTGATGCACATGCGCACCGGCAGTTGTTGCCCCTGGGTGGCGAGGAACTGCGCCAGCTGGCTGCCGTAGCTCGGGGTAAAGCCGAGGATGGTGACGCCCTGCTCGCGGATCAACCCGCAGATTTCCTCGGCATCCCACTGGCCCTGGGCACGCAGCACCAGGCGCGCACCGGTCAGCAGCGGCACCAGGAGGCGCTCGGTGGCGGCGTCGAAGTTGATCGAATAGAAGTGCAGCTCGCAGTCGTCCGGGCGCATGTCGAAGCGCTTGATCACCGCCTGGCAGTGCATGGCGATCTCGCCATGGCTGACCACCACGCCCTTGGGCAGGCCGGTGGAACCGGAGGTGTAGATCAGGTACGCCTGGTGTTGTGGCAGATTGACGAAAGGCAGCTCGCTGTCCGGGTAAGCGGCCAGCTTCGGCAGGTCTTCCTCCAGGCTCCAGCGCGCCACGCCTTCGGGCAGGTCGCCGAGGGCGTCGAGCAGTTTCGCGTCGCCGAGCAGCAGGCGCACGCCGCTGTCCTGGATCATGTACTGCAGGCGTTCCAGCGGGTATTCCGGATCCAGCGGCACATAGGCGCCGCCGGCCTTGAGGATCGCCAGCAGGCCGACGACCATCTCCAGCGAACGCTCCAGCGCCAGGCCCACGCGGACCTGCGGGCCGACGCCACGCTCGCGGAGCATCCAGGCCAGGCGGTTGGCGCGGGCGTCCAGCTCGGCGTAGCTGAGGGTTTCACCGCGGAACGTCAGGGCGCCGGCCTGCGGAGCGGCTTTCACCCGCGCGCTGAACAGGCTGTGGATGCACTGGTCGAGGCGCTGCTCGCCGGCTTCGGCGCCGAGGCTGTCGATCAGTTGCTGGCGCTCGTCGGCGGCCAGCAGCGGCAGGTCGCCGAGGCGTTGTTGCGGATCCGCCAGCAGCGCCTGCAGCAGGTTGCGCCAGTGCGCGGCCATGCGCGCGATGCGCGGTTCGTCGAAGAGGTCGGTGCTGTAGGTCAGGCAGCAGCCCAGGCGGTGGTCCAGCTCGGTGACTTCAAGGTTGAGGTCGAACTTGGTGGCGCGGGCATCGTTGACGATGTACTCCACGGTCATCCCGGCCAGCTCGCGGCTTTGCTGGAATTCCCAGCGCTGCACGTTGCACATCACCTGGAACAGCGGGTTGTACGCCGCGCTGCGCGGCGGTTGCAGCGCTTCCACCAGGTGGTCGAAGGGCAGGTCCTGGTGCGACTGGCCGTCGATCACCGTGTGGCGCACCTGCTCGAACAGCTCGCCGACGCTCATCTGCCCGTCGAGCTGCACGCGCAGCACCTGGGTGTTGAGGAAAGCACCGATCAGTCCTTCGCTTTCCGGGCGGATACGGTTGGCCACCGGCGCGCCGATGCGCAGGTCGGTCTGCCCGCTGTAGCGGTAGAGCAGCACGGCCAGGGCAGCGGTCATGGTCATGAACAGGGTCAGGCCATGCCTGGCGTTGAAGGCGCGCACGCGGCCGGCCAGGTCGTCGCTGAGGTCGAAGCGGAACAGTTCGCCCTGGTGACTCTGCACCGCAGGGCGTGGACGGTCGCCGGGCAGTTCCAGCAACGGGTGCTCGTTGCCCAGCTGCGCGGTCCAGTAGTCCAGCTGGCGCTGGCGCTCGCCGGACTCCAGCCACTGGCGCTGCCACACGCTGTAGTCGAGGTACTGCACCGCCAGCGGTTCCAGCGGCGACGGCTTGCCGTCGAGGAACGCCTCGTAGAGCTGGCCCAGCTCGCGGGCGAAGATGTCCATCGCCCAGCCTTCGGTGACGATATGGTGCAGGGTCAGGACGAAGTAGTGCTCCTGCTCGCCGGCCTTGACCAGGCAGGCGCGCAGCAGCGGGCCGGTTTCCAGGGCGAAGGGGGTGTGTGCCTCGCTGTCGGCGAAGGCTTGCAGGCGCGCCTGGCGCTCGGCGGCGGGCAAGGCGGAGATATCCAGCCACTGCATGGCCACGCCGGTCTCCTCGGAGACTTTCTGGCAAGCCACGCCGTCGATGCTCGGGAAGGTGGTGCGCAGGGTTTCATGGCGCAGGATCAGCGCCTGCAGCGCTGCCTCGAAGCAGCCGATGTCGAAGGCGCCACTCAGGCGCGCCATGCCGCCGACGTTATAGGCGGGGCTGTCCGGCTCCATCTGCCAGAGGAACCACATGCGCTGCTGCGAGTAGGAAAGCGCCACCGGCTGGTTGCGATCGACCTTGCCGATGGTCTGCTGGCTGTTGCGCGCACCGGCCGCCTGCAAGGCAGCGATCTGTGCGGCGAAGGCACCTAGCTCGCGGTGATCGAACAGCACCCGCAGGGCCAGCTCGACATCGCAGGCCTGGCAGACCCGGGAAATGATCTGGGTGGCCAGCAGCGAGTGGCCGCCCAGTTCGAAGAAGTCATCGTTCAGGCCGACCTGCGGCACACCGAGCACTTCGCGCCAGATCGCGGCGATCTGCCGTTCCAGTTCGGTCTGTGGCTCGACATGCTCGCGGGCCTGCCACTGCGGCTCGGGCAACGCGCGGCGATCGAGCTTGCCGCTCGGGCCGAGAGGCATCTCGTCCATGCGCACCAGTTGCGCCGGAACCATGTATTCCGGCAGTTCCAGGGCCAGTTCGGCCTTCAGGCGGGCGCTCTGCACGGCCTCGCCCTCCTCGCTCGCCTCGGCGGTGTAGTAGCCCACCAGTTGCGCGCCGGCGACGGTCTGGCGGACCAGCACTGCGGCCTGGCCGACGCCATCCAGCGCCAGCAGGCGCGCTTCGATTTCCTGCGGTTCGACGCGGAAGCCGCGCAGCTTCACCTGATGGTCGAGACGGCCGAAGAATTCCAGGGCGCCGTCGGCGGCCCAACGCACGCGGTCGCCCGTACGGTACAGGCGCGAGCCCGGCTCGCCAGCGGCATCCGGGACGAAGCGCTCGGCAGTCAGCGCGGCGCGGCCGAGGTAGCCACGGGCCAGGCCGATACCGCCGATGCACAGCTCGCCGGGCACGCCGTCAGGCTGGGCATTCAGCTCGCCATCGAGAACCCGGCAGACCACGTTGCCCAGCGGCCGGCCGATCGGCGAACGGGCGCCATCGCTGGTCTGGCAGTGCCAGTGGGTGACGTTGATCGCGGTCTCGGTCGGGCCGTAGCGGTTGTGCAGTTGCGCGTTCGGCAGTTGCGCCAGCACGCGGTTGCGCAGCTCGGCCGGCAGCGCCTCGCCACCGGAGAACACCCGGCGCAGGCTGGAGCAACCGGCGGTCAGCGGCTCGTCGATAAACAGCTGCAGCAGCGGCGGCACGAAGTGCAGCGTGGTCACGCCGTGCTGCTGGACCAGCTGGGCGATACGGTGCGGATCGCGGTGCTCGCCCGGTGCAGCGATCACCAGTGGGCAACCGGTGATCAGCGGCCAGAAGCATTCCCATACCGACACGTCGAAACTGATCGGTGCCTTCTGCATCAGCACGTCGCTTTCGTCCAGGGCGTAGGTGGCCTGCATCCATTGCAGGCGCTCGGCCAGGGCCGCATGGGTGTTGCCCACGCCTTTTGGCAGGCCGGTGGAGCCGGAGGTGTAGATCACGTAGGCGAGGTTGTCGCCGTGCAGGTGCAGGCCCGGCGCATGGCTCGGCCAGTTGTCCAGCTTGAGGGTGTCGAGGGCGATGGCGCTGACGCCGTCGGCGCTCGGCATGTCGCCGAGCAGATGGCTCTGGGTCAGCAGCAGCGAGACGCCGCTGTCGGCGAGCATGTAGGCGAGGCGCTCGCTCGGGTAGTCCGGGTCCAGCGGCACGTAGGCGCCGCCGGCCTTGATGATCGCCAGCAGGCCGATCAGCAGCTGCGGCGAGCGCTCCACGGCGATCGCCACCTTCACGTCAGGGCCGACGCCCTTGTCCCGCAGGTAGTTGGCCAGGCGGTTGGCCTGGGCGTGCAGGCCGGCGTAATCGAGGCGGCCGCCGTCCCACAGCAGCGCGGTGCGCTCGGGGCTGCGCTGGGCCTGTTGGTTCAGCAGTTCCGGCAGCCAGCGGCTGGCCGGGGTGCACGGCGCGGCGCTCCAGGCAGCCTGGCGCTGCTGCTCGGTGTCGTCCAGCAGGTGCAGGTCGCCGAGGGCAATCTGCACCTGCTCGCTGACCTGGGCCAGCAGGCGCACGTAGTGAGCGGCAAGGCGCTGGATGGTGCTGCGCTCGAACAGCTCGTCGGCATAGTCGAAGGACAGGTTGATGCGCCCGCTACGGTCTTCCTCGCTGTGCAGTTGCAGGTCGAACTTGGCTTCGCGGCTGTGCCACGGCAGCTCGTCGGCGAGCAGGCCCGGCAGGCGGCGCAGGGCGCCGAGGTCGCGTTGCTGGTGGTTGAACATGACCTGAAACAGGCCCTGCTCGCGGGCCTGGGGGAAGGCTTCGACCAGTTGATCGAACGGCAGGTCCTGGTGTGCCTGGGCTTCCAGCGCGGCCTGGCGGGTGCGGGTCAGCAGCTCGGCGAACGGCAGGCGCGCGTCCAGCTCGGCACGCAGCACCAGGGTGTTGATGAAGAAGCCGATCAGGCCCTGGGTTTCCTGGCGCGGGCGGTTGGCGCCGGGGACGCCGATGCGGATGTCGGTCTGGCCGCTGTAGCGGTGCAGCAGGGTCTGGAAGCTGGCCAGGAGGAACATGAACGGCGTCGACTGGCTGCCCTGCGCCGCCGCTTTCAAGGCTTTGCTCTGCTCCGCGCTCAAACGCAGGCTGTAGCGCGAGGCGCTGTGCTGTTTGCGGGTCGAGCGCGGGTGATCGGTGGCCAGGTGGAGGCTCGGGTGTTCGTCGCCCAGCTGGTTTTTCCAGTAGGCCAGCTGGCGCTCGGCTTCACCACGCGCCAGCCATTCGCGCTGCCACTGGCCGTAGTCGGCGTAGCGTACCGGCAGGGGTTCCAGGGCCAGCGGGTGCTCCTGCACGGCGGCGGCATACAGGCGCGAGAACTCGTCGATCAGCACGTTCAGCGACCAGCCGTCGGCGATGATGTGGTGCAGGGTCACCAGCAACTGGTGTTCCTGCTCGTCGAGGCAGACCAGCAGCACCCGCAGCAACGGGCCGTTTTCCAGGTCGAACGGCAGGCGTGCCTGTTCCTCGCGGATGGCCTGGGCGCGCTGGCGGCGCTCTTCCTCGTCGAGGTCACTGAGGTCGATGCGCTGGATCTCGAACGGAGCGGCAGCGTCGATGCGCTGCAGGGCCACGCCGTCCACTTCGTAGAAGCGCGTGCGCAGGGCTTCGTGACGTTCACTGAGGCGCTGGAAAGCTCCGCGCAGAGCGGTTTCGTCCAGCTCGCCACGCAGGTTGAGGCCGGCGGGAATGTTGTAGGCGCTGCTCTGCGGGTCAAGCTGCCAGGTAAACCACAGGCGGTTCTGCGCCAGGGATTGCGGCAGGCCTTCGTCACCGTCGAGGCGGGTGATGCCGTCCTGGGTCGTGGCGCCGGACTGCGCGCCTTCGATGGCGGCGACAAAGCCTTGCAGGGTCGGTGCTTCGAACAGCAGGCGCAGGTTCAGCTCGATGCCCAGGGCGTCGCGCAGGCTGGCGACCACCTGGGTGGCGAGGATCGAGTTGCCGCCCAGCAGGAAGAAATGGTCGTCGGCGGCGAGATCGTCGACTTGCAGGTGCTCGCGCCAGGTGCGCGCGACCAGTTCGCCCAGGTTGGACCGGGCCAGGCTTGCATTGCTGGACTTGGTACCGATGTGCGGGAACACCGCGTAGCTATCTAGGCTGCCATCGGCCAGGCGGGTGCGACAGGCCGAGCGTTGCAACTTGCCGCTGGAGGTCTTCGGCAAGGCGCCGGGGTTGAGCAGCACCACCACCGCCGGGGCCTGCTGGTAGGCGTCGGCGACGGTCTGGCGCAGGGTCTTGATCAGTTCGTCGGCGGGCACGTTCTTCTGCACGCTGCGACCGATTTCCGCAGCGATGCCGATGCCCTCGATACCATCCTGGGTGACGGCGAAGGTGGCGATGCGGCCCTTGCGCACCACGTCGACTTCACGCTCGATGGTCTGCTCGATGTCCTGTGGATAAATGTTCTGGCCACGGACGATCAGCATGTCCTTCAGGCGACCGGTGATGTACAGCTCGCCGTCGCGCAGGAAGCCCAGGTCGCCGGTGCGCAGCCAGGTCTGGCCGTCTTGCTGGACGAAGGTTTTCGCGGTCGCCTCGGGGTTGCGCCAGTAGCCATGGGCGATGCTCGGACCGCAGGCCCAGACCTCACCGACCTGATTCTCGCCAAGCATTGCCAGGCTCTGTGGATCGGCGATCAGCACGCCGTGCTCCGGCTGGCTGGTGCCGCAGCTCATCACCGGGCTGCCCTGCCCCGGCTCGGCCACATTGCGCGCCAGCGACTGCTCGTCGAGGCGCAAGTGCGGGATGCCCTGGCCACGCTTGCCACCGGCGACGAACAGGGTCGCCTCGGCCAGGCCATAGGAGGCGAAGAAGCTGCTGGCGTCGAAACCGCAGCCGGCGAACTTCTCGGCGAAGGCATCCAGGCTGTCCAGGCGGATCGGCTCGGAGCCGGAATAGGCCACGCGCCAGCCGCTCAGGTCGAGACGGGCCAGGGCCGCGTCGCTGACCCGCGCCGCACACAACTGGTAGGCGAAGTCCGGGCCGCCGCTGATGGTGCCCTTGTACTCGCTGATCGCTTCCAGCCAGCGCAGCGGCCGGGTCAGGAAGTATGCGGGGGACATCAGCACGCAGGGCACGCCGCTGAAGATCGGCTGCAGCAGCCCGCCGATCAGGCCCATGTCGTGGTACAGCGGCAGCCAGCTGACGATCACGTCGTCCGGGTTGATATCGATGCCGAAGCCGTGGCGGATGAGTTGTTCGTTGGCCACCAGGTTGCCGTGGCTGACCTGCACGCCCTTGGGCAGCGCGGTGGAGCCGGAGGTGTATTGCAGGAAGGCGATGTCGTCGCCGCCCAGTTCAGGCGCTTGCCAAGCGGCGTCGGCAGCGCTGTCGAGGTCGTCGACGCAGAGCAACGCCGGAGCGCCCTCGGCCTTGAGCTCGGCCACTTCCAGCAGGCTGTCACGCAGGGCCGACGCGGTCAGGACCAGGCTCGGCTCGGCGTCGGCGATGATCGACAGCAGGCGCTCCTGGTGGTGACGGCGGTTGGACTCCGGCGGATAGGCCGGCACGGCGATGATCCCGGCGTACAGGCAGCCATAGAACGCAGCGACGTAGTCCGGACCACTGGGAAACAGCAGGATCGCGCGATCGCCCAGCGCGGCGCGACCTTGCAGGGCGGCGGCGATGGTGCGCGCGCGCAGGTCCAGGTCAGCGTAGGTCAGCACGATGCCCTGGTCCTGCTCGTCGGACAGGAAGCGCAGGGCCAGTTTGTCTGGCGTCTGCTCGGCGCGACGTTGAAGGGACTGGGCCAGGGTGGCTGGAAGTTCGAACGCATCCATGAGGGATTCCTGCTGAATTCGGCTTGGCAAAAAAGGGGTCGAGGTAAGGCTGCGGGCGCCGCGGTTCAACCGGCGGCGCGGGCGTCGCGGTTGCGCCAGCGCGCAAGGTGCTGATCGGCGTAGCGGCGCAACTGGCGCAGCAGGCGCTCCTGCTCGTCGATCAGGTAGAAGTGATGGCCTTCGAACATGTCGAGGGAGAAGCCGGTGCTGGTTTCGTCCTGCCAGTCCAGCAGTTCGTCGACACTGACCGAGTCGCGCTTGCCGCCGAACACGTGAATCGGCACCGCCAGCGGCGTGCGCTGGCCGTAGACGAAGCTGCCGCAGACGAGGAAGTCGGCGCGCAGGATCGGCAGTACGAGTTCCAGCAGCTCCTGGTTGGCGATCACGCTTTCGCTGGTACCCCCCAGTTCGCGCAGGCGGGCGATCAGCTCGTCGTCGCTCTTGGCGATGGCGTATTCGCTGACATCGCGGCGCGAAGGGCCGGCGGTGGCCGAGGTGAACAGCGCCAGCGGGGCCGGCAGGCCGCGATCACGCAGGACGTGGGCCAGTTCGAAGGCCAGCAGGCCGCCGAGGCTGTGGCCGAACAGGGCGTAGGGACGCTGCAGCTCGCTGGCGATGTCGTCGGCCAGGCGATTGGCCAGTTGCACCATGTCGGTGTGCAGCGGCTCGATCATGCGCATGCCGCGGCCGGGCAATTCCAGCGGGCGGATTTTCAGCCAGGCCGGCATCCTGGCCTTCCACGGGCTGTAGCAGGTCGCGCTGGCGCCGGAATAAGGCAGGCAGAACAGGGTCAGGCCGGGTGCGTCGCGTTCGATGCCCATTTATCGTTTTCCTGTAGGTGCACGCCCCGGCCATGACAACGGCCGGGCTTGTCTCACAGAAGAACGGATGGCATGTGGAAATAATTAGTCGCATCTGCCGAACGAGATGCCAGAAGCGACGCGATCCCTGTGGGAGCGGGTTCACCCGCGATGGCGGCAGTGGATTCACTACAGCAATCGCGGGTGAACCCGCTCCCACAGAGGTCGCGATCCACCGGAAGAGGGAGTTTCAGAACAGAAACGCCAGAAACGAAAAAAGCGACCCTGAGGTCGCTTTCTTCGTTTTGCTTCGAGGAGTTCAAGGGCCTCGAAGCGGATATGGCGCAGCGGACGGGACTCGAACCCGCGACCCCCGGCGTGACAGGCCGGTATTCTAACCGACTGAACTACCGC
>NZ_JAZDQN010000066.1:0-21950 GCF_036324125.1 Pseudomonas ulcerans | reverse complement strand
CCAACACCTGGGGGGGGGGGCCGGGGGTGTTCCGCCCCCCCCCCCCCCCCCCGTGGGGGCGGGGTCCCCCCCGGATGTGGCGGTCTACAAAACCCCCCCCCCCGGGGGGCCCCCCCCGCTCCCACAGAGGGGCCGCAGTGCGCCTTGGGGTATCCATCGTCATCCACGATGGATACCCCCGCCAAAGACGTCTTTTCCCCCGCCCCCTCGCTGCCTACCTTAGGCACACCACCGCAATACCCCGCGAGAGAGCCCATGACAACAACAATAACCATCAACGAAGTCGGCATGCGCGACGGCCTGCAGAGCCTGCAGGCGATCATGCCCACCGACGCCAAGAAACGCTGGATCGACCAGGCCTACGCCGCCGGCGTACGCCACATGGAGGTCGCCTCCTTCGTCCCGGCCCGCCTGCTGCCGCAGATGGCCGACGCCGCCGACGTGGTGGCCCACGCCCTCACCTACCCCGACCTGCAGGTCAGCGTCCTCGCCCCCAACCTGCGTGGCGCGGAAAACGCCCTGGCCAGCGGCGCCCAGCGCATCGTCGCGCCGATCTCGGTCAGCGCCGCCCACAGCCAGGCCAATGTGCGCCGCTCGCCGGAAGAAATGGTCGAGGAATTCGCCCGCATGTGCGACCTGCGCAGCAGCAGCGGCCGCCACGAGGTGATCATGGTCGCCGGCATGTCCACCGCCTTCGGCTGCACCCGCCAGGGCGAAGTGAGCATCGCCGAGCTCTGCGCCCTGGTCCGCCGCGTGCTGGAAACCGGCTGCGAACAGATCTCCCTCGGCGACACCACCGGCTACGCCACCCCCGGCCAGGTCGGCGATACCCTCGACGCGGTCCGCGAAATCGCCGGATCAAAGCTGCACGCCGCCCACTTCCACGACACCCGCGGCCTGGCCCTGGCCAACAGCCTGGTCGCCGTGCAGCACGGCATCCGCGAGCTGGATTCGTCCCTCGCCGGCCTCGGCGGCTGCCCCTTCGCCCCCGGTGCATCCGGCAATACCGTGACCGAAGACCTGGTGTTCATGCTGCAAAGCATGGGCTACACCACCGGCATCGACCTGCCACGCCTGATCGCTTCGCGCGCGCTGCTGGCCGAGGCCCTGCCCGGCGAGCCGCTGTACGGCCATATCGCCCGCGCCGGCCTGCCGAAACACTTCAGCGCCCGGGGAGAATGAACATGCAGCAGTTGCCACTCGACGGCGTGCGCGTCGTGGAAATGTCCCATATGGTCATGGGCCCCACCTGCGGCATGATCCTCGCCGACCTCGGCGCCGAGGTGATCAAGGTCGAACCGCTCAAGGGCGACGGTACTCGCCGCCTGCTCGGCGCCGGTGCCGGTTTCTTCCGCACCTTCAACCGCAACAAGCAGAGCCTGGCGGTGGATGTGGAAACCGCGGAAGGCCGTGACGCGGTGCTCAAGCTGCTGGACAGCGCCGACGTGTTCATCGAGAACTTCAAGCCCGGGCGCATGGACGCCCTCGGCTTCGGCTACAGCGCGCTGAAACAGCGCAATCCGCGGCTGATCTACGCCACCCACAAGGGCTTTCTCGCCGGCCCCTACGACCAGCGCCTGGCCCTCGACGAAGTGGTGCAGATGATGGCCGGCCTGGCCTACATGACCGGGCCGGTGGGCCGGCCGTTGCGCGCCGGCAGTTCGGTCAACGACATCATGGGCGGCATGTTCGGCGCCATCGCCGTGCTCGCCGCGCTCTATGAGCGCCAGCGCAGCGGCCAGGGCCGCGAGGTGCAGAGCGCGCTGTACGAGAACTGCGTGCTGCTGGCCGCCCAGCACATGCAGCAGTACGTGGTCACCGGCGAGGCGGCGGCACCGATGCCCAACCGCATCAGCGCCTGGGCCATCTACGACGTGTTCAGCTTTGCCGGCGGCGAGCAGATGTTCGTCGCCGCCACCGGTGACGGCCAGTGGCGCACCCTGTGCACCCTGCTGGGCCAGGAGGCCTTGATGAACGATCCGACCCTGGCCAGCAACAACGACCGGGTCCTGCAGCGCCCGCGCCTGCTGGCGCACCTGGCCGAGATCTTCGCGACCCTCGACGCTGGCGAACTGGCCCCGCGCCTGGAAGCCAACGGCATTCCCTTCGCGCCGATCCGTCGCCCGGAAGAGCTGTTCGACGACGAGCACCTGATCCACAGCGGCGGCCTGGCCCGTCTGGAACTGGAAGACGGCTCCCACACCGACATGCCGCTGCTGCCCTTCTCCCTCGACGGCGAGCGCCTGGCGCCGCGCCGGCCGATCGCGCGGATCGGCGAGGACACCCTGGCGGTGATGCGTGGCCTCGGCTACGCCGACGCCGAGATCGCCCGCCTGCGCGAAGCCGGCGTGCTGCGTACCGATCAATAAGAACAAGAGAACACCAACATGGCGATCTATGAATACGACGGCCACAGGCCGGAACTGCACGATGACGTCTACGTGGCCGAGGACGCCACGGTGATCGGCAAGGTAGCCCTGGGCCAGGGCGCCAGCGTCTGGCCCCAGGCGGTGCTGCGCGGCGACAACGAGCTGATCGAGATCGGCACCGGCAGCAATGTCCAGGAAGGCGCGGTGCTGCACACCGATCCCGGCCATCCGCTGCGGGTGGGCAACGACGTGACCATCGGCCACCAGGCGATGCTGCATGGCTGCCAGATCGGCGACGGCAGCCTGGTCGGCATCCAGTCGGTGATCCTCAATGGCGCGGTGATCGGCCGCAACTGCCTGGTGGGCGCCGGCTCGCTGGTGCCGGAAGGCAAGGTGTACCCGGACAACTCGCTGATCCTCGGCGTGCCGGCCAAGGTGGTGCGCGAGCTGGACGAGGCCGCCATCCAGGCTTTCCGGCGCAATGCCAGTGACTACGTGGAGCGTGCCCGCACCCACAAGCGCACCCTGATCCGTATCGCCTGACCCAGGATTGCCGCCCTCGATGGCGGCCACTCTCCGCACAATTACAAGAATGGAGAACACCATGACCACGTCCTCGACGGCGCTGGACATCGACCACGCCCCTGCTGCCCGTATCAACGAACTGCTGCTGTACCGCCGCGTCGCCTGGCGGATCATGCCGCTGGCGATCATCTGCTTCCTGTTTTCCTATTTCGACCGCATCAACATCAGCTTCGCCAAGACCCAGATGCAGGCCGAGCTGGGCCTGAGCGACGCCGCCTATGGCCTGGCCGCGAGCATGTTCTTCATCGGCTACGTGCTGTTCGAGGTGCCCAGCAGCTGGGGCCTGAAGAAGTACGGGGCGCCAGCGTGGATCTGCCGGATCATGGTGTCCTGGGGCCTGGCCACCGCCGCCCTGGTGTTCGCCTACACCCAGTACACCCTGTACTTCCTGCGCTTCCTGATCGGCGTGATGGAAGCCGGCTTCGGCCCGGCGATCCTGTTCTACCTGGCCTGCTGGTTTCCCAAGCGCTACCTCGCGCGGATCAATGGCCTGTGGTTCCTCGCCGTGCCCCTGGCCGGCGCCCTGGGCTCGCCAGCCGCCGGGCTGATCCTCGGCCGGATGGACGGCTTGCTCGGCCTGGCCGGCTGGCACTGGCTGTTCCTGCTCTCCGGGTTGCCGTGCGTGCTGCTGGGCATCGCGGTGCTGTGGAAGCTGGACAAGGACATCGATTCGGCGCGCTGGCTCAACGCCGAGGAAAAACAGCAGCTCAAGGACAACCTCCAGGCCGACCGCAAGGGTGGCGACCACAATCACGGCGCGCTGTGGCGAGTACTGCTGACCCGGGAAGTGGCGGTGTTCGCGCTGATCTACTTCGTGATCAAGAGCGCCAGCTACGGCCTGAATTTCTGGATGCCCAACCTGATCCAGATGTCCGGCGTGCACGACCTGCTCACCGTCGGCCTGCTCAGTGCCTCGCCCTATGTCGTGGCGTGCATCGGCATGCTGGTCGTCACCCGCCGCTCCGACCGCACCGGCGATCGCAAGAGCTACCTGCTCTGGTGCATGGTCGCCTCGGCCCTGGGCTATATCCTCGCCTGCAGTTTCTCGGGCAACCCGGTGGCACTGATGCTGGCCCTGGTGCTCGCCACCGCCGGCACCTTCATCGCCATCCCGGTGTTCTGGACCATCCCCCAGTCGACGTTCTCCGGGCTCGGCATCGCCACGGGCACGGCGGCGATCAACTCCCTGGGGCAACTGAGCGGCATCGTCTCCCCGGCCATGGTCGGCTTCGTCAACGACCTCACCGGCATCAGCTACATGGGCATGCTCTCCATCGTCCCGCTGATCCTCGCCAGCGTGCTGCTCATTGCGCTGTGCGTGAAGAACCCGGCCAAAGCCTGAGCCCCACCCCACAGGTAAGAACAATGACAAAAGATACCTACCGCCTGGCCCGCGCCGCGGGCGCGGGGCTGGGCTGCGCCGTGCTCGCAGCGAATGCGTCGGCCGGTTTCATCGACGACGGCAAGGGCAAGCTTGAGCTGCGCAACTTCTACTTCAGCCGGGATTTTCGCGACGGTTTTCCCAGCCAGTCGAAACGCGAGGAATGGGCCCAGGGCTTCATCCTCAACTGGCAATCCGGCTTTACCCCGGGTCCGGTGGGCTTCGGCCTGGATGCCGTAGGCATGCTCGGGCTGAAGCTGGATTCGGGCCAGCAGCGCTCCGGCACCGGCTTGCTGCCGCGCAATGCGGATGGCCGGGCCGAGGACGACTACGCCAAGGCCCTGCTCACCGCCAAACTGCGCATCGGCAAGTCCGAACTGCGCTATGGCGGCCTCAACCCGGTGCTGCCGCTGCTGGCCTCGAACAACAGCCGGCTGCTGCCGCAATACTTCGAGGGCGGGCAACTGACCTCCCGCGACCTCGGCGACTTCACCGTCCACTTCGGCCGGGTCGACAAGGTCAAACAACGGGACTCGGCGAACTCCGAGGACCTGACCACCATGGCCCAGGTCGGCAGTTGGTCGGCCGCCGTGCACAGCGACAGCTACCGCTACGGCGGTGTCGACTGGCAGCCCGTCGCCGACCTCACCCTCAGCGCCCATGCCAGCGACCTGGAAGACTTCTACCGCCGCACCTACCTCGGCGTGAAATACGCCGTGGCGCTGGGGCCGGGCAAGGCCTTCGGCGAGATCCGCCACTTCACCGCGCGGGAATCGGGTGCGGCGCGGATCGGTGAGGTGGACAACCGGGCGATCAGCAGCAACTTCGGCTACCAACTGGGCGGGCACCGGATCAGCGGCGGCTACCAGAAAGTCTCCGGCGACACGGCCTACGCCTATCTCGGCGGCACCGATACCTACCTGTTCAGCGAGCAGCAGGCCTACACCTTCTCCCTGCAGGACGAACGGGCCTGGCATGCGCGCTACGACTACGACTTCGCGGCGCTGGGCATTCCGGGGCTGACCTTCACCTTGCGCTACGTGAAGGGCGACGATGTGGACGTCAGCCATGTCTCCACCCGCAAGGCCGCGCTGTTGCGGGCCGCCGGCGAGGATGGCCACGAATGGGAACGCACCACGGACCTGGCCTATGTGGTGCAAAGCGGACCGCTGAAGAACCTCGGGCTGCGCTGGCGCAATGCCACGGCGCGATCGAGCCTGCAGGATGGGGTGGATGAGAATCGGGTCATCGTCAGTTACGAAATAGTCTTCTGAGGGGGAGGTTTCCGGAGACAGGCCGTCTTGCGAGCGACTAGCCTCAACGACGCCAGCGCATGGATGCGTACCCCGTCGGGGGCTTTGTGGCCAGGCATACGCGACCGGACGAGAGGTAAATGACGATGGGAACCACTGATCAACCGCTGGTGAATGCAGAAGGTGAAGTAAGGGAGATGACCAGCGCTGATTTCAAACGCGCCCGCAAGGCATCCGAGACATTTCCTCCCGGCCTGCAGGTAAAACTTGGAATGCGCGATGGCGGATCGACCCGAGCGAAGCGAGCCACGACTTCGAAAAAGTAACGATCAGGGTCGCCAGGGATCTTCAGAGCCGGCAAAAGCCAGCCCGCGCTCACTGACAGCGGGCGAATCGAACAAAAGGCGACCATCGGTCGCCTTTTTGCTGCCCCGCTACCCCCATCCTTCCAGGCGCATCGTCGCCCGCACCAGCCGCTGCTCCTCCTGCTCGATCTCCCGCAGGTTGTCGCGGATGCTGGTGATGTGCTCCCGCGCCGCACGCTGCGCCTGTTCCGGCAACTGCTCCATCACCGCGTGATACAGCTTGGTGTGCTGGCGGTCGATCTGGCGTTTCTGCGCCGGGCGGCAGTAGAGGTTGTTCACCGAGGCGAACACGGTGCTGAGCATCAGCTCGTTGAGCCCCTGCAGCGTATGCACCAGCACCGGATTGTGGGAGGCCTCGCTGATCGCCCGGTGGAAGGCATGGTCCAGCCGCGCCTGTTCGCGGGCGTCCTGGGCCTGCGGGTCTTCATGGAAGGCCACCATCTCGTCGAAACGGCGCTTGATCAGCAAGCGGTCCACATCGGTGGCGCGCAAGGCCGCCAGCCGCGCCGACTCACCCTCCAGCAGCGCACGCACTTCCAGCAGGTCGAACAGGGTGCGCGGCTGCGAGCTGAACAGGTGCATCAGCGGCGTGGCGTCCTCGGTGCGGTTCAGGTCGGCGACGAAGGAGCCCCGGCCATGCTCGGTGTCGACGATGCCGCGCCCGCGCAGGATGCGCAGCCCCTCGCGCAAGGCCGAGCGCGAACAACCGAGCTTTTCCACCAGGCGCCGCTCCGATGGCAGGGCCTGGCCGACCTTGAGCACGCCATCGACGATCAGTTTTTCGATCCGCGCGGCAACCTGGTCGGCGATCTGGGTCTTGTTTTCGCCCATCGGAACACTCCCTTCAACTGGTAGGACCAGATGAAAAATCGATGCTGACTTCTGCACCGAGTGTATCGGCGAAATCCGTGAAACAGCCACCTTTGTCAGCGATCCCGCGCAAAAACTGGTAGGACCAGTTCGCCTGCCCATCGACGCTTCCCTGGCCCGCGCGCAGTCTGGACAGCGTTCAGCCCAACAACAAGAAACGGACGTCCGAGCCTGATGAACATCCTCTACGACGAGCGCGTCGATGGCGCGCTGCCTGCGGTCGACAAGGCGAAAGTGCTGGCACAGCTTCGCCACGCCCTGCCCGACCTGGAAATCCTCCACCGCGCCGAAGACCTGCGCCCCTACGAGTGCGACGGCCTGTCCGCCTATCGTGTGGTGCCCTTGCTGGTGGTCCTGCCGGAGCGCATGGAGCAGGTACAGACCCTGCTCAAGCTCTGTCACGCCAACCAGGTCCCGGTGGTCGCTCGCGGCGCCGGCACCGGCCTGTCCGGCGGCGCCCTGCCCCTGGAAAAAGGCATCCTGCTGGTGATGGCGCGCTTCAACCGGATCATCGAGGTCAACCCGCAAGGGCGCTTTGCCCGCGTCCAGCCCGGCGTGCGCAACCTGGCCATCTCCCAGGCCGCGGCGCCCCACGGCCTGTACTACGCCCCCGACCCGTCCTCGCAGATCGCCTGTTCCATCGGCGGCAATGTCGCCGAGAACGCCGGCGGCGTGCACTGCCTGAAGTACGGCCTGACCGTGCACAACCTGCTGCGCGTGGACATCCTCACCGTCGAGGGCGAGCACCTGACCCTCGGCAGCGACGCCCTGGATTCGCCCGGCTTCGACCTGCTGGCGCTGTTCACCGGCTCCGAGGGCATGCTCGGCATCGTCACCGAGGTCACCGTCAAGCTGCTGCCCAAGCCCCAGGTGGCGCGGGTGCTGCTGGCCAGCTTCGACTCGGTGGAAGCGGCCGGGCGCGCGGTGGCCGACATCATCGGCGCCGGCATCATCCCCGGCGGCCTGGAGATGATGGACAACCTGTCGATCCGCGCCGCCGAGGACTTTATCCACGCCGGCTACCCGGTGGACGCGGCGGCCATGCTCCTGTGCGAGCTGGACGGCGTCGAGGCCGACGTGCGCGAGGATTGCGAGCGGGTCGAAGCGGTACTCAAGCAGGCCGGCGCCACCGATGTGCGCCTGGCCCGCGACGAAGCCGAGCGCGTGCGCTTCTGGGCCGGGCGCAAGAACGCCTTTCCGGCGGTCGGGCGGATATCCCCCGACTACTACTGCATGGACGGCACCATCCCCCGGCGCGAGCTGCCGGCAGTGCTGCGCGGCATCGAGGAACTGTCGCGGGAGTTCGGCCTGCGGGTGGCCAACGTGTTCCATGCCGGCGACGGCAACATGCACCCGCTGATCCTCTTCGATGCCAACCAGCCCGGCGAGCTTGCGCGCGCCGAGGCCCTGGGCGCGCGCATCCTCGAACTGTGCGTAGCGGTGGGCGGCAGCATCACCGGCGAGCACGGCGTCGGCCGCGAGAAGATCAACCAGATGTGCGCCCAGTTCAGCAGCGAGGAAATCACCCTGTTCCATGCGGTCAAGCACGCCTTCGATCCCGCCGGCCTGCTCAACCCGGGCAAGAACATCCCCACCCTGCACCGCTGCGCCGAGTTCGGCTCGATGCATATCCACCAGGGAAAACTGCCGTTCCCGGAACTGGAGCGCTTCTGATGGACAACGATCACAGCACCGCCCTGCTGGAGCAGGTCAACCAGGCCCTCGACGCTCGCACCCCATTGCGTATCCAGGGCGGCAACAGCAAGGCCATGCTTGGCCGTCCGGTGGCCGGCGAAATGCTGGACACCCGCGCCCACCGCGGCATCGTCAGCTACGATCCGACCGAACTGGTGCTCAGCGCCCGCGCCGGGACGCCGCTGGCGGAAATCGAGGCGGCCCTCGATGAACGCGGCCAGCGGCTGCCGTTCGAGCCGCCGCACCTGGGCGACGGCGCCACCCTCGGCGGGGCCATCGCCAGCGGCCTTTCCGGCCCACGCCGGCCCTGGGCCGGCTCGGCGCGCGACCATGTGCTGGGTACCCGGGTCATCACAGGCCACGGCCAGTTGCTGCGCTTTGGCGGCGAGGTGATGAAGAACGTCGCCGGCTACGACCTGTCGCGCCTGCTGGCCGGCAGCTTTGGTTGCCTGGGACTGATTACCGAGGTGTCGCTGAAGGTCCTGCCGAAGCCGCGTACCTGCGTCAGCCTGCGCCTGGAAATGGATGCCGCCACCGCCCTTTGCGAACTGGCGGAATGGGGCCAGCAGCCGCTGCCCATCAGCGCCGCCTGCCACGACGGCGAAGCCCTGCACCTGCGGCTCGAAGGCGGCGAAGGTTCGGTCCGCTCCGCCTGCAAGCGCCTCGGCGGCGAACCCCTGGACAGCGACTACTGGACGCAACTGCGCGAACAGCGCCTGGCGTTCTTCGCCAGCGGGCAGACGCTCTGGCGCCTCAGCGTACCCAGCCACACGCCAGCGCTGCAGATTCCAGGCCGGCAACTGCTGGACTGGGCCGGCGCGCAGCGCTGGCTGATGTCAGACGCCCCCGCCGAAACGATCCGCCACAGCGTCAGCGCAGTCGGTGGCCATGCCACTTGCTACGGCACCAGCGACGCGCCGTTCCAGCCCTTGCCACCCCTGCTGCTGCGCTACCACCAGCGCCTGAAGAAACAGCTCGATCCCCAGGGCATCTTCAACCCTGGCCGACTCTACGCGGAGGTCTGAGACGTCATGCAAACCCATCTGAGTGAACAGGCCAGGAGCCTGCCCCGCGCCGAGGAAGCCGAGCGCATCCTGCGTTCCTGCGTGCACTGCGGCTTCTGTACCGCCACCTGCCCCACCTACCAGTTGCTGGGCGACGAACTCGACGGCCCGCGCGGCCGCATCTACCTGATCAAGCAGGTGCTCGAAGGCCAGGACGTCACGGCCAGCACCCGCGAGCACCTGGACCGCTGCCTGTCCTGCCGCAACTGCGAGACCACCTGCCCATCTGGCGTGGAGTACCACAACCTGCTGGATATCGGCCGCGCCGTGGTCGAACAGCAGGTGCCGCGCGGGCTGGGCGAGCGCCTGCTGCGCCAGGGCCTGCGCGCCGTGGTCCCGCGGCCGGCGCTGTTCAAGGCGCTGAGCCGTACCGGCCAGGTCTTCCGCCCCCTGCTGCCGGCGACGCTCAAGGCCAAGCTGCCGCGCCATGCGCCGCAGGCCAAGGCGCGTCCGGCCAGCCGCCACCCACGCAAGGTGCTGATGCTCGAAGGCTGCGTGCAGCCGTCGCTGTCGCCCAACACCAATGCGGCAGCGGCCCGGGTGCTCGACCGCCTGGGGATTTCCGTGGTCGCGGCGCGGAAGGCGGGCTGCTGCGGGGCCATCGACTATCACCTGAACGCCCAGGAACAGGGCCTGGAGCGGGCCCGGCGCAATATCGACGCCTGGTGGCCGGCCATCGAGGCCGGCGCCGAAGCCATCGTGCAGACCGCCAGCGGCTGCGGCGCCTTCGTCCGCGACTACGGCCACCTGCTGGAACAGGATCCGGCCTATGCGGCCAAGGCCGAACGGGTCAGCGCCCTGAGCCGCGACCTGGCCCAGGTGCTCGGCGCCGAGCCACTGGAAGACCTGGGCATCCATGCCGAGCGCCGCCTGGCCTTCCATTGCCCCTGCACCCTGCAGCACGCCCTGAAACTCGGCGGCGCCGTCGAAGCCGTGCTCGGCCGCCTCGGTTTCAGCCTCACCAACGTACCCGACAGCCACCTCTGCTGCGGTTCGGCCGGTACCTATTCGCTGACCCAGCCCGAGCTGTCCCGGCGCCTGCGCGACAACCGGCTCAACGCGCTGGAGAGCGGCAACCCGGAAATCATCGTCACCGCCAATATCGGCTGCCAAACCCATCTCGACGGTGCCGGGCGCACGCCCGTGCGGCACTGGATCGAGCTGGTCGAAGAAGCCCTTGCCCAGGAGCAACCCCATGCAACGTAAAGCCGTACTGGAACACAGCGACATCACCCGCGTCCTCGCCGCTGCCCGCGATGAGGCCCGGCGCAACGGCTGGAACGTCAGCGTGGCGATCGTCGATGACGGCGGCCACCCGCTGGCCCTGGAACGCCTCGACGGCTGTGCGCCGATCAGCGCCTACATCGCCACCGAGAAAGCCCGCTCCGCCGCCCTCGGCCGGCGCGCGACCAAAGGCTACGAAGACATGGTCAACGGCGGGCGCACGGCCTTCGTCAGCGCGCCGCTGCTGACCTCGCTGGAAGGTGGCGTGCCGGTGCTGGTGGACGGCCAGGTGGTCGGTGCCGTGGGCGTGTCCGGGGTGAAGTCGGAACAGGATGCACAGGTCGCCGCCGTCGGCGCGGCAGCCCTTTGAATGACCCGTCGTGAAGGAGAGTCCACGTTGAGCCAACGTACGCAGTGCCACCGCTTGCAGGTGGCGGAAAACCTCAAGCGCTTCATCGAGGATGAAGCCTTGCCAGGCACCGGCGTCAGCGCCGAGGCCTTCTGGCACGGCCTGGACGCGCTGGTCCATGACCTGGCGCCGGAGAACCGCGCCCTGCTGGCCGAGCGCGAGAGCCTGCAGGCCCGCCTGGACGAATGGCATCGCCGTCATCCGGGACCGGTGGCCGACCTGCCGGCCTACACCGCCTTCCTCGAAGAGATCGGCTACCTGCTGCCGCAGCCTGCCGAGGTGCGAGTCAGCACCGCCAATGTCGACCATGAAATCACCACCCAGGCCGGGCCGCAGCTGGTGGTCCCGGTGATGAACGCACGCTACGCGCTGAATGCCGCCAATGCGCGCTGGGGCTCGCTGTACGACGCCCTGTATGGCACCGATGTCATCGGCGAGGAAGAAGGCGCGCAGAAAACCGCCGGCTACAACCCGCTGCGTGGCGCACGGGTAGTGGCCTGGGCGAAGGCGCTGCTCGACGAAGTCTTCCCCCTCGAAGGAGCCTCCCATGCCGACGCCCAGGCTTATCGGGTGGTGGATGGCGCACTGCAGGTCGCGCTGGCCAACGGGGCTGCCACGGGCTTGGTCAACGCCGACCAGTTCGCCGGTCACCAGGGCGATGCCCAGGCGCCAATTGCCCTGCTCCTGAAGAACCACGCCCTGCATGTCGAGATCCAGGTCGACCGCGCCAGCCCGATCGGCGCCACTGACCCGGCCGGGGTCAAGGACCTGCTGGTGGAGTCGGCGATCACCACCATCATGGACTGCGAAGACTCGGTCGCGGCGGTGGATGCCGAGGACAAGGTGCTGGTCTATCGCAACTGGCTGGGCCTGATGAAGGGTGACCTGAGCGAGCAGGTCAGCAAGGGCGGCAAGGCCTTTGCCCGCACCCTGAACCCGGATCGCCGCTACGTCGGACGTGACGGCGGCGAGCTGGTCCTGCCGGGGCGCTCGTTGCTGTTCGTGCGCAATGTCGGCCACCTGATGAGCAATCCGGCGATCCTCGACCAGGACGGCCGGGAGATTGCCGAAGGCATCCTCGATGCCGTGGTCACCAGCCTCGCCGCGATGCACGACCTGCAACGCAAGGGCAATTCCCGCGCCGGCAGCGTCTACATCGTCAAGCCGAAGATGCATGGCCCGCGGGAAGTGGCGTTCGCCAACCGCCTGTTCGGGCGCGTGGAAGACCTGCTCGGCCTGGCGCGGCATACCCTGAAGATGGGCATCATGGACGAGGAGCGGCGCACCAGCGTCAACCTCAAGGCGTGCATCGCCGAGGCGGCGCAGCGGGTGGTGTTCATCAACACCGGCTTCCTCGACCGCACCGGCGACGAGATGCACAGCGCCATGGAAGCCGACGCCATGCTGCGCAAGGGCGACATGAAAGGCTGCGCATGGATCCAGGCCTACGAGCGCAACAACATGCTGGTGGGCCTGGCCTGCGGCCTGCGCGGTCGGGCGCAGATCGGCAAGGGCATGTGGGCGATGCCGGACCTGATGGCGGCCATGCTGGAACAGAAGATCGCCCATCCCAAGGCCGGCGCGAACACGGCGTGGGTGCCCTCGCCGACCGCCGCCACCTTGCATGCCCTGCACTACCACCAGGTGGATGTGCAGGCGGTCCAGGCGGGACTGGAGTCCATTGACCTGGCACAGGAACGCCAGGCGCTGCTGCACGACCTGCTGAGCGTACCGGTGAGTGCGGCGCGGGACTGGAGCGACAGCGAGGTCCAGGCCGAGCTGGACAACAACTGCCAGGGCATCCTCGGCTACGTGGTGCGTTGGGTGGAACAGGGCGTGGGCTGTTCCAAGGTGCCGGACATCCATGATGTCGGGCTGATGGAAGACCGCGCGACCCTGCGTATCTCGGCGCAACACGTGGCCAACTGGCTGCACCACGGCGTGGTGGATGGGACGCGGGTACGCGGGACGCTGGAGCGCATGGCGGCGGTGGTGGACCAGCAGAATGCCGGCGACCCGGCGTACCGGCCGATGGCGCCGGGGTTCGAGCAGTCCCATGCATTCCGCGCGGCCTGCGACCTGGTGTTCAAGGGACGGGAGCAACCAAGTGGCTACACCGAGCCGCTGCTGCATGGGTGGCGGTTGCGGTTCAAGGAGGAAACGGGTCAGGTCGGCTGATCGATCCGGCTGATCGGGGCTGCTTCGCAGCCCCGATCAGACATGCCCGGTACTGCTGACGATACGCAGCGACAGGGCTTCGAAAGGATCGAGGTTGATCAGCAGGCGGCCGTCTTCACGCAGGTCGCCCTCCAGCGTCTCGCTGAGCATGTCCACCACCGGGCCGGGACTGAAGCCTTCCAGGACGATTTCCTCGGCGATGGTCTCGCGGCCGAAGTTCAGCGCCGTCAGTTGCGTGCCCTTCCCCGCCGGCAGTTCGTGGACCATCACCAGCAACCCCGGGTTCTGCACTTCGGGCACCAGCACCTGGCGACTTGAGGCAATGCCATAGGCCTGACGCACGGCCAGGACCTTCTTCACCTGGCTGGCGAAGGAATCGGGCTGCTGCAACTGGCGGGTCAGGCTGCCGTACAAGGCTCGCGCACGCGGCATGCCACGCAGCGAGCGGCTGGCCTCGGGCGCCAGGTCGACCAGGTCGTAGCCGCCGCGATGGATCCAGCGCGTGTCGCCGTCGAGCATGCGCTCGGCCACCTCCTCGGCGGCCAGCGGCAGCGCGCCCACCAGGTCCCAGCCGGACAGCGCGACCACCCCCGGCTGCATGGCGTTGTAGATCACCAGCAGCAAATGGATCTTCTGGATCAGCGCCAGCTCTTCGCCGCTGATCTGCGCCAGGTCGCGGATGCCCAGGGCCGCGGTGATGATGCTCACCGTGGTGCAGGACACGCCATTGGTGACGAAACGCAGGTTGTACGGCGCATGTTCGCCGGACAGGCGTTCGTACATTTCCTCGCGGATATGCTCGCGCAGGATGCTGCCGGGGAAGGTCTGACCCTTGTAGAGGAACATGTCGTTGGCGTGCAGGGTCCAGAAATGCACCAGCTCGATGGTCAGTTCGTCGTGGTTCTGCAAGGCATGGATCAGCGAGGCCGGGTCGATGCCGAAACGCTGCATCTCGCCGAGCATCAGGCGCAGGAAGCTGGTATCGCCGGTGAGCAGCGCGTGCTGGTAGGCCGGACGGGTGACGAAGTCATAGGACAGGTCTGCGCCGCCCCTGGACATCTGCGCGATGTCGTCGAGGGTCAGGTTCAGTTCCTGGAAGCTGAAGGCCCCGGCCTTGCGGATCATGCCGCCGAGCAGCTGGTTGCCGGTCAGCGACAGCGGGTGGCTTTCCGACCAGGCGGTATCGTTGGCGCGCATCTCCACGCCGAGGAAGCCGTTGGCGTCCAGGCGCAGGCCGCGGGCGCCGAGGCAGTCGATGGAGTGCAGGGCGTCGCCGATGATCAGTTGCTGGGCGGCGAAGGTCGGGTCGAGCCAGTTCAGCGACGGCTGGCCCTCCTTGAAGTAGTGCAGGTAGACCCAGCGCCGGGTCTTGCCGTCCACGCCGGTGACGGGCGCGGTGGCGCTCCAGTCGGTCTCCTTCACGCCGGGCTCGAAGAAGATCACCCGCTGCAACTGGCCGACGATGTAGTGGCGCAGCTTGAGTTCATCGCACTGCGCCGGGCTCAGGTTGACCGCGTCGCGCCCCTCCGGCACCTCCGGCAACAGGCCCCAGTCTTCCTCGCGGATCTCGACCAAGTGGTAGATCCCGGGATAGTCCTCATGGGCCAGTTCGGCCAGGCGGAAGTCGGCGCCCTTGCCGGTGTGGGAGGGAATCGAGTCGTCGATGGTCACCGCGTTGTGCGCCGCCGCCATGCGACTCAGGTGGACCAGTTGCTGCTCGCTGCCATAGAGCGGGTCGATATCGAGGCTGATGCGGTCGAAATTGCCGTCGATGCTCGGGGTGAAGGCTTCGCCACGGATCCCCCCGGAACGCTTGATCGGGCCGGTGTGGATGCCCTGGATGCCCAGCTCCGAGAGCCCTTTCCACAGAACTTCGGCGCCGAGGGCGTCGAGCACGGAGGCCTCCTCGGGGCCGATGATCGAATCCGGGTACACCGTCAGCCAGGCCGAGGCGATCTCGATGGCCCTTCTCGGCCGTGCCTCGGCATAGGGGTTCTGCCACAGGCGCGACTGGCCGGCGTAGGTCTTGGCGCGCTCGCGGGCCGCCTTGAGCATCGAGCGGTCCACCAGCCATTGCACGTACCGCGGATCTGGAGCCGTCATCATCACCTCCCTTCAACGTCTGGTCGTTGCTGACTCTGACGCTGCCCGGGCGCAAACGTTCTACCCGTGGCCTTGAGGCGAGGCCCGCTGCTCAGTCACGACGCTGCCAGGCGAAGCTCAGCGTCTCCCCGGCCGCAGCATTGCGCTGCAGATGATCGACGATCACCACTTCCAGCTCATCCATCTCCTCTGCCGGCGCCCAGGCCTCGACCCACAGGCCCTCTGCCACGACCTTGAGCAGGCAGCCACTGCCGCCGAAATCGATGCGGCTCTGGCCATCCTGCTGCTCGACCTGGAACTTGTGTGCCCAGTGCCGGGACAGGCGGTTGATCAGGCGCTGGGGTTGTTCGGTGGGGGTGGTGGCCTGGCTGTACTGCATGGGTGCGCTCCTTGGCGGCGAGAAAGTTAATACATTAACTAGATGCCGGAGCGCTGTCATGGCCTTCCTGTCGACGTCAGTTGCGTGGCAGCTCGCGGATGACCACGGTACCGCCGGCTTCATACACCGGATTGCCGGAAAGAAACCCCTTGGCCTCTTCAAGGCTGGCCGCACGCACCCTGATAAAGCCACTGAGGTCGCTGTCATCCGGCTGCTCCGGCCGGCCCTTGCGCAGCCGCAGCCCGGTACCGATCGAACTGCCGCCGTCGAACTGCCCGGTGCCCTGCAGCCAGGCCAGGTATTCGCCCCAGCGCTCAGGATCGGCAGCGGCCTGCGGATTGTGCGCATCACGGTGCATCAGCAGCATGTAGTCGTTCATTGATTTCCTCCCGAAATGCCTGGTCAAGGCCACCATCATGCCTAACCCGACCAGAGAGTGGGTCAATGAAAGACGCATCTGTACTTTGCAAGCAATTCATTGATGAAGATCACTACGCGCGCAAAGCAAATAACCAAAAGTAAGGAACCAATAACTAAAAAACATAACGACTATCAAACGGACCTGATCGTTCATGAACATAACCGTGCAAACCCTCGCTGCCGCCCTGCTGGCCAGCGCCCTGTCCCCGGCATGGGCCAGCGACAACGCCAGCGCCCCACAGATCATCGATGACCTTCCTGCCGACTACGCCGCCGACCTCGACAACCTCACCCGTGCCCAGGTGGAGCGCGGCCGCTATGTCGCCCGCCTCGGCGATTGCGTGGCCTGCCACACCGGTGCCGACCGCAGCAAACCCATGGCCGGCGGCCTGGCCCTGGAGACGCCGTTCGGCGTGCTCTACTCCACCAACATCACTCCGGACCGGGAAACCGGCATCGGCAACTACTCCTTCGAACAGTTCGACCGGGCCATGCGCAAGGGCGTGACGGCCAACGGCGACAATCTCTACCCGGCCATGCCCTACCCCTCCTACGCGCGGATCAGCGGCGAAGACATGCAGGCGCTGTATGCCTACCTGATGCAAGGGGTCAATCCGGTTCGCCAGGAAAACCGTGCCCTGGAGATGGGCTTCCCGTTCAACCAGCGCTGGGGCCTGACCCTGTGGAACTGGATGTTCCTCGACGACAAGGTGTTCGCCGCCAACCCCGCGCAGAGCGCGCAATGGAACCGCGGCGCCTATATCGTCCAGGGCCTCGGCCACTGCGGCGCCTGCCATACGCCACGGGGCATCGGCTTCCAGGAGAAGACCTTGTCCGAAGCCGGCAGGCAGGGCGAATACTTCCTCGCCGGCGAGACCGTGGAAGGCTGGCGCGCGTTGAGCCTGCGCAACCTGTGGACCCCGGAGCAGACCGCCGAGATGCTCAAGACCGGACGCAACAGCCATGGCACGGTGTCCGGCAACATGGTCGACGTGGTCCAGCACAGCACCCAGTACATGGAGGACAGCGACCTGCGCGCGGTAGGCGTGTACCTGAAGTCACTGCCCTCGTCCGAACATGACAAGCCGATGCAGGTCGCCCAGGGCCCGGCACCGGTTATCACGCCCCGCGCCACCACCCCGACCGGCCTGCTGGCTTCCCGTGGCGGCCTCGGCTACCAGCAATTCTGCGCCGACTGCCACCGCGCCGACGGTGCCGGGGTCAAGGGCGTGTTCCCGCCGCTGGCCGGCAACCCGGTGCTGATGTCGGAAGATCCCTCCACCCTGGTGCACATCACCCTGACCGGCTGGCGCTCGGCGCAGACCGTCGACAACGCCCGGGCACTGAGCATGCCGTCGTTCGCCCGCCTCAGCGACCAGGAGATCGCCGAGATCCTCAACTTCACCCGCGACAGCTGGGGACGCCAGGCCGCCAAGGCGATCCCCGCCGCCACGGTGGCGGAGATGCGCAAGCGCCTCGATGTCAAGAATCTCGACAACCGCCCCTTCGAAACCCCACGCCTGGCCGACCTGCTCAAGGAGCCGAATGCCGACCAGCTGATCCTCGGCGCACGCTTGAACACCAACACCCACGAACTGCTCCCGGCCAACGTCGGCAATGCCCTCAACTGCGCCAGTTGCCATCTCAACGCGGGCACCGTGGCGGACGGCTCGCCCTATGTCGGGGTATCGGCATTCTTCCCCAGCTATGCGCCGCGGGCCGGGCGGGTGATCACCCTGGAAGACCGTATCAACGGCTGCTTCCTGCGCTCGATGAATGGCAAGCCGCTAGGGCTGGAATCGGTCGAGATGAAAGCGATGGTGGCCTATTTCGACTGGATGAAGCGCGAGACCAGGCCGCAGGACAAGGTGGAAGGCCGTGGCGTCGGCAAGATCGACCCAACCATCGTGCCGAACCCGGAAAATGGCGAGAAGCTCTACGCGGTGCAGTGCGCGCTGTGCCATGGCGATGACGGCGAAGGCATCAGGAATGCCGCCGGCAAGTGGGTCTACCCGCCGCTGTGGGGCGATGACTCCTTCAACATCGGCGCCGGCATGGCCCGCACCTACACCGCCGCGGCGTTCGTGAAGAAGAACATGCCGATCGCCTTCCACGAGGGCTTCCCCCTCGGCCAGGGTGGCCTGACCGACCAGGAAGCGGTGGATGTGGCCGAGTACTTCAGCCACAAGCCACGGCCGGATTTCGCCGGCAAGGTGAAGGACTGGCCCAAGGACAAGAAACCGGTGGATGCGCGGTATTGAGGTATCAGCGTTGCTGATCGTGCATCAGCAACTTTGATTCCCCAAGACGCAATTCGCCAGCACACTGGATGCCCCTGTTCACCATGAGCGATCTTCCGATGTCTGGCGAAACCTCCCTCGCCGCGCTGCTGCGCGGCATGAACCCCCTGCTGAACGACGGCGAATACGTGTTCTGCCAGGTACCCGACGCAACCTTGCTCAAGGACGAGGAAGTGCTTGGCAGCTTCCGCGAACAGGAAGGGCTGACCGCAATCCTGGAGCGCGGCCGAGCCGATGCGCTGGGCCTGGAGTATGGCTACGTCGCGGCGTGGATCACCCTGACCGTGCATTCCGCGCTGGAGGCCGTCGGGTTGACCGCCGCGTTCGCGGCGGCGCTGGGGAATGCCGGGATCAGTTGCAATGTGGTGGCGGCGTATTATCACGATCACATTTTTGTCGGCGTGCAGGATGCGGCCAAGGCCATGGAGGTTCTACACCAGCTTTCGCAAGGTTAATGAGTTATGTGTTTTCTATGAGAGGCCACCAGCTCTGTCGCGTAGAGAGCACGAGGCGTGAGCTCGACGCGGACTCTGTGGGAGCGGGTTCACCCGCGATGGCGGCGGTGAACTCACCATCGCAATCGCGGGTAAACCCGCTCCCACACTGCCCCGCTAAATCAATGGGTTATGTACTGTTCAAGGAGGTGCCTGCTATCACTCGCCTAGCGCATTCAGGCACACCACCTTGGGCTGGGTCATTTCCTCATAGGCGAACCTCACCCCTTCCCGGCCCAGGCTGCCGTACTTGAAGCCACCGAAAGGCATGGCATCAAAGCGGTAGTCGGACGAGTCATTGATCATCACCCCACCCGCTTCCAGGCGCCGCGCCAGTTTCAGGGCGGTGCCCAGGTCGCGGGTGAACAGGCCCGCGTGCAGGCTGTATTCCGGGGCGTTCGCCAGGTCGATGGCCTCGTCCAGTTCGTCGAACGCCTCCAGGATCACCACCGGGGCGAACACCTCTTGCTGCCACAGTTGACTGGCATGGCTGACGTCCTCCAGCACCGTGGGCGCGTACAGCGAACCCTGTCGGCGATGACCGCAAAGCAGCGTGGCACCTTCGTCCAGTGCCTCCTGAACCCGCTGCTCGGTACGCCGCGCGGCCTGTTCGCTGACCATGGGCCCGACATCCGTCTCGCGACATGCCGGATCCCCCGCCAGCAAGGCCTGGGTTGCCGTGACGAAACGCTCGCGGAATGCCACGTAGACGTCCCGCTGCACCAGGATGCGCTGGGTACCGATGCAGTTCTGCCCTGCGGCCCAGAACGCCCCGGAAACGCAGGACTCCACGGTGGGCAGCAGGTCGCAGTCGGCCAGCACCAGCACCGGGGCATTGCCGCCCAGGTCCATGGCCAGCTTCTTCAGGCCGGCCGTGCGGGCGATGGCCTCGCCCGTGGCAAAGCCGCCAGTGAAGGAAATCATCCGTGCATCGCGCAGTTGCACCAGCGCCTGGCCCAGTTCGATGCCACCGGTGGCGGTGGTCACCACGGTTTCCGGAAGGCCGGCCTGGCGCAGGCAGTCCACCAGCTTCAACGCCGACAGTGGCGCCAGTTCCGAAGGCTTGAGGATCACCGCATTGCCGCCGGCGATGGCCGGGCCCAGCTTGTGGGCGACCAGGTTCAGCGGATCGTTGTATGGCGTGATCGCCACGATCAGGCCCAGCGGTTCGCGGCTGAACCAGCCCTGGCGCGATTCCGAGCCCTCGTAGGCATCGAACGGCACCACCTCGCCGGCATTGCGCCGGGCTTCCTCGGCGGACAGCTTGAGGGTGTTCACGCAGCGCTTCACTTCCTTTTCCGCCTGGCGCAGGGTCTTGCCGGCCTCGGCGACGATCAGGCTGGCGAACGCATCGGCCTCGGCTTCGACGCGCCGCGCGGCGTCTTCGAGAATCCGCGCGCGGCGATGACGCGGCATGGCCGCGCTCTCGGCCACGCCGGCCCGGGCACGCTGCGCCAGCGCAGGCACATCCGCCGCACCCTGGCACGGCACGCGACCGACCAGGCGGCCGTCGAACGGGTTGAACACCTCGATATGGGTCGGAGTGAGCGTCTGCAGGGTCATCAGGGACAGGGTCATGGCGGTCTCCTCAGCGTTTGCCGGCGTTATGCAGGGCGATGATGTCGGAGAGCAGGGCGAACGCGGTTTCCACGCGGCCTGCTCCAGGTCCGGAGACGGTCACGGCACCGAGCAGCTCGGTGTTGAAGGACACGGCGTTGATCGCCCCGCCAATCCCGGCCAACGGGTGCGTCCGGGGCAACAGTCGCGCTTCCACGCTGGCCTCGACCGAGCCGTCGCTGGTCTTTCGCGCGGCGCCGATCAGTTTCCAGCACTGTCCGGTCGCCTCGGCCTTGGCAATATCCGCAGCGCTGATGGCACTGATGCCCGAGCAGGTCACGTCGCTTACTTTCAGGCGCGCGTCCAGCAGTTCGTTGGCCAGGATCACCACCTTCAGGCGCACGTCGTAGCCTTCCACATCCGCGCTCGGGTCGGCTTCGGCGTAGCCCAGCTGCTGCGCTTCGGCGACGGCCTCGGCGAAGGACAGGCCTTCCTTCATGCGCGTCAGCACATAGTTGGAGGTGCCGTTGAGGATACCTTCGAAGCCCTGCAAGCCGGACCCGGCCAGGGCCTGGCGGGCCACGCGGATCACCGGGGTGCCGCTCATCACCGCGCCCTCGTACTCGAAGGCCACCCCGCGCTGGCGGGCCAGGGCCTTGAGTTCGGCGCCGTGCAGGGCGATCGGGCCCTTGTTGCTGGTGACCACGTGGATGCCGCTTTCCAGGGCCCAGCGGCAGAAGGTCGCGGCCGGCTCGCCGTCGACCGGGTTGGTGAAGGTGGCTTCGGCAATGATGTCGGCGCCGGACTGCTTGATCACGGTTTCGTTGAAAGCCTCGGCGGTGCCGCCGGCGATCCTGGCCAGGGCGCCCTTCTCCGCAGGCAGGGCGACCAGTTCGGCGGCGTCGAGACCGGCGCGGTTGAGCACCGAGCCGAGGAACAGGTCGGTGACGCCGACGATGGTCAGGCCGAAGCCCAGGGTCGCGCGCCACTGCGCATTGCGCTCGGCGATAAGCTGCGCCAGTCCACGGTTCACGCCGCCAAAGCCCACCAGGGCGATCTTGTAGTCAGTCACGAAGGCATTCCTCTTTGCTGTTGTTCGATGTGGATCAGCGTAAGAGGCGGGGGTGGGCAGTTGAATACGGCAGAATGCTGTATTTGTTGGGCGCAATGCTCGGTTGCCGGCCAAGGGATTCAGATACCAGAGCCGACAAGGCAATGCGGACCCTGTGGGAGCGGGGTTTACCGCGGGTGGTGTTGTTGATTATCCCAAGGCCAAACCGGGGTCAACCCACCCCCCCCGGAGC
>NZ_JAZDQN010000065.1:0-24249 GCF_036324125.1 Pseudomonas ulcerans | reverse complement strand
TGGGGGGGTGGGCGGGGGGGGGGGGGGGGGTGGGTGTTACCCCGTTGTAGCCGAAGGTGTTCCCCTCTCCTCATCGCGGGTAAACCCGCTCCCACATGGCCCGTGTCGAGCTCAGATTACAGAGCAGCGATACGCGCGTGCTGCTCGGTGAAGTTGGCCAGGGCCTGTTCAGCCTCGGCCAGCTTGGCGCGTTCCTTGTCGATCACGGCCGGTGGGGCCTTGTCGACGAAGGCGGCGTTGGACAGCTTGCCGCCGACGCGCTGGACTTCGCCTTGCAGACGCTGGATTTCCTTGTTCAGGCGGGCCAGCTCGGCGTCCTTGTCGATCAGGCCGGCCATCGGTACCAGCACCTGCAGGTCACCGACCAGCGCGGTGGCGCTGAGCGGGGCTTCGTCCTGTTCGCCGAGCACGGTGAACGACTCGATCTTCGCCAGCTTCTTCAGCAGCGCTTCGTTCTCGCCGAGGCGACGCTGGTCTTCGGCGGTGGCGTTCTTGAGGAACAGTTGCAGCGGTTTGCCCGGGCCGATGTTCATCTCGGCGCGGATGTTGCGCACGCCCAGCATCAGTTCCTTGACCCACTCGATATCGCTTTCGGCAGCAGCGTCGATGCGGCTGTCGTTCGCCTCGGGCCATGGCTGCAGCATGATGGTCTTGCCGTCGATACCGGCCAGCGGCGCCAGGCGCTGCCAGATTTCCTCGGTGATGAACGGCATGAACGGATGGGCCAGGCGCAGCGCCACTTCCAGCACGCGCACCAGGGTACGACGGGTGCCGCGCGCGCGCTCGACCGGGGCGTTCTCGTCCCACAGTACCGGTTTGGACAGCTCCAGGTACCAGTCGCAGTACTGGTTCCAGATGAACTCGTACAGGGCCTGGGCGGCCAGGTCGAAGCGGAACTGCTCCAGCTGGCGGGTCACTTCGGCTTCGGTGCGCTGCAGTTGCGAGATGATCCAGCGGTCGGCCAGCGACAGCTCGTAGGCCTCGCCGTTCTGGCCGCAATCCTCGCCCTTGTCCAGCACGTAGCGGGCGGCGTTCCAGATCTTGTTGCAGAAGTTGCGATAGCCTTCGACGCGGCCCATGTCGAACTTGATGTCGCGACCGGTGGACGCCAGCGAGCAGAAGGTGAACCGCAGGGCGTCGGTGCCGTAGCTGGCGATGCCCTCGGGGAACTCGGCCTTGGTCTGCTTGGCGATCTTTTCCGCCAGCTTGGGCTGCATCATGCCGCTGGTGCGTTTTTCCAGCAGGGCGTCGAGGGTGATGCCGTCGACGATGTCCAGCGGGTCGAGGACGTTGCCCTTGGACTTGGACATCTTCTGGCCCTGGCCATCGCGGACCAGGCCGTGGACGTAGACGGTCTTGAACGGCACCTGCGGGGTACCGTCCTCGTTCTTCACCAGGTGCATGGTCAGCATGATCATCCGGGCGACCCAGAAGAAGATGATGTCGAAGCCGGTGACCAGCACGTCGGTGGAGTGGAAGGTCTTGAGGAATTCGGTCTGCTGCGGCCAGCCGAGGGTGGAGAAGGTCCACAGGCCGGAGCTGAACCAGGTGTCGAGGACGTCGTTGTCCTGGTTCAGGACCACGTCGGCGCCGAGGCCATGCTTGGCGCGGACTTCTTCCTCGCTGCGGCCGACGTAGACCTTGCCGGACTCGTCGTACCAGGCCGGGATGCGATGGCCCCACCACAGCTGGCGGCTGATGCACCAGTCCTGGATATCGCGCATCCAGGAGAAGTACATGTTCTCGTACTGCTTGGGCACGAACTGGATGCGGCCGTCTTCCACGGCGGCGATGGCCGGTTCGGCCAGCGGCTTGGTGGAGACGTACCACTGGTCGGTCAGCCACGGCTCGATGACGGTGCCGGAGCGGTCGCCCTTCGGCACTTTCAGGGCGTGGTCGTCGACGCTGACCAGCAGGCCCAGCTCATCGAAGTCGGCGACGATCTGCTTGCGTGCGACGAAGCGGTCGAGACCGGCGTACTTGGCCGGCAGGCTGGCATCGATGGATTCGTTGACCGTGCCGTCGAGGTTGAACACCTGGGCGGCCGGCAGGACGACGGCGTTCTTGTCGAAGATGTTCAGCAGCGGCAGGTTGTGGCGCTTGCCGACTTCATAGTCGTTGAAGTCGTGGGCCGGGGTGATCTTCACGCAGCCGGTACCGAACTCGGGGTCGCAGTAGTCGTCGGCGATGATCGGGATGCGGCGACCGACCAGCGGCAGTTCGACGAACTTGCCGATCAGCGCCTGGTAGCGCTCGTCGTTCGGGTTCACTGCAACGGCGGAGTCGCCGAGCATGGTTTCCGGACGGGTGGTGGCGACGATCAGGAAGTCGTTGCCTTCGGCGGTTTTCGCGCCGTCGGCCAGCGGGTAGCGCAGGTTCCACAGGTGGCCTTTCTCGTCGTGGTTTTCCACTTCGAGGTCGGAGATCGCCGTGTGCAGCTTGGTGTCCCAGTTGACCAGGCGCTTGCCGCGATAGATCAGGCCGTCTTCATGCAGGCGCACGAAGGCTTCCTTGACCGCCTCGGACAGGCCGTCGTCCATGGTGAAGCGCTCACGGCTCCAGTCCACGGACGAGCCCAGGCGGCGGATCTGGCGGCTGATGTTGCCACCCGACTGATCCTTCCATTCCCAGACCTTCTCCAGGAACTTCTCGCGACCCAGGTCGTGACGGTTCTGGCCCTTGGCTTCGAGCTGGCGCTCCACCAGCATCTGGGTGGCGATACCGGCGTGGTCGGTGCCCGGCTGCCACAGGGTGTTGCGGCCTTGCATGCGACGGAAACGGATCAGGGCGTCCATGATCGCGTTGTTGAAGCCGTGACCCATGTGCAGGCTGCCGGTGACGTTCGGCGGCGGGATCATGATGGTGTACGACTCGCCCGCGCCTTGCGGGGCGAAGTAATTCTCGGACTCCCAGGTGTTGTACCAGGAAGTTTCGATGGCGTGCGGCTGGTAGGTCTTATCCATGCGCGGGGGGACCCTATGGCATTTATTCGGGAAAGCCGGGAAGTATAACGGAGGCGGGGGGTTGAGGCGATAAGCAGGGGCGCTTCAAAAGCAGGACGCGGACCCTGTGGGAGCGGGTTTACCCGCGATTACTGCAGTGGATTCACCCTCGCAATCGCGGGTAAACCCGCTCCCACAGGGCCCGCGTCAGTCTCAAGAACCGTTCAGGAGGACTGGCTGAGCAGGCGTTCCAGGCGCGCATCCAGCCGGCGCTTGATCTCGTTCTCGATATGCGGGGCGAAATCGTCGATCACGTCCTGCATGATCAACTGCGCCGCAGCACGCAGTTCGGCGTCCAGGTGCAGCAGGGTGTCCTGGCGACGGGTTTGTGGATCGACTTCTTCCGCAGGCACGGCGGCAGGGGCGGCTGGCGTGAGGTCCTCGGCCGGTTCGAGCAGCAGCGGGATCTGTTCTTCCACGGTGTCGGTCAGCAGGGGGGGCTGCAGGGTTTCATCTCCCAGCAACTGGCGGATCGACTCCAGGTCGTCCAGCAGATGGGCGGATTGGGGCAGGGGCGGGCGTTTGTCCATCGTCGTCAGAATCGCTGTAAGCGGTGATCTTGCAGAGCATAGCCCTGTTCGCGGTAGAAGCGGAAACTCTCTCGGGTCGCCTGGCGGATCGCCGGATCCTCGATCACGATCTCGGCGATACGGGCGAAGCGCGCAGCGAACGGCGGGACTTTCAGGTCGAGATTGACCAGCAGGTCCTGGTGATCGCCGGGGTCGTCGCCGACTCCCAGGGCCACTGCCGCCGCGGCATCGGCCTCGGCGTGGCTGTGGGGCACGAAGGCCTCGCCCTTGAACGCCCAGAGGCGGGCATCCAGCTCATCGCGCTGCGCAGTGTCGCTGCAGTTCAGGTAGACCCGGTGCCCGAGGCGCCAGGCCTTTTCGCAGAGCTTGCAGGCGAAGTCCAGGCGCGCGGCGGCCGAGGGGGTGGGCAGGACGTAGAAGTCGACTTGGCTCATGAGGCAGTCGCCAGGCGGTCACGGGACCGCCCGGCATCCGGGTCAGGCGTTGGCGCGGTCGAGCAGGTACTGGGTCAGCAGCGGGACCGGGCGGCCAGTGGCGCCCTTGTCCTTGCCGCCGCTGATCCAGGCGGTGCCGGCGATGTCCAGGTGTGCCCAGTTGTAGGCCTTGGCGAAGCGCGAGAGGAAGCAGCCAGCGGTGATGGTGCCGGCCTTCGGCCCGCCGATGTTGGCGATGTCGGCGAACGGGCTGTCCAGCTGTTCCTGGTACTCGTCGAACAGCGGCAGTTGCCAGGCGCGGTCGTCGGCGCGCTTGCCGGCGCTGAGCAGTTGCTCTACCAGGTCGTCGTTGTTGCCCATCAGGCCCGAAGTGTGGCTGCCCAGGGCGACGATGCAGGCGCCGGTGAGGGTGGCGATGTCGATCACCGCCTGCGGCTTGAAGCGCTCGGCGTAGGTCAGGGTGTCGCACAGCACCAGGCGGCCTTCGGCGTCGGTGTTGAGGATCTCGACGGTCTGCCCGCTCATGGTGGTGACGATGTCGCCCGGACGGGTGGCGCCGCCGCTCGGCATGTTCTCGGCGCAGGCCAGCAGGCACACCAGGTTGATCGGCAACTGCAGCTCCAGCACGGCGCGCAGGGTGCCGAAGACGCTGGCGGCGCCGCACATGTCGAACTTCATCTCGTCCATGCCGGCGCCCGGCTTCAGGCTGATGCCGCCGGTGTCGAAGGTGATGCCCTTGCCCACCAGCACGAACGGCTTGTCGCTCTTCTTCGCGCCCTGGTACTGCATGACGATCAGGCGTGGCGGCTGGTCGCTGCCCTGGCCGACGGCGTAGAACGCGCCCATGCCGAGGTCCTTGATCTTCTTCTCGTCGAGGACTTCGACCTTGAGGCCCTTGAACGCCTTGCCGAGGTTCTTTGCCTCGTCGGCGAGGAAGCTCGGGTGGCATACGTTCGGTGGCAGGTTGCCGAGGTCGCGGGTCAGACGCATGCCGTTGGTGATGGCGCTGGCATGCTTCACGGCGCGCTCGGTGTCGGCCAGGCCGGCCTTGTCGCAGAGCAGGGTGATCTTCTTCAGCGCGCGGGGCTCGGCCTTCTGGCTTTTGAAGCGGTCGAACACGTATTCGCCGTCGAGCAGGGTCTCGGCCAGCAGGCGGGCCTTGCCGTAATGGGCGTCACGGCCGACCAGGGCGATATCGTCCAGGGCCAGCACGGCGTCGGCGCCACCCAGGCCCTTGAGCACGCCGAGCACGGCGTTGGCCAGCTTGCGCCAGTTGCGATCGTTCAGGCTGTCTTCCTTGCCGCTGCCGACCAGCAGCACGCGCTCGGCCTTGAGGCCTGGCAGGCCCGGCAGGAGCAGGGTCTGGCCGACCTTGCCGGCGATATCGCCGCGCTTGAGCACGGCGCTCAGGGCGCCCTTGGCGGCGTCATCGATGGCCTTGGCGCTGGCGCCCAGCTTGCGGCCTTCACCCACGGCCAGCACCAGGGTGGCGGTTTTCAAGGATGCTGCGGCTACGCTTTTTACAACCAATTCCATGTCAGGGTCCCCGAATGAACTGTCAGTGCGCGTTGTCTGTGCAAGCGCTCGAAGCGAGCTGGCCGCCCTCGGCGGGCCAGACGGAAAGCCGCCAGTTTGAGCCCGGTGCGCCGCCGCTGACAACCCCGTTTTCAAGCATTGCGCGGTGCCAAGTGACAGGCAGGGGCAATCACAGGATAATGCGCGCACTTCGAAGTCCGGGTGCATTGACGCACCTGCAACTATCTTCTTGTTGGTTGCAACGTTTTCCTTGTTTGGCTGTCCGAGCCTGACAACCCAGGAGTGTCTGGTTTGATCGTCTTCCGTTATCTGTCCCGCGAGGTCCTGGTGACCTTGAGTGCCGTCAGCGCCGTGCTGCTGGTCATCATCATGAGCGGGCGCTTCATCAAATACCTGGCCCAGGCCGCGCAGGGCATGCTCGATCCGGGCGTGTTGTTCATGATCATGGGCTATCGCCTGCCGGGATTCCTGCAGCTGATCCTGCCACTGGGGCTGTTCCTCGGCATCCTGCTGGCCTACGGTCGCCTGTACCTGGAAAGCGAGATGACCGTGCTTTCCGCCACCGGCATGAGCCAGCAACGCCTGCTGCGCATGACCATGGCGCCGGCCGCGCTGGTCGCCGTGGTGGTGGCCTGGATCAGCCTGAGCCTGGCGCCCCAGGGCGTTGCCCAGGTCGCCCAGATCATCAACCAGCAGGATGCCCTGACCGAATTCGACACCCTGGTGCCGGGCCGCTTCCAGACCCTGCGCGACGGCACCCGGGTGACCTACACCGAGCAACTGTCGGATGACCGCGCCAACCTGGCCGGGGTGTTCATCTCCGAGAAACGCTTCTCCAGCGACAAGAGCAAGGACCGCGGCATCAGCGTGCTGGTGGCCGAGAAGGGGCGCCAGGAAGTGCAGGCCGACGGCAACCGCTACCTGATCCTGGAAAACGGCTACCGCTACGACGGCAACCCGGGCCAGGCCGACTACCGGGCGATCAAGTACGACACCTACGGCGTGCTGCTGCCCAAGCCGGAAGTCAGCCAGGACATCACCGAGCGCGAGGCCATCCCTACCGCCGACCTGTTCAAGAGCGACGCCCCGCGTGAGCGCGCCGAGCTGCAGTGGCGCCTGTCGCTGCCGCTGCTGGTGTTCATCGTGACCCTGATGGCGGTGCCGCTGTCGCGGGTCAACCCGCGCCAGGGCCGTTTCCTCAAGCTGCTGCCGGCGATTCTCCTGTATATGGCCTACCTGACGATTCTGATTGCCGCCCGCGGCGCCCTGGAAAAAGGCAAGATCCCGCTGGCCCTGGGCCTGTGGCCGGTGCACGCGCTGTTCCTGCTGATCGGCCTTGGGCTGATGTACTGGGAGCCGCTGCGCCTGAAACTGCGCGCGCGTCGTGCGGAGGTGGCCCGTGCGTAAGCTCGACGGTTACATCGGCAGCAGTGTGTTCATGGCGATCCTCGCCGTGCTTGGGATCATTCTCGGCCTGGCGTCCCTGTTCGCCTTCATCGATGAAATGGGCGACATCAGCGATACCTACACCCTCTGGGACGCGAGCCAGTTCGTCGCCCTGACCGCGCCGCGGCGTCTCTACGACATGCTGCCGATGGCTGGTCTGATCGGCTGCCTGATCGGTCTCGGCAGCCTGGCCAGCAACAGCGAGCTGACCATCATGCGCGCTGCCGGCGTGTCCATCGGCCGGATCGTCTGGGCGGTGATGAAGCCGATGCTGGTGCTGATGCTCGCCGGCGTGCTGATCGGCGAGTACGTCGCCCCGGTCACCGAGAACAAGGCCCAGGCCGATCGTTCCCTAGCCCAGGGCGGGGGCGAGGCGCAGACCTCCAAGCGCGGCCTGTGGCACCGCCAGGGCGAGGAATTCGTGCACATCAACACGGTGCAGCCCAATGGCCTGATGCTGGGTGTCACCCGTTACCGCTTCGACAACGAGCGGCACATGCAGTCGTCCAGCTTCGCCCGTCGCGCGCAGTACCAGCAGGACCACTGGCTGCTCACCGACGTCACCACCACCCTGTTCCGTGGCGACCACACCGAAGTGGTGAAGACCCCGGAGGAGCGCTGGGACGTCGCCCTGACCCCGCAACTGCTGAATACCGTGGTGATGGCGCCTGAGTCGCTGTCGATCACCGGGCTGTGGGACTACATCCATTACCTGTCCGACCAGGGCCTGAACAACGACCGCTACTGGCTGGCATTCTGGACCAAGGTCCTGCAGCCGTTGGTAACTGCGGCGCTGGTGTTGATGGCGATCTCGTTCATCTTCGGTCCGCTGCGTTCGGTAACCCTCGGCCAGCGCGTGTTCACCGGTGTGCTGGTGGGCTTCGTGTTCCGCATCGCCCAGGACCTGCTGGGGCCGTCCAGCCAGGTGTTCGGTTTCCCGCCGTTGCTGGCGGTGCTGCTGCCGGCGGTGATCTGTGCGCTGGCGGGCCTCTGGTTGTTGCGCAGGGCGGGATGATCCATTTCTCGCAGGCATGAAAAAGCCGACCCATCGAGGTCGGCTTTTTCATGCCCGTTATCTGTGCCTACCAGGTAGGACACCCTTACTTCTTGCGCTTGGGAATCCGCACCAGCTGCGTCTCCGAGTACATGTCGTGCCAGCTGCGCTTCTGCTTGTCGATCAAGACCCAGAAGAATCCCAGCCCCAGGCACAGCCACGAACCGATCGAGATGACAAAGCGCAGCAGGGCCTGCCACAGGCTGATCGCGCTGCCGTCGGCGTTCTGCACCCGCACGCCCCATACCTGCATGCCCAGGGTCTGGCCGCCGTGGGTCCAGAACTTGGCGAAGAAGCCGAACAGGGTGAACACCAGGATCGTCGAGAGCAGCGGGTCGCCGTCCAGGGCGCCGGCCTCGGTCAGGGCGCGCATGCGCGTCTCGCCGATGATTGCCATCTGAATCATCTTGTAGACCAGGGTGGTGACCATCAGCAGGGCAACGCAGAGCAGGAAGTCATAGAACATCGCCGCAAGGCGGCGGCCCAGTCCGGCAACCGGGAAGTCGCCCTGTGGCTGGAGCAGTGGTTTCGGCATCGGGTGAAGCTCCTGGCGCAAAAGCGTGCATTCTACGGAATTGCGCGCAAAAAAAAGCCCCTGTCATCGACAGGGGCTTTTCGGGGATCGCGAAGACTTAGGCTTCAGCGATGACCTCATCAGCCTGCATGCCTTTCTGGCCCTGCACGGCGATGAAGGTCACTTTCTGGCCTTCTTTCAGGCTCTTGAAGCCGTTGCCCTGGATAGCGCGGAAATGCACGAACAGATCCGGACCGCTCTCAGGAGTGATGAAACCGAAACCCTTTTCGTCGTTAAACCACTTGACGGTACCGCTCTGACGTTGAGACATGTCTTAATTTCCTTTGAAACTTGAATTGTGATGACAGCTTCTTTCATTGGAATGTAATGAAAGCGTACTGGGCTGGGTTGCAGGAAAGTAAGAGACGTCGAACGTTGTGTAGCGAATCTCAGGCTACTGTCCAGGCCACGAACTATAGCGACCCATGCAAACACAGTTCGCTGACTCTACGCTAACTCTCCCGGGAAACACAAGCCCCGCAGACCGCTGGTTTTCAGCCTTTCAGCTGCTTTCGGGCGGATTTTTGCGATGTTTTTTCGAGGCTTGCCCGCGCTCATGTTCGAAAGTTTGAAAGGGCGTTCGAAATCGAATATCCCGAACGCCCCATGACACATTTTGTCGTGCGCTCAACCGCGGTAGTAACGCTGCGGCACGAACGGCATCTTGCTGACTTTCATCGCCACGCGCTTGCCCCGTACCACGGCCCAGACCTGGGTATCGAGGGCGCTGTGCGCGCTGTCCAGGTAGCCCATCGCGACCGGTGCGCCCAGGGTCGGGCCGAAGCCGCCGCTGCAGACCCGACCGATGACCGTGCCGGCCTCGTCGACGATCTCCGCGTCTTCACGCACTGGCGTGCGTTCCTGCGGCAGCAGGCCAACGCGCTTGCGCGCCACGCCTTCCAACTGCTGGGCGAAGACCCGGGCAGCACCCGGGAAGCCGCCAGCGCGCGCGCCATCGGCACGGCGAGGCTTGGACACGGCCCAGAGCAGGCTGGCTTCCACCGGAGTGGTTTCAGTGTTCATATCGTGGCCGTACAGGCACAGGCCGGCCTCCAGGCGCAACGAGTCGCGGGCACCGAGGCCGATGGCGGCGACTTCCGGTTCGGCCAGCAGGCGACGGGCCAGGGCCTCGGCCTTGTCTGCCGGCACGGAGATTTCGTAGCCGTCTTCGCCGGTGTAGCCGGAGCGGCTGACGTAGCAGTCTTCGCCCAGCAGTTGCACGGGGGCGAACTGCATGAAGGTCATCTTCGCCACCTGTGGGGCCAGGCGCTCCAGCACCTTGACCGCAGCCGGACCCTGCAGGGCCAGCAGCGCGCGTTCCTCGAACAGCGCTTCGATCTCGCACTGGTTGCCGAGGTGCTGGCGCAGGTGCGCCAGGTCCTGGTCCTTGCACGCGGCGTTGACCACCAGGAACAGTTCGCCGTCACCCAGGTTGGCGACCATCAGGTCGTCAAGGATGCCGCCCTGCTCGTTGGTGAACATGGCGTAGCGCTGCATGCCCACCGGCAGGTCGATGATGTCCACCGGCACCAGGCTTTCCAGGGCCTTGGCCGCCCCGGCGCCGCGCAGGCGGATCTGGCCCATGTGCGAGACGTCGAACAGGCCGGCCTGCTCGCGGGTGTGCAGGTGTTCCTTCATCACGCCCAGCGGGTACTGGACCGGCATGTCGTAGCCGGCGAAGGGCACCATGCGCGCGCCGAGTTCCAGGTGCAGGGCGTGCAGCGGGGTTTTCAGCAGTGTTTCGGTGGACATGTAGGACTCCTGGGTTTCAATGGGGTGTCAGCATTCGATGATGTTGACGGCCAGACCGCCGCGGGCGGTCTCCTTGTATTTGCTTTTCATGTCGGCGCCGGTCTGGCGCATGGTGCGGATGACCTTGTCGAGGGAGACGAAGTGCTGCCCGTCGCCGCGCAGGGCCATGCGCACCGCGTTGATCGCCTTCACCGAGCCCATGGCGTTGCGCTCGATGCAGGGCACCTGGACCAGCCCGCCAATGGGGTCGCAGGTCAGGCCCAGGTTGTGTTCCATGCCGATCTCGGCGGCGTTCTCGACCTGCTGCACGCTGCCGCCCATGACCTCGCAGAGGGCGCCGGCAGCCATGGAGCAGGCCACGCCCACTTCGCCCTGGCAGCCGACTTCGGCACCGGAGATCGAAGCGTTTTCCTTGTAGAGGATGCCGATCGCGGCAGCGGTGAGCAGGAAGCGCACCACGCCGTCTTCGTTGGCCCCGGGAATGAAGCGCATGTAGTAGTGCAGGACCGCCGGCACGATGCCGGCGGCGCCGTTGGTCGGCGCGGTGACCACCCGTCCGCCGAAGGCGTTTTCCTCGTTCACCGCGAGGGCGTAGAGATTGACCCAGTCCAGCACCGAGAGGGCATCGCGCAAGCTGGCCTCCGGACTCGAACAGAGCTGGCGGTACAACTCCGGGGCGCGCCGTTTCACCTTCAGCCCGCCGGGCAGGATGCCTTCGTGACGACAGCCGGCGCTGACACAATCCTGCATCACCTGCCAGATCTTCAGCAGGCCGGCGCGGGTCTCGCTTTCCGCACGCCAGGCAGCTTCATTGACGAGCATCACCTGGCTGATCGACAGGTGTTGCGCGCTGCAGTGCGCCAGCAGTTCCCGGGCGGTCTTGAACGGGTAGGCCAGCGCGGTCTTGTCCTCGACGATGCGGTTGGCCCCGGCGGCGTCCTCGTCGACCACGAAGCCGCCACCCACCGAGTAGTACTCGCGGCTGCGGATCTGCAGGCCGGCGCTGTCGAAGGCGCGGAAGATCATGCCGTTGGGGTGGTAGTCCAGCGGCTTGCGGATCATTGCCAGGTGCTGTTTTTCGTGGAAATCGATGAGCTGCTCGCCGAGCAGGGTGAGCCGGCCGCTGTCGCGAATGGCCTGCAGGCGGGCGGGAATGCTGTCGGTGTCGACGCTGTCGGGGTGCTCGCCTTCCAGGCCGAGGATCACCGCCTTGTCGCTGCCGTGGCCTTTGCCGGTGGCGCCGAGCGAGCCGTACAGCTCGACCTTGACGCTGTGGGTGGCGGCCAGCAGGCCGTCACGCCGCAGTCCTTCGGCGAAGCGCGCGGCAGCGCGCATCGGGCCGACGGTGTGGGAGCTGGAGGGGCCGATGCCGATCTTGAACAGGTCGAAGACGCTTAATGACATCGCTTGATCCTCCAAAGAGTGACTTCAGGCATATCGCGACCCTGTGGGAGCGGGTTCACCCGCGATTGCGGTAGTGGCCTCACCGGCGCCATCGCGGGTGAACCCGCTCCCACAGTTGATCGCGTCAACCCCGAAACTCAGGCGTCCTGGTAGCTCTCGATCGAAGGACAAGCGCACACCAGGTTGCGATCCCCGAACACGTTGTCCACCCGACCGACCGGCGGCCAGTACTTGCTTTCCACCAGCGACGGCAGCGGGTACACCGCCTGCTCGCGGCTGTAGCCGTGAGCCCACTCGCCGACCAGTTCAGCCGCGGTGTGTGGCGCGTTCTTCAGCGGGTTGTCGTCCTTGTCCAGGCTGCCGTTCTCCACCGCGCGGATCTCTTCGCGGATGCGGATCATCGCGTTGCAGAAGCGATCCAGTTCTTCCTTGGACTCGCTTTCGGTCGGTTCGATCATCAGCGTGCCCGCTACCGGGAAGGACATGGTCGGGGCGTGGAAACCGAAGTCGATCAGGCGCTTGGCCACGTCGTCGACGCTGATGCCGCTGGTGTCCTTGAGCGGGCGCAGGTCGAGGATGCACTCGTGCGCCACCAGGCCGTTGCTGCCGGTGTAGAGGACAGGATAGTGCTCTTCCAGGCGACGGGCGATGTAGTTGGCGTTGAGGATCGCCATCTGCGACGCACGCTTGAGGCCGGCACCGCCCATCATGCGGATGTACATCCAGGTGATCGGCAGGATGCTGGCGCTGCCGAACGGCGCGGCGCACACCGCGCCCTGCTTGTTGTCCATGTGCGCGTGGCCCGGCAGGAAGGGCGCCAGGTGCGCCTTGACGCCGATCGGGCCGACGCCCGGGCCGCCACCGCCGTGAGGAATGCAGAAGGTCTTGTGCAGGTTCAGGTGCGAGACATCGCCACCGAACTTGCCCGGGGCGCAGAGGCCGACCATGGCGTTCATGTTGGCGCCGTCGATGTACACCTGGCCGCCGTTGTCATGGATGATCCCGCAGATTTCGCCGATGGCTTCCTCGAACACGCCGTGGGTCGACGGGTAGGTGATCATCAGTGCGGCGAGGTGCTCGCGGTGCTCGATGGCCTTGGCCCGCAGGTCGTCGATATCGACGTTGCCACGGGCGTCACAGGCGGTCACTACCACGCGCATGCCGGCCATGTGCGCGGTGGCCGGGTTGGTGCCGTGGGCCGAGGAGGGGATCAGGCAGATGTCGCGGCGGGCATCGCCACGGCTCTGGTGATAGGCACGGATCGCCAGCAGGCCGGCGTATTCGCCCTGGGAACCGGCGTTCGGCTGCAGCGACACGGCATCGTAGCCGGTGGCGGCGCAGAGCATGGCTTCCAGCTCGGAGGTCAGTTGCTGGTAGCCCTGGCTCTGCTCGGCGGGAGCGAACGGGTGCAGGTTGCCGAACTCGGCCCAGGTCACCGGGATCATCTCGCTGGCGGCGTTGAGCTTCATGGTGCAGGAGCCCAGCGGGATCATGGTGCGGTCCAGCGCCAGGTCCTTGTCGGCCAGGCGGCGCAGGTAGCGCATCAGCTCGGTTTCGCTGTGGTAGCGGTTGAACACCGGGTGTTCGAGGATCGCCGACTGGCGCAGCAGCGCGGCCGGCAGCTGCGCGCCGGTGCTCGCGGCGAGGGCGGCGAAATCAGGCAGGGCCTGGCCGTTGGCGAACAGGCTCCACAGCGCTTCGACGTCGGCCTGGCCGCTGGTTTCGTCCAGCGACAGGCCGACGCGCGCGGCGTCGATCTGGCGCAGGTTAAAGCCCAGGGCGCGGGCTTTGTCGTGCAGCGCCGCGGTGTCGGCGGCGGTGTTCAGGGTCAGGGTGTCGAAGAAGCTCGCGGTTTCCACGGCGACGCCCAGGGCCTTGAGGCCGGCGGCGAGGATCGCGGTCAGCTGGTGGGTGCGCGCGGCGATCTGTTTCAGGCCCTGCGGGCCGTGGTAGACGGCGTACATGCTGGCGATGTTGGCCAGCAGGACCTGCGCGGTGCAGATGTTGCTGGTGGCCTTCTCGCGGCGGATGTGCTGTTCGCGGGTCTGCATGGCCAGGCGCAGGGCGGTCTTGCCGAAGCGGTCGATGGACACGCCGACCAGGCGGCCCGGCATGTCGCGCTTGAACGCGTCGCGGGTGGCGAAGTAGGCGGCGTGGGGGCCGCCGAAGCCCAGCGGGACACCGAAGCGCTGGGCGCTGCCGATGGCCACGTCGGCGCCGAATTCGCCCGGCGGGGTCAGCAGGGTCAGGGCCAGCAGGTCGGCGGCCACGGCCACCAGGGCGTTGGCGGCGTGGAAGCGCTCCACCAGCTCGCGGTAGTCGAAGACGTCACCGCTGCTCGCCGGGTATTGCAGCACAGCGCCGAAGAAGCCGCTGACGTCGCTCAGCTCGCGCTCGTCGCCCACCACCACTTCGATGCCCAGCGGCTCGGCACGGGTGCGCAGCACGTCGAGGGTCTGCGGATGGCAATGCACGGAGGCGAAGAAGGCGTGGCTGCCCTTGTTCTTGCTCAGGCGCTTGCAGAAGGTCATGGCCTCGGCGACGGCGGTGGCTTCGTCGAGCAGGGAGGCGTTGGCGATCGGCAGGCCGGTGAGGTCGCTGATCAGGGTCTGGAAGTTCAGCAGGGCTTCCAGGCGACCCTGGGAAATCTCCGGCTGGTACGGGGTGTAGGCGGTGTACCAGGCCGGGTTTTCCAGGAGGTTGCGCAGGATCGGTGCCGGGGTGTGGCAGTTGTAGTAGCCCTGGCCGATGAAGCTCTTGAACAGCTGGTTCTTGCCGGCGATGGCCTTCAGCGCGGCGAGGGCGTCGGCCTCGCTCTGGCCGTCGCCCATGTCCAGCACGCTGGTGCCCTTGATGCTGTCGGGGATGACGGCGGCGCTCATGGCCTCCAGCGAGTCGAAGCCGAGGGTGGTGAGCATGGCCTGCTCATCGGCCTGGCGTGGACCGATATGGCGGGCGATGAATTCGTTGGCGGTGCCGAGATTGATGGTCATGGCGGATTCCTCAGGCGTCGTCGTTGGCTTTCAGCAGGCGGTCGTAGGCGTCCTGGTCGAGCAGCCCGGCGAGGGCGCCGGCGTCGGCCGGGACGAAGCGGAAGAACCAGCCTTCGCCCAGCGGGTCTTCGTTGACCAGCTCGGGGTTGGAATCCAGCTGCTCGTTGACCGCCACCACGTCGCCGTCCAGTGGCATGTACACGCCGCTGGCGGCCTTCACCGATTCCACGGTGGAGGCTTCGGCGCCCTTGGCGTAGTGCTGCAGCTCCGGCAGTTGCACATAGACCACGTCACCCAGGGCGTTCTGGGCGAAGGCGGTGATGCCCACGGTCACGCTGCCGTCGGCTTCGGCACGCAGCCACTCGTGATCTTCGGTGAAACGCAACTCGCTCATGGAAACTCCTCGAAGGCCGTCGACGCGGCCGGATGCGGGGGTGGCCCGCCGCATGACAGGGGCGGGCCGGGATTGGAGTTCCCATAGCAAGTTTGCGGCCATATCCACGAAAGCCTTGTAAACAAAGGCGTTGAGCGATTTTTCCTGACTGTTTTCGCGATGCTCTGTAATGAAATCGCTACAGCTGCGCCCGGAAGAAAAACCGAAGCGGGATCAACGCCTTGCTACAGCGATGTTGCAGCGGGTTGTAGCGAAATCGTTACGGTGTATTGATTTCGCTACGATGGCTCACGCCTTGCCGGAAATCCCGTACTTGCGCAGGCGATGGGCGATGGCAGTGTGGGAGGTCTGCAGGCGGCTGGCCAGTTGGCGGGTCGAGGGATAGTCGGCGTAGAGCTTTTCCAGCAGGTTCTTCTCGAAGTCTTCCACCGCCTGTTCCAGGCTGGCGACTTCGCCGTCGTGCCCGCGGGCCACCGAGGTGCCGGCGATGTCCAGGTCGCCGATGTCCACCAGGCTGCTTTCACTGATGGCGGCGGCGCGGAAGATCACGTTCTGCAACTGGCGCACGTTGCCCGGCCAGCGGTTGCCGAGCAGGGCGGGGTAGGTGTCCGGGGCCAGGCGGCACAGCGGACGCTGGATCTGGGTGCAGGCCTGCTGCATGAAGTAGCGCGCCAGCAGGAGGATGTCCTGGCCACGCTCGCGCAGCGGCGGTACCTCCAGGTTGAGCACGTTGAGGCGGTAGAACAGGTCTTCGCGGAAGGTACCTTCGGCCACCATCTTTTCCAGGTCGCGGTGGGTGGCGCTGAGGATGCGCACGTTGACCTTGATCTCGCGATCGCCGCCGACCCGGCGGAAGCTGCCGTCGTTGAGGAAGCGCAGCAGCTTGGCCTGCAGGTAGGGCGACATCTCGCCGATCTCGTCGAGAAACACCGTGCCCTGGTTGGCCAGCTCCATCAGCCCCGGCTTGCCACCCCGTTGCGCGCCGGTGAAGGCGCCGGGGGCGTAGCCGAACAGCTCGCTTTCGGCCAGGTTCTCCGGCAGTGCCGCACAGTTGAGGGCGAGGAACGGCGCGGCATGGCGGCTGCTGATGGCGTGGCAGGCGCGGGCCACCAGTTCCTTGCCGGTGCCGGTCTCGCCGTGGATCAGCAGCGGTGCGTCGAGGGCGGCAACGCGCAGGGCGCGGGTCTTCAGGGTGCGGATCGCCGGGGACTCGCCGAGCAGGGCGTCGAACCCCTCGGCATGGTCGTGGTGCAGGGCCGACAGGCGCTCGCCGATGCGGTTTGGCGGGTACAGGGTGACCAGGGCGCCGGCATCGGTGATCGGCGTGGCATCCAGCAGCAGGGTCTGGCCGTTGAGCACCACCTCGCGCATCGGCAGGTGGAAGCCCTGTTCGATCAGGGTCGCGAGCAGCTCGGGGGCGTCGAACAGTTCGGCGATGCTGCGTCCCGCCGGCTCCTGGCCGCACAGGGCGATCAGCGCCGGGTTGGCCAGCAGCACGTGGCCGGCGCTGTCCAGGGCCAGCACCGGGTCGCTCATCGCCGCCAGCAGGGCATCGAGCTGCAGGTGGCGGCGCTGGCCGGGAAGGATGTCGACCACCCGCACGGTCTGCACGCCGTGCACGTTGAGCAGGGCGTCGTGGAGTTCTTCGAGGACGAAGGGGTTGAGCGTCGGCGCATCGATATAGACGTTCGGCGGCACCATCTCCACCGCATCCAGGTTGAGATTGCGGGCGCCCAGCAGGGCGAGCACTTCCTGGGTGATGCCGACGCGGTCGATGAAGCTGACGTGGATGCGCATGGGGAGCTTGGAGGTTCACGGCTGGCGAAGCGTGCAAGTATGCCTTGCGCCCGCCTGGCGGTCGAATGGCTTGCCAGCGGTGAGCCGCGCGGATTACTCCAGGTGCTGCGGGTTGATCGGGTCGCCGGACTTCACGTCGAGCTTGCTGCGGATGTCCTCGAACATGGCGTCGTAGTACATGTCGTGCGCGGAGGTGACCACGGCCTTTGGCGGCACGCCGTATTGCTTGGCGATACGGTCGATCGAGCGAGCGAAGTCGAAGGCCTGGTCCTTGGCGAGGAAGAATTTCTCGTCCACCGTCTTGTCCTGGATGGTCCCGTGCATGCGGAACTGCATGCCCTTGCCATCCTTGGGATCCTGGGTGACTTCGTAATCGACGCAGATGTTGTAGCTGTGGTCGGCCTTGTTCAGCGCGTGGCGCTCGATATGCAGGTGACCGGGGGTGAACTGTGCCATGACAGGCGCTCCTTGTACGGTTGAAACAGGCGGACCCGCCAGCAGGCCCGCCCCAGGGTTTCAACGATAGCTGATGCCTGGCGAGGCCGTGCTGACCCGGGTGCCGGCGGTGCCTTTGACGATATCCTCGATATCGCCCAGCGAGCCGATCACCGCGACTTTGCCTGTGTGACGGGCGAAATCGCAAGCTGCCTGCACCTTCGGCCCCATGGAGCCGGCGGCGAAGCCCAGGCGTTCCAGTTCGTCCGGGTGAGCCTGGGCGATGGCTTTCTGCGTCGGCTTGTTGAAGTCGATGTACGCAGCGTTGACGTCGGTGGCGATCACCAGCAGGTCGGCATCCAGTTGCTCGGCGAGGAGTGCCGAGCACAGGTCCTTGTCGATCACCGCCTCGATGCCTTGCAGCTTGCCGTCGGCACCATACATGGTCGGAATGCCGCCACCACCGGCACAGATCACGATACTGCTCTTTTCCAGCAGCCACTTGATCGGGCGGATCTCGAAGATGCGCTTGGGTTTCGGGCTGGCGACCACGCGGCGGAACTTGTCGCCGTCGGGGGCGATGGCCCAGCCTTTCTCCTTGGCCAGGCGCTCGGCTTCTTCCTTGGAATAGACCGGGCCGATGGGCTTGGTCGGGTTCTGGAAGGCCGGGTCCTTGGCGTCCACTTCGACCTGGGTGAGCAGGGTGGCGAAGGGCACTTCGAAGTCCAGCAGGTTGCCCAGCTCCTGTTCGATCATGTAGCCGATCATGCCTTCGGTCTCGGCGCCGAGGACGTCCAGCGGGTAGGGGGTGACCGAGGTGTAGGCCGCCGCCTGCAGCGACAGCAGCCCGACCTGCGGGCCATTGCCGTGGGCGATGACCAGCTGGTTGCCAGGGTGGATCTTGGCGATCTGCTCGGTGGCGATGCGGATATTGGCGCGCTGGTTGTCGGCGGTCATGGGCTCGCCACGGCGCAGCAGCGCGTTACCGCCTAGTGCAACAACGATACGCATGGGGAATGTCCTTGAGGTTTCGCTGAACCCTGTAGGAGCGGCTTCAGCCGCGATTGCGATGGTGAGCCCACCGCCCTCATCGCGGGTGAACCCGCTCCCACAGGGACTGCGGTGTGATTACAGGTCGGCCAGGGTCGAAACCAGGATCGCCTTGATCGTGTGCATGCGGTTTTCCGCCTGCTCGAAGGCGATGCAGGCCGGCGATTCGAAGACGTCGTCGGTCACCTCGATGCCATTGGCCAGGTGCGGATACTGCTCGGCGATCTGCTTGCCGACCTTGGTTTCCGAGTTGTGGAACGCCGGCAGGCAGTGCATGAACTTGCTCCGTGGGTTGCCGGTGGCCTTCATCAGCTCGGCATTGACCTGGTACGGCAGCAGTTGCTGGATACGCTCGCCCCAGGCTTCCACCGGCTCGCCCATGGACACCCAGACGTCGGTATGCACGAAGTCCACGCCCTTGACCGCGGCTTTCGGGTCTTCGGTGAGGGTGATGCGCGCACCGCTGGATTCGGCGTACTGCTTGCAGCGGGCGACCAGGTCGTCATGGGGCCACAGGGCCTTCGGCGCGGCGATGCGCACGTCCATGCCGAGCTTGGCGCCGATCAGTAGCAGCGAGTTGCCCATGTTGTTGCGGGCGTCGCCCAGGTAGGCGTAGCTGATCTCGTGCAGCGGCTTGTCGGCGTGTTCGCGCATGGTCAGCACGTCGGCGATCATCTGGGTCGGGTGGTATTCGTCGGTCAGGCCGTTGAATACCGGCACGCCGGCGAACTTGGCCAGCTCTTCCACCACTTCCTGCTTGAAGCCGCGGTACTCGATGGCGTCGTACATGCGCCCGAGCACGCGGGCGGTGTCCTTCATGCTTTCCTTGTGGCCGATCTGCGACGAGTTCGGGTCGATGTAGGTGACGTTGGCGCCCTGGTCATAGGCGGCCACTTCGAAGGCGCAGCGGGTGCGGGTCGAGGTCTTCTCGAAGATCAGGGCGATGTTGTTGCCCTTCAGGTGCTGCTGCTCGGTGCCGGTGTACTTGGCGCGCTTGAGGTCGCGGGACAGGTCGAGCAGGTAGCGCAGCTCGCGCTCGCTGTGGTGTTCGAGGCTGAGCAGGTTGCGGTTGTGGATGTTGAACGCCATTTCGGTTCTCCTTGGATTCGGTGAGCGACCCGGGCGCCGCCGGATAGGGGCGCTCGGGGCGAGGGGCGTTTAGTAGTCGATAGGGTCGCGGACGATCGGGCAGGTCATGCAGTGGCCGCCGCCACGGCCACGGCCGAGTTCGCCGGCGCTGATGGTGATGACCTCGACGCCTGCCTTGCGCAGCAGGGTGTTGGTGTAGGTGTTGCGGTCGTAGCCGATGACCACGCCGGGCTCCAGGGCCACCACGTTGTTGCCGTCATCCCATTGCTCGCGTTCGGCGGCGAAGCTGTTGCCGCCGGTTTCCACCACGCGCAGCTGTTTCAGGCCGAGCACGTCGGCGACCACTTCGATGAACGACTTGTTCTCGCGGCGCACGTCCATGCCGTAGGGCTTGCTGCTGTCCGGACGGATCACGAACGGCACGATCTCCTTGACCACTTCCGGGAAGACCGTCACCAGGTCGCGGTCGCAGAAGCTGAACACGGTGTCCAGGTGCATCGCCGCGCGGGATTTCGGCAGGCCGGCGACCACCACCTTCTCCACCGCGCCCTTGGCGAACAGCGATTGGGCAAGCTGGCCGATGGCCTGGCGCGAGGTCCGCTCGCCCATGCCGATCAGGACCACGCCGTTGCCGATCGGCATGACGTCGCCACCTTCCAGGGTGGCCTGGCCGTGGTCCTTGTCCGGGTCGCCGTACCAGACTTCGAAGTCGGCATTGGCGAACTCGGGATGGAACTTGTAGATGGCGCTGGCCAGCAGGGTTTCCTGGCGTCGCGCCGGCCAGTACATCGGGTTCAGCGTCACGCCGCCGTAGATCCAGCAGGTGGTATCGCGGGTGAACTGGGTGTTGGGCAGCGGCGGCAGCAGGAAGCTGGAGTGGCCCAGGTAATCGCGGTACATCTTGATCACGCTGGCGCCTTCGCTGTCCGGCAGGTCCTCGCCGGCCACGCCGCCGATCAGGAATTCGGCCAGGTGGCGCGGTTCCAGGCCTTCGAGCCAGCTGCGCACTTCGTTGGTCAGGCCGACGCCGACGGTATCGGCGGTGATCTTGCGATCGAGGATCCACTTCAGCGCTTCGGGGTTCTGGATGGTCTCGGTCAGCAGGTTGTGCATTTCCAGGACTTCGACACCGCGCTCGCGCATCTTGGTGACGAAGTCGAAGTGGTCGCGCTTGGCCTGGTTGACCCAGATGACGTCATCGAACAGCAACTCGTCGCAGTTGGTCGGGGTCAGGCGCTGGTGAGCGAGACCGGGGGAGCAAACCATCACTTTGCGCAGTTTGCCCGCCTCGGAATGGACGCCGTACTTAACTTTTTCCGTGGACATGATCATTTCCTCCAAAGGTGTGAAATACGGGGGTTACAGCGTAAGGAAGCCGTCATACAGACCGTAGGCAGCCACCAGGGCACCAGCGATCACGGCGGCGAATATCAACTTCTCCACGTTGGTAAAAATCGGTTGGCCGACCTCGCGCTTGGCCTTGGCGAACAGGATCGCGCCAGGGGCATAGAGCAGGGCGGACAGCAGCAGGTACTTGACGCCACCCGCGTACAGCAGCCAGATCGCGTAGATCAGTGCGATGCCGCCGATGATCAGGTCTTTCTTGCGCTCGGCCAGGGCGTTCTCGTAGGTCTCGCTACGGAATGCGAGAAGGAACGCATAGGCCGCCGACCACAGGTAAGGCACCAGGATCATCGAGGTGGCGAGGTAGATCAGCGACAGGTAGGTACTGGCCGAGAACAGCGTGATCACCAGGAAGATCTGCACCATGGCGTTGGTCAGCCACAGGGCGTTGGCCGGCACATGGTTGGCGTTCTCGCGACGCAGGAACTCCGGCATGGTGTGGTCCTTGGCCGCGGCGAACATGATCTCCGCGCAGAGCAGCACCCACGACAGCAGGGCGCCCAGCAGCGAGATGATCAGGCCGACGCTGATCAGCACCGCGCCCCAGTGGCCGACCACATGTTCGAGCACGGCAGCCATCGACGGGTTCTGCAGCTTGGCCAATTCAGGCTGGGTCATGATGCCCAGGGACAGCACGTTGACCAGGACCAGGAACAGCAGCACGGTGATGAAGCCGATGACCGTGGCCTTGCCCACGTCCGAGCGTTTTTCCGCCCGGGCCGAGAAGATGCTCGCGCCCTCGATGCCGATGAACACCCAGACGGTGACCAGCATCATATTGCGCACCTGGTTCATCACGCTGCCCAGGTCAGGGTTCATCGTGCCCCAGATGTCGGCGGTGAAGATGTCCAGCTTGAAGGCGAACAGGGCGATCAGAACGAACAGCGCCAGCGGCACCACCTTGGCCACGGTGGTGACCAGGTTGATGAACGCCGCTTCCTTGATCCCGCGCAGCACCAGGAAGTGCACTGCCCACAGCAGCACCGAAGCACCGATGATCGCGGCCGGGGTATTGCCCTCGCCGAAGACCGGGAAGAAGTAGCCGAGGGTGCTGAACAGCAGGACGAAGTAACCGACGTTGCCCAGCCAGGCGCTGATCCAGTAACCCCAGGCCGAGGAGAAACCCATGTAGTCGCCGAACCCGGCCTTGGCGTAGGCATACACCCCGCCATCCAGGTCGGGCTTGCGGTTGGCCAGTGTCTGGAACACGAAGGCCAGGGTCAGCATGCCGACGGCGGTGATTGCCCAGCCAATCAGTACGGCGCCGACATCGGCACTTGCCGCCATGTTTTGCGGGAGGGAAAAGATCCCGCCACCAATCATCGAACCAACTACGAGTGCGACCAGTGCACCGAGTCGAAGTTTTCCGGATGCCTCTGACATGGCTTGGCTCCATTTCGGAAAAGAGAGTCTGTAGGGTAGGGCGCATGCAAATAGTGGAAGATGATTCAGGTCAGTTCATTGGCACATTCCATTGTTTTCAAATGACTGAAAGAGCATGCGTTAGATACTCTTCGCTCCCTTGGAGGCCGTTAACGGCGGCACCTGCGTCAAGGGTGAGAATCGCTCGCAAGACGCCGGGAACTTTGAAGCTAGTCCGTTTCGAGGGAATGGCAAATTTTTAATACGAAAATATTAATCAGACTTGCCGAAGCGGAATTAGTGCACAAAACTCTGTGCGGATTGTCGGACGATTAGATAACTTGGTTATTAAATCGGCGCGCTTATAACCTGAGTTTTTTACAAATTCGTGATCAGGTTAATCAACTGAAATGTGACGGATAAAAAGGGGAATTTCATGTCCGAGCCGGGTCAGAAACTGCGCCTGGGCGCGTTGATCGCGCTGGTGGTCGGCTCGATGATCGGCGGTGGGATTTTCTCCCTGCCACAGAACATGGCTGCACGTGCCGACGTTGGCGCGGTGCTGATCGGCTGGGGGATCACCGCGATCGGCATGCTGGCCCTGGCCTTCGTGTTCCAGAGCCTGGCCAATCGCAAGCCGCAGCTGGACTCCGGGGTATACGCCTACGCCAAGGCAGGCTTCGGCGAGTACATGGGCTTTTCTTCGGCTTGGGGTTACTGGATCAGCGCCTGGCTGGGCAACGTCGGTTATTTCGTCCTGCTGTTCAGCACCCTTGGCCTGTACTTCCCGGTGTTCGGCGAAGGCAACACGCCGCTGGCGATCGGCTGCGCCTCGCTGCTGCTGTGGGCGGTGCACTTCCTGGTGCTGCGCGGGATCAAGGAGGCGGCGTTCATCAACCAGGTGACCACGGTGACCAAGGTGGTGCCGCTGGTGCTGTTCATCGTCATCGCCGCCGCGGCGTTTCGCCTGGACATCTTCACGCGGGATATCTGGGGCCTGGCCAACCCGAGTTTCGGCAGCGTGCTCGACCAGGTGCGCAACATGATGCTGGTGACAGTGTTCGTGTTCATCGGCATCGAGGGTGCCAGCGTCTATTCCGGGCGCGCGCAGAAGCGCTCGGACGTGGGCAAGGCCACCGTGATCGGATTTCTTGGCGTGCTGGCCTTGCTGGTGCTGGTCAACGTGCTGTCGCTGGGGGTGATGACCCAGCCGGAGCTGGCGGCGCTGCACAACCCGTCGCTGGCCTCGGTGCTGGAGCATATCGTCGGGCCCTGGGGGGCGTTGCTGATCAGCATCGGCCTGGCGGTGTCGTTGATCGGTGCGCTGTTGTCCTGGGCGCTGCTGTGCGCGGAGATCCTCTATGCCACGGCGCGGGACAAGACCATGCCGCGTTTTCTCGCCCGCGAAAACGCCAACCAGGTGCCGGCCAATGCCCTGTGGCTGACCAACTGCATGATCCAGCTGTTCCTGCTGATCACCCTGGTGTCGGCCGGGACCTATACCAGCCTGATCTACCTGGCGTCGTCGATGATCCTGGTGCCGTACCTGTGGTCGGCGGCCTATGCGGTGCTGCTGGCGCTGCGCGGCGAGACCTACGAGGGCTTCGCCGGGGCGCGGCGCAAGGACCTGCTGGTAGCGCTGGTGGCGCTGCTCTACGCGATCTGGCTGCTGTATGCGGGGGGGCTGAAGTATCTGCTGCTGTCGGCGTTGCTGTATGCGCCGGGGGTGATTCTGTTCGCGCGGGCGAAGCGGGAGCAGGGGCTGCCGTTGTTCACCGGGTGGGAGAAGCTGATCTTCGCGGCGGTGCTGGCGGGGGCGGGGTTGGCGGCGTTCAGCCTGTATAGCGGGGTGTTGAGTTTGTAGGTGACATGAAGGACAACCTCGGACCCTGTGGGAGCGGGTTCACCCGCGATTTCGCTAGTGAATCCACCATCGCCATCGCGGGTAAACCCGCTCCTACAGGGGGAGAAGTACAGGCCTGGAATCAGCCCT
>NZ_JAZDQN010000064.1:0-26734 GCF_036324125.1 Pseudomonas ulcerans | reverse complement strand
CGCCGCGGCCCCGGGGGGCCCGGGTCCACCCGCGTGGGCGTCGGTGATGCCACCCCCGTAATCGCGGGTGAACCCGCTCCCACAAGTCCCCGATGAATCAATGAGTTATGCGATCTTCCAGGAGAGCCGGCTTGCCGGCGATGAGGCCGGCAGCCACACAGCAGGTCCCAGCTCAGAAATGGCTGGTCAGCGACACCCCATAGGTCCGCCGGTCCCCCCGCGCATCCCAGGCGACATCGAACGGCAGCGGCACGCTGTCGGTCTTGTAGCGCTTGTCGGTCAGATTGTTCACGTAGGCACTGACATCCAAGTCCTGCCTTCCGCCAAAGTGGTAGGTCAGGCTGGCATTGCCCAGGGTGTAGCCACCCTGCGACACGCTATGGTCTTCCTGCGCGGTGGGCAGGAAGAAGATCCGGCTCTGGTAGCGCCAGCTGTTGTCCAGGGTCACGGCGTCGCCACCTTCCAGTGGAATGCGGTAGCTCGCCCCCACCGACAGCGTCCGCGACGGCGAGCGGGCAATGCGGTTGCCCGAGTAGTCCGGCCCGCCCGGCGACGAGAAGTCCTTCAGCTCAGTATGCAGCAATCCCAGCGAACCCCGCAGTTGCAGGTTTTGCAGCGGCAGTGCCTGGACCTCGAACTCCGCACCGCGAATCACCCCGGCGCCGCTGTTGGTCAGCAGCGAGATCACCTGGCCGTTGCTCACCGAGACGTTGTTCACCTGGATATCGGCGTAGTCGTAGTAGAAGACGTTGGCATTGGCCACCAGGCGTTCGTCGAACCACTCGCTCTTGATCCCCAGTTCGTAGGCATCGACGTTCTCCGGCGCCACCACCGAGGTCTCCGCCTGCACCGTCGCCCCGCCATTGAAGCCACCGGAGCGGAAGCCCTTGGCATAACGGAAATACACCCGAGCGTTGTCGTTGAGCTGGTACTCGGGGGTGAAGTCGTAGGTCAGCTTGTTCCAGGTGCGTTTCTCGTCCTGGCTGGCGACGGTGGCCAGGGCCCCGGTGTAGCTCTTCCACCAGCCGTCGACACTGCCAAAGGAGACGTCCGCGGCATCCGTCGCGGCAACCCGGTGCAGGTCGATGTCCTTGGTCTCGCGGGTCCAGCGCAGGCCGAGGGTCAGGCTCAGGTCATCAGTGGCCTGCCAGGTAGTACTGCCGAACAGCGCGTAGCTGGTGGTGGTCTGTTCGAGGTCGGTACGCCCGTAGCTGGCAACGCCGAACGGCGCGTTGTAGGCGGTGGGCAGGATGGCACTGCTGTTGGCGCTGTCGAGATTCTCGTGGAACAGGTGGGTGCCGACGATCCAGCTCACCGGCTGGTTCTTCGCCGAGGACAGGCGCAGTTCCTGGGACACCTGGCGCCAGTGATCGTCGCCATAGGAGCGGCCGAACTCGTAGATGCCCATGTTCGGGCCCTGGGCCTTTTCCTGGATATCGTCGAAGGCGGTGATCGAGTCCAGGGTCAGTTCGCCCAGGGCCCATTGCAGGTTGAGCTGCACGCCGTTGTGCTGGATGCGGTCCTCGGCCTTGCCGGTGAACGCCGCTTCATCGTCGTCCAGCGCCGGCGCCGGGCCGAACAGCGTGGTCCCGCCGGGCCCTGCGCCCCAGGCGCGGGTGGCGATACCCTGGCCCTTGTAGTCGCGGGAACGCAGTTGCAGGGTAGCGTCGAGATCGTCGCTCAGGCGCGCAAGGAATTGCGCGCGTACCGACTGGTCGTGGACATCGCCGACCGTGTGGCCATCGACGATGTTCTTCAACTGGCCGTCCTTGCTCTGGTCGACGAAGGCCACCCGCGCGGCCAGGCGGTCTTCCACCAGGGTGCCGCCGTAGGCGCCCTCGTACTGGCGGGCGTCGTAGTTGCCGGCATCCACCTTGAAGTAGCCGTTGCCGTCCTCGAAGCGCGGCTTGCGCGAGACGAAGTTGATCGCCCCGCCGGTGGTGTTCTTGCCCCACAGGGTGCCTTGCGGGCCACGGAGGATTTCCACGCGGTCGAGGTCGTAGAGCGGACCGCCGGTGGCGATGTGCGGGCTGATGTAGGTGTCGTCGAAGTAGATGCCGACCGGATAGACCGTGGTCGAAGCCATGTCCCCCGAGCCCATGCCGCGGATATACCAGCGCGGGCGCTGGTTGCCGGCGAATTCCGGGGCGATGGCATTGGGCACGTCCTGCAGGGCCTTGCCGGCGGTGAAGCCGCCACCGCTGTCGAGGATGGCGTTGCCGGACACGGCTGACACGGCGGCGGCGACGTCCTGCAGCGATTCCTCGCGCTTTTGCGCAGTGACGGTCACGGTGGGCAGGGCGTCCGGTTTTTTCTCCGGGGTGTCGTCAGGCTCGGCGGCCAGCAAGGGCTGGGCGGGCAACAAGGCGGCAGTGATCAGCAGTGCCAGGCGATGGCGGCGAAACGGGAGGGTCATGGGCAGCTCTCTCTATACGGATGAGTGCACCATGGCAATGGCCGTGCCAGGGGCTGGAGGCCTTGTATATCAAGGGCTCCAGCCTTGCATGAAGCGTGGTTGCTGCTTCAGGCGCAGTGCTTCAGCAATCCGCTGCTGCACCTGGCACAGCTATCAGAACGCCAGGCCGACCTTCACGCCGAACTCGTCACGCTTGAGCTTGGTGTTGTCGGCCACTGCCGAATCCTCGTCCAGCTTGTACTCGGTACGGGTGTAGTAGGCACCGACCTGGATCGGCATGCCGCCCTGCTGGTTCATCAGCAGGCTGACTTCGGCGTACGGGTTGGTGCGGTCCTTGAGGTCGACGGTGTCGCTGCCGAAGTCGTCCACCTTCAGGCGCGCACGGCCGTCGAGGGTATGGCGGGCACCGACTTCAACGCGCAGGGTCGAGGCGTCGAACTGGTGGTTGTAGCCCAGGGCCGCCTTGGCGAACGGCGACTTCACGGTGAGCTTGGTATCAAGGTCATTGATCTGCGGCTCGTAGCGCGACCAGCTGTAGCCGCCACCGACGATCACGTCGACGAAGTTGCGCGCGTCCAGCGCGGCACGCCAGCCGAGGTCGAGGTCGGCCTGGGCTTCCTTGAGCTTGTTGTCGTCCTTCTTGCCGTACTTGGCCTCGGCACCGGCCTGGTAGATGAAGCCGGACTCGGCGGTGAGCTTGTTGCCGAAGGTGGCGAACACGCCGCCCTGGCCCAGGTGTTCCTTGTCCGACTCGCTGCCGCCTTCGAACTTGAACGTGTCGTAGCTGCCGCTCAGGCCGAGGGTGAACAGCGGGTCGGTGCTCGGCGCAGCGACGGCTGCCAGAGGTGCGCCCAGCAGGGCCAGAATGCAGGTTGGCGCGAGCAGGTTACGAGTGCGCATCGGGTGGTGCCTCCATGACGGTAATGTATTAACGAATGCGTCACTTCGAGGCGGAGGGGGCCGGGAAAGTTCGATGAATGTGAAGAAAATGTGAAATCTTTCTCGTTTGGAAAGGCTCTGGCTCAATGTTTACGGGCTCATGGACGGTTTACGACGGACGAAAAAAAGCGCCCCGGAGGGCGCCAGAGGCAATTGTCCTCTCAATGGTCCGAAAGCGCCCTGGCCACCTGGTCCAGGTTGAATTCGTTAAGCCCGGCGACGCACATCCGCCCGCTGCGGATCAGGTACACGCCGTGCTGCTCGCGCATGCGATCGACCGCCGCCGCGCTCAATCCGGTGTAGCTGAACATGCCGCGCTGCTGCAGCAGGTAGTCCACTTCAAGTCCTGGGTCGAGACACTTGACCCGCTCATGCAGCGCACGCCGCATGGCCAGCATGCGTTCGCGCATGGCATCCAGCTCGTCGCGCCACAAGGCATTCAACTCCGGATGGGCGAAGATCGTCGCCACCAGCTCCGCGCCATGCCGTGGCGGGTTGGAATAGTTGGTCCGCACCGTGCCCTTCAACTGCCCGGCCACCCGCCCGGCGATCTCGACGCTGTCGCAGACCACGGACAACGAGCCGACCCGCTCGCCGTACAGCGAGAACACCTTGGAAAACGAATTGCTCACCAAGCCGGTGATCCCGGCCCGGGCCAACGCGCGAATGGCATAGGCGTCTTCATCCAGCCCCTGCCCCAACCCCAGGTAGGCGGCATCGAGAAACGGGATCAGCGAACGCTCGCGGCACAGCGCATACAGCGCGTCCCATTGCGCGGGTGCCAGGTCGACCCCGGTGGGGTTATGGCAGCAGGCATGCAGCAGCACGATGCTGTTGGCCGGCAGCGTGGCCAGGACCTGCAGCAGGCGCGGGAAATCCACTTGCTGGCAGCTGGCGTCAAGGTACGGGTAGCGGTTCACCGCGAAGCCCGCGCCCTGGAAGATCGCCAGGTGGTTGTCCCAGGTCGGGTCGCTGACCCAGACCTGCGAATCCGGATACCAGCGCTTGAGAAAGTCCGCGCCGACGCGCAACGCCCCGGAGCCACCGACGCTCTGCAGGGTGACGATGCGCGGGTTGTCGCTTTCGGCGAACAGGTAGCGCTGCACCGCCTCGCGAAAGCCGCCATGGCCGTCCATGGGCAGGTACAGGTTGGCCGTTTCGGCCCGCGCTTCCAGCAGCGCCCGGGCTTGGCGCACCGAGGGCAGCACCGGCACCTGGCCCTGCCCGTCGTAGTAGAAACCGATGCTGAGGTTGACCTTGTCCGCCCGCGGGTCGCGCTGGTAGTCGTCCATCAGCGAGAGGATCGGGTCACCGGGGTAGGTCTGGACATGTTCGAACATCTGCAACTCCTTACTGGGCAAAGGTCGGGTGGAGGAACTGCCACGGGCTGGCATCGCTGCCGCGCGGCACGCTGACCTCGATCAGCACCGGACGATCCGCGGCGAAGGCCTGCTCCAGTACCGGGCGCAACTGCGCCGGCGAGGCCACGCGCAGGGCCTGCACGCCAAAGGATTCGGCGAAGCGGACGAAGTCCGGATTGACCAGTTCCGAGCCGAGCAAGCGGCCGCCGAAGCTTTCCTGCTGGTCGCGGTAGACATTGCCGAAGGCGTTGTTGTTGAACACGATGGTCACCAGGTTGAGGCCGTACTGCACCGCCGTGGCCAGCTCCTGTGCGGCGAACATGAAGCCGCCGTCACCGCAGATCGACACCACCGCCTTGTGCGGATGCGCCGCCTTGACCCCCAGTGCCGTGGGGAAGCCGAAGCCGAGGGTGCCCTGGTGCCCCGAGGTGACCAGGGTCCGCGGCTGGTACACCGGGAAACCGAAGATCGAAGTGAAGCCGACCTGGGAAATCTCCTCGACGAAGAAGCCGTCCCGGGGCAGCACGTCGCGGATCACCCGCAGGTAGTCCAGCTGCGGCTGCACGCACTGGATGGCCTGCTCCGCCGCGGCCTTGGCCTCGGCCACTTCGCCATCGCGGCGCCGTGGCGGGCCGGCACGCAGCACCGCCTCGGCCAGGGCACTGGCACCTTCGCCAGCGTCCGCCAGCAGGTTGACCTCGGCGGGAATGCGCCGCACCTCGGCCGGGTCGATATCGATACGGATCAACTTCAGCCCGTCCGGGCGATGACGCCAGCGAATGTCCAGCAGCTCGAAGCGCGAGCCGATCACCACCGCCACATCGGTCTGCGGCCACAGGCGTGCACCGGCTGCCACGGTAAAGCCCAGCGGATGGTCGTCGGCGACCACGCCACGGCCACCGCGGAAACTCACCACCGGCGCCCCCAGCACTTCCGCCAGTTGCCCGACCTCGGCACTGGCCTCCAGGGCCCCGGAGCCGACGAAGATCATCGGCGCCTTCGCCGCGCTCAACAGCTTCGCGGCGCGCTCCACCGCGTCGCTATCCACCGGTGGCCGGGCTTGCAGGGCCAGCGGTGCCTGCAGGCGCACGGCGGCGCTGCGGGTGAAGAAGTCCCACGACGCTTGCAGCGAGACCACGCCGGGACGCCCGGATTGCATGGCCTGGAACGCCTGGGCCACTTGCCACGGCGCATCTGCCGGCTGCTCGACATGAGCGGCGTGCTTGCCGATGCCCTGGAGGATTTCCAGCTGGCGCGGCAGCTCGTGCAACTGACCGCGACCGCGATCCTTGAAGCCGCTCATGACATCGCCGGTCAGCGCCAGCACCGGCGCATTGCAGCCGTGCGCCGTGAGCATCGCGGCGCTGGCATTGAGGATGCCGGGGCCGGGTACCACGCTGAACACGCCCGGGCGTCCGCTGGAGCGGGCGTAGCCGAAGGCCATGTAGGCACTGGTCTGCTCGTGGCGGGCGCCGAGGGTGCGGATGCTGTCGGCACTGCGCGCCAGGGCATCGGTCAGGCCGTAGATCTGCGCACCGGGCAATGCGAACACGGTATCGACACCATGCAGCTTGAGACTTTCGACCAGGGCTTCGCCGCCCGTGAGCTGTTGAACAGCTGGGAGTTCGCTTTTCATCGTTATTACCTGTTGCGGATTATTCGAAATGCAGCGCGCCGGACTTGTTGGCGTGATAGTGGCGGTAAGTGCCGTATATCAACATCAGCCAGAGCGGAATCAACCAGACGGACAGTTGCATCGAGGGGATAAAGGCCATGATCGCCATGATTACGCCAATAAAGGCGATGCACAGATAGTTGCTCAAGGGAAACAGCGGGGATTTGTAGTTTGTACTTTCCCCAGCCACCTGTTTGGCCCGGCGAAACTTCAGATGGGTATAACTGGTGAGCATCCAGTTCATGATGGTGGTGGCAACTACCAGTGCCATCAGCAGCTCCAGGGTGCCGTTGGGCGAAAGCCAGTTCAGCAACACCGCCAGCGCCGTCACCGCGGCAGTGACGAACAGCGCATTCACCGGAATGCCGTTGCGGTTGAGCTTGAGCAGGCGTTGCGGGGCATGGCCCTGCCCGGCCATGGCGTGCAACTGGCGCACCGTGCAATAGACCACGCCGTTGTAGACCGACAGTGCTGCAGTCAGCACCACCAGGTTGAGCACATGGGCGGCGGCGCCGATGCCCAGCAGGTCGAGGATCTTCACGAAGGGACTGGCGCTGTACGGATCGCCGCCGGCCGAAAGCGAGGCTACCAGGTCGTCCCACGGCGTCAGGGCCAGCAGTACCGCCAGGGCGCCGATGTAGAACAGGCCGATGCGGTGCAGGACCTTGTTGATCGCGCTGGGAATGGTGCGTTGCGGATCGCGGGCCTCGCCGGCGGTGAAGCCGATGAACTCCAGGCCGCCGAAAGCGAACATGATCAGCGGCATTGCCAGCAACAGGCCACTGACGCCGTTGGGCATGAAGCCGCCGTGGCTCCACAGGTTGCTGACCGTCGCCCCCGCCGGCGGGGTCGGGCCGAACAGCAGCCAGGCGCCGAGGGCGATCATCGACAGTACCGCCGTCACCTTGATCACTGCGAACCAGAACTCGGTCTCGCCGTAGATCTTCACCGCCAGCAGGTTGAGGCCGTTGACCAGCACGAAGAAGAACGCGGCGCAGGCCCAGGTGGGGATGTCCGGCCACCAGAACTGCACGTACTTGCCCACCGCGGTGAGCTCGGCCATGCCCACCAGGATATAGCCGGCGGTGTAGTTCCAGCCGGCCAGGTAGCCGAGGAAGCCCGAGCAGTACTTGTTGGAGAAATGGCTGAGGGAACCGGACACCGGCTCGTCCACCAGCATCTCGCCGAGCTGGCGCATGATCAGGAAGGCGATCAGCCCGGCGAAGGCGTAGCCCACCAGCAGCGAAGGTCCGGCCAGTTTCATCACCCCGGCGCTGCCAAGGAACAGTCCGGTGCCGATGGCGCCGCCGAGCCCGATCATCTGGATATGGCGATTGGAAAGTCCCCGCGCCAGGGCGGGATCGGAAGTTGTGGCTCTGCTCATCGTCTTGTTGTCCGTATTGTTTTTCGGGCGCAGAAGGATCCGCTCCCGACGATAGTTCGGCAGGTTGATTTGCAATGTTTTATTCGTTGCGAAGTTGTCTTGGCACTTCGTCGAAGTTCAAGTTAACAGCAACGTGCGCGATGAACAGCCAGCAATATTGAATGGCAACTATTCGAGGAATGGATAGTTTCAGGCACCAGGGCTGAGAAACTGCGAGCCGCGGCAATGTTCATAGATGAACTTGCGAAACCACTGCTGCTCGGCCGAACCATGGGTGCGGCTGTGCCATACCACCCAATAGCGGAACGGATGCTGGACGAAGGCCAGCGGCCGATAGCAGACCCCGGCCTGCTCCGCCCACTTGCGCGCGATGTGCTCCGGCAGCATCAGCAGCATGTCGCTGCTGCGCAGCACCGCCAGCGCCGCCGAGTAGTACGGCACCGTCAGCTTGAGGTCGCGGTGCAGGTTGTGCTTGCGCAGCCAGGCATCGACGAAGCTGTCCTTGTCGCCGCCGGTGCTGATCTTCAGGTGCGGCCAGGCGAGGAACTGTTCGACCTCCAGCGTCCCGGCAGCCGCCAGGGGATGGTCCTGGCGCATGCAGCACACCGCCATGTCCTCGCCGATGACCCGGCCGTGGAACTCCGCCGGGGTATCTTCGATCATGCTGGTGGCCAGGTCGATCTTGCCGCTGGCCAGCCAGTCGAAGCGGTTGGCCTCCCATGGGCGGAAGTCGATGCTGACCCGTGGCGCCACCAGGGCCAGGTCGCGCAGCAGCTCGGGCAGGATGTACTGGGCGACATGGTCGGACCCGGCCAGGGCGAAACGCCGCTCGCAGGTGGCCGGGGAAAACCGCGACGGCGTACCCAGGTCCTCCAGTTGCCCGAGCACGGCCTTGACCGGCTCCAGCAACTCCAAGCCGCGCTCGCTGAGGATGTACTGGCGGCCCTGGCGCACCAGCAACGGATCGCCGAAGGCCTCGCGGAACTGCGCCAGGTGCCGGCTCAGCGCCGACTGGCTGGTGCCCAGGCGCGTCGCGGCATGGCTGAGGTTGCGCACTTCCAGCAGGGTCAGCAGCACCCGCAGCTGGCCGATGCTCAGGTTGTTGAAGGCCGGGCCCATGGCGGCGGCTCAGGCGAGATCGAGGGTCAGGATCGGCTGCCCGGCCTGCAGCACCCCGTGGCCCAGGCATTCGCCGCCACAGAAGCGCGCCACCAGTTCCACCAGGTCGGCCATGGCCGCCTGCACATCGGCAGCGCTGGTGGGCGGCAGGCCGTCGATATCGAAGAACACGCAATCGGTGTCGGCCAAAGTGCGGGTATCGGCGGCCTGGCGCCAGGTCCAGCGCCGGGTCAGGACGCGCGAGCCGGCAGCGAGTACGATCTCGCCGCTGGCGATACTTTCCGGGTCCACGTCGTGTTCGACCAGGAAACGGTCATCGGCACGGGCCTTGCGCAGCTCGATCTCGCGCGACTGCGGGCCGATGGGATGCACGCCGGCCGGCAGCAGGTAACGCAAGGACAGCAGGTTGCCGATATCCACCAGCGGGTTGATGTCCGGCAGGGAGTCGGGCTTGAGTACGCGGCGGCTCAAGGCCTCGATGGCGCTGCGGTGCTCCGACGGCTTGGCGCCGAAACGCCGGTAGGCCTCGCGCCAGGCGGCGATCTGCGGGAAGTCTGCGGGATTGGCCTGGATGCGTTGCCGCACGCTGTCTTCGCTGGCGCGCAACTGCGCGGTGAGTTCGGCGTCGGGGTGGCGGTTGTCGAGATTGCGGAACACCACCACGCCACGGCGGTAGTCGGGGTGGTCGTGGAAGATTTCGGGGCTGACCGAATAGGTGAAGGTGCTCAACAGGCGCTCCTTGTGCAAGGCGGGAATCAGGCAGCTTGGCCAAGCCGGGTGGCGCGACTATAGCACCGGCCCGGGTGCGGCGAAGTCACCGCTTCGTGCATGGCAGCTATGCGCGAAACGGATACACCGGCGCGCGGCACCTGATATTTCTGCCAGTTTCAGGCAGCCCGCGGCTCTGCTGAAATGAGCCTGTCACCCAGTAGTGGTAACGGTCCCGCCGGAGCACCGCCGCCATGAGCGCACAGGAAGATACCGAAACCCTCGTCTACTCCATCGTCGCCCACAAGAAGCACCTCACGCGGATCAGCCGCGACCAGCGTTTCCGCGACGACCTGGGCCTCAGCTCGATGGATGCGCTGGAGATCCTGATCCTGGTCGAGGACCAGTTCCATATCGAGATCCCCGACGAAGACAGCGAGCGCCTGGAGACGGTGGGTGACCTGATCGATGACGTCAGTGCGCGGCTGAAGCGTGGCTGGAGGGGGTGACGGACCTGGTATTTCTGTCAGTTTCGCGGAATCACCTGCTCTGTTGAAATGCCCGTACCCCTCTTTCCTCGGGATCACAGGAGAACCAAGCATGGACACAGCAAAGGTTCTGGAAATAATCACCCATTATGCCCAGCTCGACTCCCCTCCCAGCACCAAGACGACACTGGAAGATCTGGATATGGACTCGATCCATCTCCTCGAAATGACCCAGTCGTTCAAAGATCAATTCAACGTTCATCTGCAACACGACGACATTTTGCTGAGCTCAAGCGTCGCCGACATCCTGGCGGTACTGAAGAAACGCGGAGCCTGAACGCCGCCTTCAGTAGTCGTACCGATCCACCGCCCGCCGCCGCTCGTTGTCATCACGCATGTCGTAGTTGGCCGTCGTCTGGATATTGCTGTGGTGCGCCAGCTTCTGCGCGATCGACAGGTCATGTTCCTCGATCACCCGGGTGATGAACGAGCGGCGGAAATCGTGGGGCATGATCTTCACCCCGACCTGCTGGCCGCGCTGGCGGGCGATGTAGTAGATGGCGTGCTTGGTGATGCGCTCGCGGGTGATATGGCTGCCACGGCGGATGCGGTTGAACAGGAAACCATCGTCGGCCTGCCCGGCCGGTAGCTGTTCGCGGCGGAACTTCAGCCAGGCATCGAGCTTGTCGAAGGCCCACACCGGGGCGTACTTGACCAGCTGCTTGTTGCCTTTGCCCAGCACCAGCAGGCTGCGCTCGGCGAAGTCGACGTCGGCCAGGTCGATATTGACCGACTCGGACTTGCGCATGCCGGTGCCATACAACAGCGCGATCACCGCCGCATCGCGCAGGCCCTGGGGCCGCGGGTCGGCGGCGCAAACGTCCATGAGCTCGCGAATCAGGCTGCGCTTGAGATTGCGCCCCACCGGCAGACGGCTGCCCTGCACGCCTTTTACCTCGCGAATGCGCAACAGGCGCTCCTGGTCGATCAGGCCGAGGCGCCAGGCTTCGTTCATCACCCCACGGATCGCGTTGACGTACAGCGAGGTGCTGTTGGGCGCGTAGCCATCACTGCGCAGGGCCGCCACCAGGTCGGTGACATGGGCAGGATCGAGCCGGTGCCAGGGCACCTCGACGATGTCCATCTCGTCGAAGCCGAGGCGGTCGGCGGCGTCCTGGAGGACGTACTTCATGGTCAACTGGCTGGAAGGTGCCAGTCGGGCGAGGTATTGCAGCAGCGGATTGGACAGTGACTCGGGCAAACCTTGGGGTTCCTCGACAGCAGGGGTAACCGGAGCGGCGCAGGATGACCGAGGCAGGAAACGGGGGCAAGCGCTTTCAGACCGCTGCCGGCACATACGGCCGCATCGCGGAACACCTGGGCCCGCCACAGCGTCTACAGTTGCCAGATCGACCTGCACAACGAGGCTCCATGGCATTCCACCAGCTCCCGCGAACCCACCCCCGCCTCAGCATCGCCGCCCTCCTCGGCATCGTCGGCGGCCTGCTCATCCCTGCCGGCGACAAGGTCCAGCACGTGCTCGCCGGCTGGAACATCGCGGTCTGGCTTTACCTGGCGCTGGTCCTGCAACTGAGTTTCAAGGGCGGTGCCGACAAGGTCCGGCGTATCGCCGAAGAGGAAGACGAAAATGCCGTGCTGGTGTTGTTCGTGGTCAGCATCGCAGCGATCGCCAGCCTGGCCGCAGTGACCCTGCAACTGGCCGGCAGCAAGGGCCTGCAAGGCCAGGCCCTGCTTCTGCACTACGCCTGGACCGGTCTGACGGTGGCCGGCTCATGGCTGCTGATCGGCACCATCTTCAGCCTGCACTACGCCCGCCTGTTCTATACCAACGATGGCCAGGAACCGCCGCTGCGCTTCGCCGACGGCGAGCGCCATCCCGATTTCTGGGACTTCCACTACTTCTCCTTCACCATCAGCGTGGCCGTGCAGACATCCGACGTCGGCATCGGCGGCCGCACCCTGCGCCGGGTGGTGCTGTTCCATTCCCTGATCGGCTTCCTGTTCAACACGGCGATCCTCGGTTTCACCGTCAACATCGCCGCCGGCCTGTTGAGCTGAATGGCCTGCATGCGGATGACAGCCATTCGCAAACACACCGCTGGTCGGAAAGACTGGATCCAATAACACCTGGCGACCGCCGGTATTCCGCCGTTTCGCCTCGCTCTCAGCGGCGAAAGCGGCAGGGAAAACGTTTGCGCAAGATCACGTCGGCTGGCGGAATGTGACAAGGGTCATGGAACGGTAAAAAGCACCGGGAATTATTCCTTTTCCTACAAAGCAATACTGCTATGGTTAGCCTCTGGCCGGAAAAGGCCTACAGATTCATTCGGGGTCATCGTCGCGTTGTACAAGGAGGCCTGCATGAACAAACTCACCTTCCCTGGCGCCTGCCAGATGATGCGCTGGCATTTCCATCCCCTGGGCTTCGAAGCGAGCATGGATGCACCGCGCAGCATGGTCGCGCGCCTGTTCGACCGGGCCACCGGCGAAACCCTGCTGGCGATCGCCGGCATCCCCTGCTCCACCGTGATGGCCGCCCACGATGTGGAGCGCATCATCGAAGCGGTGGAAGACGAGCTGGAAGCCTTCCGCCCGTCCTGTGCCCTGCAGCGCTCGGCCTGATCCTCAGGCCCGCGCCTGGGCCGCCGTCACCCGCTCTATATCCTTGAGAAAGCGCTCGGGCGGCACCGGCTGGCCGAGCAGATAGCCCTGCAGCGAATCGCAGCCCAGGCGGGTCAGGAAGTCCTGCTGGCGATCGGTCTCCACCCCTTCGGCAACGATGCGCAGGCCCAGCGCCTGGCCCAGGGCGACGATCGCCGAAACGATCGCTGCGTCGTCGCTGTCCTGCTCCAGGTCGCGGACGAAGCCGCGGTCGATCTTCAGTTCGTTGGCGGGCAGGCGCTTGAGGTACATCAGGCTGGAATAACCGGTGCCGAAGTCGTCGATCGACAGGTCCACGCCCATGTCCGACAGGCGTTGCAGCACGCACAGGCTGGCGTCGGCATCGCGCATGGCGGTGGTTTCGGTGATTTCCAGGGTCAGGCTGTTGGGCGACAGGTTGTTGCGCTGCAACGCGGCGGCAACGCTGTCCACCAGCCCGGCGTGGCAGAACTGGATGGCGGAGAGGTTCACTGCGATGCGCCAGTCGCTGTAGCCCTGGTCGACCCACTCGCGCATCTGCCGACAGGCCTCCTCCAGCACCCATTCGCCGATGGGGATGATCAGCCCGGTCTTTTCCGCGAGGACGATGAAGCGGTCCGGCAGCAGCAGGCCCATGCTCGGGTGATCCCAGCGCAACAGCGCCTCGGCACCGATCGGATGGCGGCCGATGGCGTCGTACTTGGGCTGGTAGAACAGGCGGAACTGCTTTTCCTCGACCGCCGTGCGCAAGTCCTGCAGCAGCTGCAACTGCAGGCGCGCGTTGCTGTTCATCGACACGTCGAAGAAGCTGTAGGCGTTCTTGCCGCTGCTCTTGGCGTGGTACATGGCGGCGTCGGCGTTACGCAGCAGTTCGTGCTGGTCGGTGCCGTTGCCGGGATACAGGACGATGCCGATGCTCGCGGAGATCTGCAGGTTCTGCTCGGCGACGCGGAAGGCGCGGGACACCAGGTTGACCTGCTTGGCCGCGACGTTGACCGCGTCGTCCGGGTCTTCCAGCTCCACCAGCAGGACGAACTCGTCGCCACCGATGCGCGCCAGGGTGTCCTGGCTGTGCAGGTGGCCGCGCAGGCGCATGGCCACTTCCTTGAGCAACTGGTCGCCGGTGTGGTGGCCAAAGGCATCGTTGACCGGCTTGAAGCCGTCCAGGTCGATGAACATCAGCGCGAACTGCCCGCCGTGCTCGGCCACCTTGTTCATCGCCTGGTCGATACGGTCGGCCAGCAGGGTGCGGTTGGGCAGCCCGGTGAGGGTGTCGTGCAGGGCCAGCTGGGTCAGTTCCTGGTTGGCCAGGGTCAGCGAGCGCGCCAGCTCGGCGGTGCGCGCTTCCAGGCGAGCGTCGAGCACCGAGGTCAGCAGCGCCACCGCAAGCACCGCCAGGGTGGTGATCAGCACCAGGTAGTCGAGGCCGTCGCCGTTGAAGCCGGTGTCGAAGGCACCGCAGAAGCTGCCTTCGGGGAAATTCGCCGCGGCCATGCCGGTGTAGTGCATGCCGACGATGGCGATGCCCATGATCACCGCCGCGCCGCCGCGTACCTGGCGGACATAGGGAGTATGGCGGCGCAGGCGGAAGGCGATCCACAGCGCGGCCATCGAGGCCCCGACGGCGATCAGCAAGGACAGGCCGAACAGCAGCGGGTCGTACTGGATGCCCGGCTGCATGCGCATCGCCGCCATGCCGGTGTAGTGCATGCAGGCGATGCCTGCGCCCATGATCAGCGCGCCGAGCAACAGCATGCGCAGCGGCAGGCTGCGCTGGCTGACCAGCCACAGGGCAAAGCCGGAGGACAGCACGGCGATGACCAGCGACAGCAGCGTCAGGGTGATGTCGTAGCCCAGCTGGATCGGCAGGCTGAAGGCGAGCATGCCGATGAAGTGCATCGACCACACGCCCATGCCCATGGCCAGCGCGCCACCGGCCATCCACAGGTACGCCGAACGCCCCTTGGCGGTGGCCAGGCGGCCGGTGAGATCGAGGGCGGTATAGGACGCGAGGATCGCCACGCAGAGGGAAATCACGACCAGGGAGGGGGAATAGCTGCCGTTCAACATCTAGCAATCCAGGGCGGAAGGCGCGCGGGCAATGTGCCAGCGCAAAATCCGATGATTGTACTCAAGCTTTGGCGAAACGCACGGAGTTTTACGGGGAAGTCGCCCAGTGGCTGGGCGTAGGTCGATGGAGAGGCTGACGGCATCATCGCTGCACGGGCACCTACCCATCTCATCCTGAGCTGGATACCAGAGCCAGCAAGGCAACGCGGACCCTGTGGGAGCGGGTTTACCCGCGATTACTGTAGTGAATTCACCATGGCAATCGCGGGTGAACCCGCTCCCACAGGGTCCGCGTTTCACTTGACCGCGATGTGGCCAGTGAAAGCAACCTCAATCCTGCTCTTCAGCCGCCATCTTGCCGTCCCAGCCACCACCCAGCGCGGCGATCAATTGCACACTGGCCACCAGCCGCCCCTGCAGCAGGGTCAGCACGCTGCGCTCGTTGCTCAGCGCCGTGGTCTGTACGTTCACCACGTCCAGGTAGCCGATCAGCCCGGCCTTGTACTGGTTCTCGGTCAGGCGCAGCGACTCCCGCGCCGACTCCAGCGCCTGCTGGCGGATCACCGCCTCGTCGCCGTACACCTTGAGCTGCACCAGGTAGTTCTCCACTTCGCGGAAGCCGTCCAGCACCGTCTGCCGGTACTGCGCCACGGTCTGGTCGTACACCGCTTCGGTGCGGTCGACCTCGGCCGAGCGCTTGCCGGCATCGAACAGGGTCATGGCCAGGCTCGGCCCCACCGACCAGAAGCGGTTCGGCAGGCTGATCCAGTTGCTGAAGCTGCTACTGCTGTAGCCGCCGCTCATGCTCAGGCTCAGGTCGGGGAAGTACGCAGCGCGGGCCACGCCGATATTGGCGTTGGCCGCCATCACCTTGCGCTCCGCCGAGGCGATGTCGGGACGCCGCTCCAGCAGTTGCGACGGCAACGACAACGGGATCTGCGGCAAGGCCGGGATATCCTCGCTGGCCGCCAGGGAGAACTCCGCCGGCAGCTTGCCCAGCAGCACGGCAATGGCATTCTCGTACTGGGCACGCTGCCAGACCAGATCCACCAGGTCCGCCTCGGTGCTCTTGAGCTGGGTCTGCGCCTGGGCCACCGCATCCTTGCCGGAAACCCCGGCCTGGTACTGGTTCTGGGTCATCTTCAGCGAGCGCTGATAGGCCGCCAGGGTCTTCTCCAGCAGGCGCTTCTGCTCGTCGATCACCCGCAGTTGCAGGTAGTTCTGCACCAGTTCCGATTGCTGGCTCAGGCGGATCGAGGCCATGTCGGCAAAGCTCGCCTCGGCGCTGGCTTCGTTGGCATTCAGGCCTTCGCGCAGCTTGCCCCACAGGTCGATTTCCCAGCTCACCCCGAGCTGGGTGCTGTAGGTGTCGCGGATACCGCTGCTGTTGTTGCTCAGGCTGGAACTACTGCTGCCGGTGCCCTGGCTCGAACGGTTCTTGCTGGCGCTGAGGTCCAGGCTGGGGAACAGCGAGGCGCGCGAGCTGCGCACCAGCGCCTGGGCCTGACGGTACTGGGCCTCGTACTGGCGCACGGTCTGGTTGCCGGCATTGAGTTCCTCGACCAGCGCATTGAGCCGGGCGTCGCCGTACAGCTCCCACCAGGCCCCGCGGGCCAGGGCGTCGGCAGGCGTGGCCTGGGTCCAGCCTTCGGCGTGCTTGAACGGCACCTCGGTGTGCATGTCGGGCCGCTGGTAATCCGGGCTCAAGGTGCAGGCACTGAGCATCGCCACGCACAGGCTGGCGGCCAGCAGGCGCGAACCGCGGGCGCCGAGCAAGCGCATCAGCGAAGGGTCGGAAAGATACAAACGTTGGCTCATAGCGGGGTTTCCAAAGCAGCGTCGGTGCGCACGCCGCGCCAGCTGTTGAAGCGGTGGCGCAAGCGGTCGAGATAGAGGTAGACCACCGGGGTGGTGTAGAGCGTGAGCACCTGGCTGAAGACCAGGCCGCCAATGATGGTCAGGCCCAGCGGCCGGCGCATTTCCGAGCCCTCGGCGCTGCTCAGCAGCAGCGGCAAGGCGCCGAGGATGGCCGCCAGGGTGGTCATCAGGATCGGCCGCAGGCGCAGCAGGCAGGCGCGGCGGATAGACTCTTCCGGCCCCATGCCTTGATGACGCTCCAGCTGCAGCGCCAGGTCGATCATCAGGATGGCGTTCTTCTTCACCACCCCGATCAGCAGGAACAGACCCAGCAACGAGATCAGGCTGAACTCGCCACCGGTGCCGTACAGGGCCAGCAAGGCCCCTACCCCGGCCGACGGCAGCGTCGAAAGGATGGTCAGCGGGTGGATGTAGCTCTCATAGAGGATGCCCAGCACCAGGTACACCAGCACCAGGGCGCCGAGGATCATCAGCGGCTGGCCTTGCTGGGTCTGGACGAAAGCGTTGGCGGTGCCGCCGAGCTTGGCGATCACTTCCTCCGGCAGGCCCACCGCCGCCACCGCCTTCTCCACCGCCGCCAGGGCCTGGTCGGGGCTGTGGCCTTCGGCGATGTCGAAGGAGATGTCCTCGGAGGCGAACTGGCCTTCGTGGCTGACCCGGTCATCGGCCAGGGTGTTCTCGTAGTGGGCGATGGTCGCCAGCGGTACCCGCGCGCCATCGGCGGTGATCACCTGCACCTGCTCCAGGGTGCTCGGATCCTGGGCATATTTCGGGTTGATCTCCATCACCACCTGGTACTGGTTGAGGCTGTCGTAGATGGTCGAGATCTGCCGCTGGCTGTAGGCGTTGTTGAGCACCGCGGTGATCATGCTCATGTCGATGCCCAGGCGCTTGGCCTGGTCGCGGTCGACCACCAGGGTCACCTGCTGGGTACCGCCACCGTCGCGAGCGTCGATGGCGGTCAGTTCCGGCAGTGCGCGCAGGGCCGCGACGACCTTCGGGTACCAGGTGCGCAAGGCGATGAGGTCGCCGCTCTGCAGGGTGTAGAGGTACTGCGAGGTGGTCTGGTCGCGGCCACCGCCACCCAGTTGCAGGTCCTGGTCGGCCTGGAGGAACAGGCGGCCACCGGGGACCAGCGGCATGTTCTTGCGCAGCCGCTCGATCACCGCCTGGGCGTCGAGCTTGCGCTCCTTGATCGGCTTCAGGCGCACCAGGACCATGGCGTTGTTGGTGCCGCTGTTGCCGCCGATGAAGCCGGCCACGCTCTGCACCGCCGGGTCGGCGAGCAAGGCACGGCGGTAGATCTCCATCTTCGGCTGCATCACGGTGAACGACAGGCCGTCATCACCGCGCACGAAGCCCATCAGCTGGCCGGTGTCCTGCTGCGGCATGAGGGTCTTGGGCACCACCACGTAGAGGGCGATGTTGACGCCGATGGCGACGAACAGGCTGAGCAGGGTCAGGCGCCGGTGGCGCAGGGCCCAGCCGAGGCTGCGGTCGTAGCCGGCGACCATGCGCTGGTGCACGCGCTCGCTCCAGCGTTGCAGGCGGGTCGGCCGGGCATCCGCGGCAGGCGCCTTGAGCCAGCGCGAGCAGAGCATCGGCGTCAGGGTCAGGGACACCAGCAGGGAAACGATGATCGCTGCCGCCAGGGTGATGGAGAACTCGCGGAACAGCGCGTTGACGATGCCGCCCATGAACAGGATGGAAACGAACACCGCCACCAGGGAGACGTTCATCGACAACAGGGTGAAGCCCACTTCCTTCGCCCCGAGGTAGGCGGCGCGCATCGGCGGCTGGCCGTCCTCGATATGCCGGGAGATGTTCTCCAGCACCACGATGGCGTCGTCCACCACCAGCCCGGTGGCGAGGATCAGCGCCATCAGCGACAGGTTGTTGAGGGAGAAACCGCACAGGTACATCACGGCGAAGGTGCCCACCAGCGACACCGGCACCGCCAGGGTCGGGATCAGCGAGGCCCGCAGGTTGCCGAGGAACAGGTAGACCACCAGCACCACCAGGACCACGGCGATCAACAGGGTGTGCTCGGCTTCCTTGAGGGTCGCCTTGATCACCGGCGAGCGGTCCATGGCGATGTTCAGGGTGACGCTGGACGGCAGCAGGGACTGCAGGGCCGGCAGCTCGGCCTTGATCTGCTCGACGGTCTCGATGATGTTGGCCCCGGTCTGCCGGTTGATCACCAGCAGCACCGCTTCCTGGTCATTGAAGAAGCCGCTGTTGTAGCGGTTCTCCACGCCGTCGGTGACTTTCGCCACGTCGCTCAGGCGCAGCACCGAACCGTCCTGGTAGCGGATCACCAGCGGCTCGTAGTCCTTGGCCTTTTCCAGCTGGTCGTTGGCGCGCACCTGCCAGTTGCGCGCGTCGTCCTCGACGAAGCCCATGGGCCGGCGCTGGTTGGCCGCAGCCACGCTGGCGCGCACGTCGTCCAGGGACAGACCGTACTGGGCGAGCATCTTCGGTTGCAGCTCGATGCGCACCGCCGGCAGCGAACTGCCGCCGATCTGCACCTCGCCGACCCCGCTGACCTGGGACAGGCTCTGGGACAGGATGGTCGAGGCCAGGTCATAGAGCTGGCCCTTCTGCAGCACGTCGGAGGTCAGCGACAGGACCATGATCGGCGCCTGCGACGGGTTGATCTTCTTGTACGTCGGCATGCTCTTCATGCCGCTGGGCAGCAGGTTGCGTGCGGCGTTGATCGCCGCCTGCACTTCCCGTGCGGCGCCGTCGATGTCGCGATCGAGGTCGAAGCCGAGGATCACCCGGGTCGAGCCCTGGCTGGAACTGCTGGTCAGGGTGGTGACCCCGGCGATGGTGCCGAGCTTGCGCTCCAGCGGCGTGGCCACGGTAGCCGCCATCACCTCGGGGCTGGCCCCCGGCAGGCTGGCCGAGACCACGATCACCGGGAAGTCCATCTTCGGCAGCGGCGCCACCGGCAACAGGCCGAAGCTCACCCCGCCCAGCAGCATGATCGCCAGGCTCAGGAGCATGGTCGCCACCGGGCGACGGATAAAGGGCGCGGAGAGGTTCACGAGGCACTCCCGGTCAGCGGCAGGACGGCGCTCATGCGTGTTCCTCCGCAGCGGCCGGCTGCGCCTTGAAGCGCCGCGCCAGACGATCGAAGTACAGGTAGATCACCGGCGTGGTGAACAGCGTGAGCACCTGGCTGACCAGCAACCCGCCGACCATCACCAGGCCCAGCGGCTGGCGCAGCTCGGCGCCGGAGCCGCTGGCGAGCATCAGTGGCACGGCACCGAACAGCGCGGCCAGGGTGGTCATCAGGATCGGCCGGAAGCGCAGCAGCGCGGCCTGGTAGATCGCGGTCTGCGGGTCCAGGCCCTGGTGCCGCTCGGCCTCCAGGGCGAAGTCGATCATCATGATCGCGTTCTTCTTGACGATACCGATCAGCAGGATGATGCCGATGATGGCGATCATGCCCAGGTCGTTGCCGCTGAGGATCAGCGCGAGCAAGGCACCCACCGCCGCCGACGGCAGGGTCGAGAGGATGGTCACCGGGTGGATGTAGCTCTCGTAGAGCACGCCAAGGACGATGTACATGGTCACCACGGCGGCGAGGATCAGCAGCAGCGTGCTCGACAGCGAGGCCTGGAAGGCTTCCGCCGCGCCCTGGAAGCGGGTCTGCACGCCGATCGGCATGCCGATGTCCTTCTGCACCTGCTCGATCAGTTGCACGCCCTCGCCCAGGGACACGCCCTCGGCCAGGTTGAACGACATCATCACCGCCGGGAACTGGCCGATATGGGCGATCGCCAGTTGTGCCTGGCGCTCCTCCACCCGGGCCAGGGCAGACAGGCGCACCTGGCTGCCGGCGGTGGTCTTGACGTAGATCCCGTCCAGCGCCTTGGGCCCGAGGGTGGACGCGGCTTCCGCCTGCAGCACCACGCGGTACTGGCTGGCCTGGGTGTAGATGGTGGAAATCTGCCGCTGGCCGAAGGCGTCGTACAGGGCGTTGGTGATTTCCGTGACCGTCACGCCAAGGCGGCTGGCGGCATCGCGGTCGATCACCAGGAACACCTGCAGGCCCTTGTCCTGCAGGTCGCTGGCGACGTCGGTGAGCTGCGGGTACTGGCGCAGGGTCTGCACCAGCTTGTCGCTCCAGGTGGCGAGCATCTCGGCATCCGGCGACGACAGGCTGAACTGGTACTGGGTACGGCTGACCCGGTCCTCGATGCTCAGGTCCTGCACCGGCTGCATGAACAGGCGGATACCGCTGAGGCGATCGACCCTCGGTTGCAGGCGGGCGATCACCTGGGCCGCGGTAAGGTCACGCTCGCCGTGGGGCTTGAGGTTGATCAGCAGGCGGCCGCTGTTGAGGGTGGCGTTGTCGCCGTCGACCCCGATGTACGAGGACAGGCTCTCCACCGCCGGATCCTCGAGGATCAGCGCCGCCAGTTCCTGCTGGCGCTGGCTCATGGCGGTGAACGACACCGACTGAGGCGCCTCGGAAATGCCCTGGATCACCCCGGTGTCCTGCACCGGGAAGAAGCCCTTGGGCACGGCGATATACAACAGCACGGTGAGGCCCAGGGTAGCCACCGCCACCAGCAGGGTCAGCGGCTGGTGGCGCAGCACCCACTGCAGGCCGCGGCCGTAGTGCTCGATCAGCCAGTCGATCCAGGCGCCGCTGGCGCGATAGAAGCGGCCCTGCTCTTCTGGCTTCGGCTCGCGCTTGAGCAGGCGTGCACACATCATCGGCGTCAGGGTCAGGGACACCACCAGGGAAATCAGGATCGCCACTGCCAGGGTGATGGCGAACTCGCGGAACAGCCGCCCGACCACATCGGCCATGAACAACAGCGGGATCAGCACGGCGATCAGCGAGAAGGTCAGCGAGACCAGGGTGAAGCCGATCTGCCGGGCGCCCTTGAGCGCCGCCTGGAACGGCGTCTCGCCTTCCTCGATATGCCGGGCGATGTTCTCCAGCATGACGATGGCGTCGTCCACCACGAAGCCGGTGGCGATGGTCAAGGCCATCAGGGTCAGGTTGTTGATCGAGAAGCCGGCCAGGTACATGACGCCGAAGGTGCCGATCAGCGACAGCGGCACGGCGATCGACGGGATCAGGGTGGCGCTGACCCGGCGCAGGAACAGGAAGGTGACCATGACCACCAGGGCGATGGCGAACAGCAGCTCGTGCTGCACGTCGCGCACCGAGGCGCGGATGGTCTGGGTGCGGTCGGTGAGCACCACCACGTCGAGACCGGCCGGCAGGTTGCTGGTGATCTCCGGGAGCATGCTCTTGATCCGGTCGACCACCTCGATGACGTTGGCCCCCGGCTGGCGCTGGATGTTCAGCAGCACCGCCTGGTTCTGGTTGGCCCAGGCCGCCAGGCGCTCGTTCTCGGCGCCGTCGACGATCTCGGCGACATCCTTCAGGCGCAGCGGCGCGCCGTTGTTGTAGGCGAGGATGAGGTTGGCGTACTCCTCGGGGGAACGCAGCTGGTCGTTGGCATCGAGCATCGACACCCGGGTCGGGCCATCGAAGTTGCCCTTGGGCTGGTTGACGTTGGACGCGCCGATCAGGGTGCGCACGTCGGCCAGGTTGAGGCCGTTGGCGGCCAGGGCCTCGGGGTTGACCTTGATCCGCACCGCCTGGCGCTGGCCGCCGGCGATGCTGACCATGCCGACGCCGCTGATCTGGGCGATCTTCTGCGCCATGCGCGTGTCGACCAGGTCGTTGAGCTTGGGCAGCGGCATGGTCTTCGAGGAAATCGCCAGGGTCAGCACCGGGGTGTCCGCCGGGTTGACCTTGTTGTACACCGGTGGCGCCGGCAGGTCGCTGGGCAGCAGGTTGCTGGCGGCGTTGATCGCTGCCTGCACCTGTTGCTCGGCGACGTCCATGTTCATTTCCAGGCTGAAGCGCAGGGTCAGTACCGAGGCGCCGCCGGAACTGGTGGAGGCCATCTGTTCCAGGCCCGGCATCTGCCCGAACTGGCGCTCCAGCGGCGCGGTCACCGCGCTGGTCATCACCTGCGGGCTGGCGCCGGGGTACAGGGTCATGACGCGGATGGTCGGGTAATCCACCTGCGGCAGGGCCGCCACCGGCAGCAGCTTGTAGGCGATCAGGCCGGCCAGGACGATGGCCAGCATGGTCAGGGTCGTGGCGACCGGGCGGAGAATGAACAGGCGCGAGAGGTTCATGCGCCAGCCTTGCGATCAGCGGCCGGGGCTTCGGAGGTCGACGCGCTGGGCTTGTCCTGGCCTTGCAGGTGCTGGCCGGGGGTGGCCGGGACCTTGGCCGGATCGTCCACCACCTCGACCGTGGTGCCGTCGCGCAGGCGGTCGGTGCCTTCCAGCACGACCCGCTCGCCCTTGGCCAGGCCTTCCTTGATCACCGTGTTGTCACCATCGCTGGCGCCAACCTTGAGGGTGCGGATATGCACCTTGTTCTCCGCGTCGACCACATAGACGAAGGTGCCGTTGGTGCCGAACTGGATCGCCGCGGCCGGGGCCAGGACCACGTCCTTCTGCGTGTCGGCGAGCAGGCGCACGTTGACGAACTGGTTGGGGAACAGGGTTTCGTCGCGGTTTTCGAAGCGTGCCTTGAACTTCAGGGTACCGGTGGTGGTGTCGATCTGGTTGTCGATGCTGCCCAGCACGCCGCTGGCCTGCTGGCGGGTGTCGCCGCGGTCCCAGGCTTCCACCGGCAGCGGCGAGCCGCTGCGGTAGCGGGTCAGCACGGTGTCGAGGTCGTTTTCCGGCAGGGTGAAGGCCACGGTGATCGGCTGGGTCTGGGTGATCACCACCAGCGCGGTGGTGTCGTTGGCCGCCACCAGGTTGCCGAGGTCGAGCTGGCGCAGGCCGAGACGGCCGCTGATGGGTGCGCGGATCTTGGTGAAGTCGAGGTTCAGGCGGGCGTCGCCCACGGCCGCCTGGTTGGTCTTGATGGTGCCTTCGTACTGGGCCACCAGCGCCGCCTGGGTGTCGAGGGTCTGCTTGGCGATGCTGTCCTCGGCGTACAGGCCTTTATAGCGGGCCAGGTCGATCTGCGCGTTCTTCAGCTGCGCCTGGTTCTGCGCCAGGGTGCCTTCGGCCTGCTGCAGGGCGATCTGGTAGCTGCGCGGGTCGATTTCGGCGAGCAGGTCGCCGGCCTTGACCTGCTGGCCTTCCTTGAAGTGGACCTTGACCAGTTCCCCGGCCACCCGGCTGCGCACGTTGACCGTGTTGGTCGCGGTCACCGTCCCCAGCGCCTTGTAGTAGAGCGGGAAGTCACCGACCGTGGCTGGCGCCACCCGCACCGGCACGCTGGCGGTGGAAGTGCCGAAGCCCGGGCGCCCCTGGCCCGTCATGGCTCCGGCACCGCGGCGGCCGCCCGGATGGCCCTTGGCCTCACCCTGGGCGGTCGGCGTGGTATGGGTCTGCGCGCTGGGCCACAGCCACCAGCAAAGACCGGCAATAACCAAAAGGATCAAGAGGCTGAACAGCCAGCGGCGGGACGAACGGGAGGAAGATTGCATCGGGTTCTCGGCCATGAGTACGCAGGAAACTTTTAAGGAGGCTGAACGATAAGTTGTTGAGAAGAATTAGCAAAGCGCCTTTACCGGCTATTTACTGATCGCTGACGTTTGCAAGCGCCTGAACTTTAATGGAAAGCTGCGCGCTTTGAGTTACAGGCGGCAATAAATGGCTGTAGGCAATTGAAAAAGAAACGGCCTGGACTAAGCCAGGCCGTTTCAAGGTGTTGCAATCGCCGTGGGCGATTCGCCTTACTTCAGTACTGCCAGGGCAGCGTCGTAGTTCGGCTCTTCGGCGATTTCGCCAACCAGCTCGCTGTGCAGGACCTTGTCGTTCTCGTCCAGCACCACGACTGCGCGGGCAGCCAGGCCGGCCAGCGGGCCGTCGGCGATGGCCACGCCGTAGTTCTCCAGGAACTCGCGACCGCGCAGGGTCGACAGATTCTTCACGTTCTCCAGGCCTTCGGCGCCGCAGAAACGGGCCTGGGCAAATGGCAGGTCGGCGGAGATGCACAGGATGACGGTGTTGGCGATGTCATTGGCCTGGGCATTGAACTTGCGCACGGAGGTGGCGCAGGTCGGGGTGTCGACGCTCGGGAAGATGTTCAGCACCTTGCGCTTGCCGGCGTAGTCCTGCAGCGACTTGTCGGCCAGGCCTTCGCCAACCAGGGAGAACGCTGGAGCCTGTGCGCCAGCCTTCGGCAGCTCGCCACTGACCTGAACGGGATTGCCTTTGAGAGTCACTTGAGCCATGAGCGGAGTCCTTATGCGGGATTGAAAGGACCCAGAGTTAAGCACGAAAGTGCGCAGGCACCTATGGGGGAATGCAAATTGTTGAATTTCCAGACAATTATTGTGGACAATTTGCCACTAAAAGTCAGAACAATTTGCCTTGGCCCGACCCCTGTGAGGGCCGGGCCAGCCAGCAATATCGGCAGTTCACATCACGGCAGCAGCGAGTAGACCACCGAAGACAACGCCACCAGCCCCACCGCCACGACGAACAGGTTCGACAGCTTGCCACTGTACTTGCGCATCGCCGGCACGCGACGGATCGCGTACATCGGCATGAGGAACAGGATCGCCGCGATCACCGGCCCGCCCAGGGCCTCGATCATGCCGAGGATGCTCGGGTTGAGGGTGGCGACGATCCAGCACACCACCAGCATCAGCGCCGCGGTCACCCGGTCCAGGGTCTTGGCCGCCGGGCGCTTGCCGGTCTTGAGGATGATGCCCTTCAGGCCCTCGCTGGCGCCGATGTAGTGGCCCAGGAAAGACTTGGCAATGGCGACGAAGGCGATCAGCGGCGCGGCGAAGGCGATGGTCGGGTTGCTGAAGTGGTTGGCCAGGTAGGACAGGATCGACAGGTTCTGCGCCTTGGCCTCGGCCAGCTGCGCCGGGGACAGGGTCAGCACGCAACTGAAGACGAAGAACATCACCATCGCCACCATCAGCAGGTGGGCGCGGGCCAGGATCTGGCCGCTGCGCTGGTCGGCGTTGTCACCGTAGCGACGCTTCTGGTCGACGGCGAACGCGGAGATGATCGGCGAATGGTTGAAGGAGAACACCATGACCGGGATTGCCAGCCACAGGGTATGGAGGAAGGCGCCGCCGCCGGGCAGGTCGCCGGCCGTGGCGAGGATGCCGCCGTTCCAGTGCGGGACCAGGAACACCGCGAGGAACGCCAGCGCCACGATGAACGGATAGACCAGCAGGCTCATGGCCTTGACCGTCGCCTGCTCGCCGCAGCGGACCACGGCCAGCAGGCCGAGGATCAGCACGAACGACAGCAGCGCGCGAGGTGGCGGCTGAATGTGCAGCTGGTGCTCCATGAAGCTGCCGACCGTGTTGGTCAGGGCGACCGAGTAGATCAACAGGATCGGGAAGATGGCGAGGAAATAGAGGACGGTGATCATCGCCCCGGCGCTGAGACCGAAATGCTCTTCGACCACGTCAGTGATGTCGCCTTCGCCGCGCCCGGAGAGGACGAAGCGGGTCAGGCCACGGTGCGCGTAGTAGGTCATCGGGAAGGCCAGCAGCGCCAGGATCAGCAGCGGCCAGAAACCGCCGAGGCCGGCGTTGATCGGCAGGAACAGGGTTCCGGCGCCGATGGCGGTGCCGAACAGGCCGAGCATCCAGGTGGTGTCATGACGATCCCAGCTCGCGAGACGCGCGACAGGGGTGGATTCGAAGCGTTGTTCAACGCTCTGGGACTGCTCGTTCATTCCGGGTGAAGCTCCACACGCAAGACTGCAACAGCGCCGGAAGTGGCTGGCTAGACGCCTCAGCACACCCCGGCCATCAAAGAGGGGCGCGATTGTGCGCTGAAAGGTTGCACTTGCAAAGCCCTGTCCGAGGAATGGTTGCACCTTTGCGGTGCGACTTCAGGGGCTGTGGTGTTACCATAGGGGGGATGCTGGTGCTGGTGCTGGTATTGCGGACATATCCGGTCGTGGCGGCGACTCCGCCGGCGCTTTCCGCCTTTACGGCGGGTCCATTTTGTCTTGGCAAAATGGACGAAAACCGCTCGCTCCCACATCAG
>NZ_JAZDQN010000063.1:0-27556 GCF_036324125.1 Pseudomonas ulcerans | reverse complement strand
CCCCCGCGCATGGGGGTCCATTGCCCCCTCTCCGGGCGGGGCGGGGCACCCCCGCTGTTTTCCTGCCCCCACCCCCCCCCCCGGCGGGGGGAACCCCCGCTCCTACAGAGTCCGCAGTGCTCCAGCTATTTCCTTATGCAAAATGGGGCTATTGACCAGGCAACCGCCCCACCCCATGCTCCCGCGCTCCACCCATCTTTCAAGGAACGACTGCATGAAGCTGGAAACCCTGGCCATCCACGCGGGCTTCAGCCCGGACCCGACCACCAGGGCGGTGGCCGTACCGATCTACCAGACCACCTCCTTCGCTTTCGACGACACCCAGCACGGTGCCGACCTGTTCGACCTGAAGGTCGCCGGCAATATCTATTCGCGGATCATGAACCCCACCAACGACGTGCTGGAGCAGCGCATGGCCGCCCTCGAAGGCGGGGTCGGCGCGCTGGCCGTGGCCTCGGGCATGGCGGCGATCACCTATGCGATCCAGACCGTCGCCGAGGTGGGCGACAACATCGTCTCGGTGGCCAAGCTCTACGGCGGCACCTACAACCTGCTGGCCCACACCCTGCCACGCATCGGCATCCAGACGCGCTTCGCCGCGCATGACGACATCGCCGCCCTCGAAGCGCTGATCGACGAGCGCACCAAGGCGGTGTTCTGCGAATCCATCGGCAACCCGGCCGGCAATATCGTCGACCTCCAGGCCCTGGCCGACGCCGCGCACCGCCATGGCGTGCCGCTGATCGTCGACAACACCGTGGCCACACCGATCCTCTGCCGGCCCTTCGAACACGGCGCCGATATCGTCGTGCATTCCCTGACCAAGTACATCGGAGGCCATGGCACCAGCATCGGCGGCATCGTCATCGATTCGGGCAAGTTCCCCTGGGCCGAGCACAAGCAGCGCTTCGCCCTGCTCAACACCCCCGACCCGTCCTACCACGGCGTGACCTACACCGAAGCCTTCGGGCCCGCCGCCTTCATCGGCCGCTGCCGCGTGGTGCCGCTGCGCAACACCGGCGCCGCACTGTCGCCGTTCAATGCCTTCCTGATCCTGCAAGGCCTGGAAACCCTGGCCCTGCGCATGGAGCGACATACCGAGAACGCCCTCAAGGTCGCCCGCTACCTGCAAGCGCACGAGCAGGTAGCCTGGGTCAAATACGCTGGCCTGGAGGATCATCCCGAGCACCAACTGGCCCAGCGCTACACCCAGGGCAAACCCGCAGCGATCCTGTCGTTCGGCATCAAGGGCGGCCAGGAAGCCGGCGCACGCTTCATCGATGCGCTGCAACTGGTGGTACGCCTGGTGAACATCGGCGACGCCAAGTCCCTGGCCTGCCATCCGGCCTCCACCACCCACCGCCAGTTGAACGACGAAGAACTGGAAAAAGCCGGCGTACCACGGGACATGGTGCGCCTGTCGATCGGTATCGAGCACAGCGACGACATCATCGCCGACCTGCAACAGGCCCTCGACGCCAGCCGCGCATAACCGGTAAAGCCGCCAGCCTCGCCCCACCCGATATCGACGGCGGGCGCGGGCTTGAGCGGCGCCTTGGGGATTGCCTTGCGCACATAGCTTTTCTTCCGGCAAAACCCCGATTTCATTGGGGGTTCACCGTTTCAGCGATCGCCTGCAAAAAATTCAGTGATGTCACATTGGCATTGTCACGAAGCTCGTCAATACTGCCTCCCGCACGGAATTCCTTGCCCACACAACATAAGGACATTTGCGATGAGTCAGACCCAGCCATTGGATGTCGCCATCATCGGCGGCGGCGTATCAGGGACCTATAGCGCATGGCGCTTGCAAGAAGCCCAGGGTGATCGTCAACGCATACAGTTGTTCGAGTACAGCGACCGCATCGGCGGCCGTCTCTTCAGTATCAATCTCCCCGGTTTGCCCAACGTCGTCGCCGAAGTCGGCGGCATGCGCTGGATGCCTGCCACCGAGGACGGCACCGGCGGCCACGTGATGGTCGACAAGCTGGTGGGCGCGCTCAAGCTGCCGACCAAGGACTTCCCGATGGGCAGCAACCTGCCGGAAAAGAATCCGGTCGGCGCCAAGGACAACCTGTTCTACCTGCGCGGCGAGCGTTTCCGCCTGCGTGACTTCACCGAAGCCCCGGAGAAGATCCCCTACAAGCTGGCCTGGTCCGAACGCGGCTTCGGTCCCGAGGACCTGCAGGTCAAGGTGATGAACAGCATCTATCCGGGCTTCGACAAGCTCAGCCTGGCCGAGCAGATGCAGGTCAAGGTGTTCGGCAAGGAAATCTGGCGCTACGGCTTCTGGGACCTGCTCTACCGCGTGCTGAGCAACGAGGGCTACCAGTTCATGAAGGATGCCGGTGGCTACGAGGCCAACGTGGCCAACGCCAGCGCCGTGACCCAGCTGCCCGCCACTGAATACAGCGACAACACCAAGTTCCTCACCCTCAAGACCGGCTTCCAGACCCTGCCGCTGACCCTGGCCAAGCGCTTCGTCGATGTCGCCGGTGGCCTCGTCCCTGCCGAGCAGCGGGTGCAGATGAACCGTCGGCTGGTCTCCGTGCAATTCAGCGATGACACCGAGTACCCGTATCGCCTGCACTTCCAGGCCACCCAGACCATCGAGGGCAAGACCAGCGACGTTGCCGGCCCGGAAGAAATCATCCACGCCCGCCAGGTGATCCTGGCCATGCCGCGCCGCTCCCTTGAGCTGATCCAGTCGCCGTTGTTCGACGACCCATGGCTGAAGAAGAACCTCGACTCGGTGCTGGTGCAGTCCGCGTTCAAGCTGTTCCTCGCCTACGAGCAACCCTGGTGGCGTGCCCAGGGCCTGGTGGCCGGGCGCTCGGTCACCGACCTGCCGATCCGCCAGTGCTACTACATGGGCACCGAGTGCGAGCAGGATGGCGGCGAGAAAACCCTCAACTCGCTGTTGATGGCGTCCTACAACGACATCGGCACCGTGCCGTTCTGGAAAGGCCTGGAAGACGGTGCGCCGTTCGTGGGCTACCAACCGAAAAGCCTGCAGGGCCGCATCGACAGCAATGAAGTGGTACCGCGCATGCAGTACCAGATCAGCGAAGAGATGGTGCGTATCGCCCAGCGCCAGGTCACCTCGCTGCACGACCAGATCGAGCTGCCGGCGCCCTACTCTGCCGTCTACCACGCCTGGGACGCCGATCCGTTCGGCGGCGGCTGGCACGAGTGGAAGGCCAACTACCGCCTCGACCTGATCATCCAGCAGATGCGCCATCCAGTGGCCGAGCAGGAGGTCTACATCGTTGGCGAGGCCTACTCCTACGGCCAGGGCTGGGTCGAAGGCGCACTGACCACCGCCGAATCCACCCTGCAGGACTTCTTCGGCCTGCCGCGTCCCGAGTGGCTGCCAGAGGCCTACCAGTTGCTGCCGACCCCGGCACCGGTGGATATCGCCAACCCTCCGGCCCTGGCCTGCACCGACTGCAAGGCAACCCTCGCCGACGTCACCGAATTCGCTTACACGGGGATCAAGGCATGAGCACCGTCGACTTCAGCGTTGCCGACTACCTGCTGACCCGCCTCAAGGAACTGGGCCTGACCAAGGTCTTCCAGGTCCCGGGCGACTACGTGTCCAACTTCATGGATGCCCTGGAGAAATTCGACGGCATCGACGCCGTGGGCGAGGTCTACGAGATGGGCGCCGCCTACGCCGCCGATGGCTATGCCCGGGTGCATGGCCTCGGCGCGGTCTCGCTGCAATATGGCGTGGGCACCTTCAGCGCGGTCAACGCCATCTCCGGCTCGTTCGTCGAACGTGCCCCGGTGGTGGTGATCTCCGCCAGCCCGTCCACTGCCAACCGTGAGCTGGCGCGCAAGCAGCATGTGCTGTTCCACCACTCCACCGGCGACTTCGAGGCCGACCGCAAGGTGCTGGAGCAGGTCACCGTGGCCTGCGAGATCATCTCCGACGCCAACCAGGCGCCGTGGCAGATCGACAGTGCGCTGATCGCCGCCCTCACCCATCGCCAGCCGATCTACCTGGAAGCCTGGAAGGATGTGTGGGGCATGCCCTGCTCGCGGCCCCAGGGCCAGCTGGCGCCGGCGCCGACGCCGTCCAATGCCTACAACCTCGACCTGCTGGTGAAAAACAGCCTCAAGCGCCTTGCCGACGCGAAGAAGCCGCTGGTGCTGCTGGGCGTCGAGGTGATGCGCTACGGCCTGCAGGACGCGGTGCAGCGCCTGATCGACGGCTGCAAGCTGCCGTTCAGCACCACCCTGGATGCCAAGACCGTGCTCGACGAAAGCCAGGCGCCGTTCATCGGCACCTACGCAGGTCCAGCCTCGCGCCTGGAGACCTCGCCGCTGGTGCTGGACGCCGACTGCATCCTGGCCATCGGGGTGATCTTCACCGACGATTACCTGGACCTGCTGCAGGATCGCTTCGACCAGATCATCCAGGTCAACTGCGACCTGGCCCGCACCGGCGCCGAGTATTACCCCAACGTGCGCCTGCCGGACTATGTCGATGGCCTGGTCAAGGCCCTCGACCTCGACCCACGCTTCCCACGCAGCGACGTCGCCCTGCCCAAGCATCCGGGGCTGCTCGCGGCTTGCGGTGCCGACACGGCGCTGAGCTACGCGAACTTCTTCGCCACCTTCACCGAGTACGCCCGGGAACATCGCCTGTGGGACAGCAGCACGCTGATCCTCGGCGAAAGCTCGTCGCTGTACGTGGCCAGCAATATCCAGGGCATGCCGCGCAACAGCTTCCTCTCCGATGCCATCTGGGGCTCCCTCGGCCATGAGACCGGCTGCGCCCTCGGCGTGGCCCTGGGCAGTGGCCGGCGGCCGATCGTGGTGGCCGGCGACGGCGGCTTCATGATGGTCAGCCAGTCGCTGGCGGCGCTGGCGCGCAACAAGGTCAACGCCATCGTCTTCGTCATGAGCAACCAGGTGTATGCCATCGAGCAGGCCTTCGTCGATATCGATGCGTTCAAGCCGGATGGCCAGTTCGCCCCGTTCGACACCTTGCCGACGCTGAACTACATCGCCCTGGCCGAAGGCTACGGCGCCCTGGGCTACCAGGTGCGCACCGAAGGCGAGCTGCAACAGCTGCTGCCCCAACTGCTGGCGGTCACCGACCGGCCGGTGCTGGTGGAAGTGAAGATTCCCGAGAAGGACCTCGCGGTACAGATCGAGCGCCTGGCTACGACCCCATAAGGAAAACGTTTCATGGAAAGAACGACCAGCGTGCGCATGACTGTCGCCTGCGCACTGCTGGCCTCGTTGCCGCTCAACGCCATGGCTCATGGCGGACACGGCGACGCAGGCCCGCAAGGCAAGACCTTCACCAGGCTCCCGGAAAACACTTCGCTGGCAGATGCGCTGAAGCTGTGCGTCAGCGAAAAGGACACCGAGGAAGATCACCTCCTTTCCGGTCTCGGCGGCACCCGCTACGACCTGGTGGCAGTGGGTGACAGCGAGAAGATCCAGGCTTTCTACAGCCAGGGCATGGCCCTGCAATACGGCTTCAACTTCAGCGAGGCGATCCGCGCCTTCTACCAGGCCTACCAGCTCGACAAGAGCTCGGCGATGCCACTGTGGGGCATAGCCCTGTCGGCCAGCTCGAACATCAATACCGATGCCACCGAGGGTTGCGACCAGCTGGCGTACCTGGCGGTGAACCAGGCGCAGGCGAACGCCGATCGGCGGGTGAAGAGCGTCCCGTCCGGCTTCACCAAGGCCCAGGTCGAGCGTGAAGCGGAATATGCCAGCGCCTTCCTCAGCCAGTACGACGTCGATGGCGATCACATCACCCTGTCGCCGGACGGCAAGAAGCGCTACGTGAAGGAGATGAAAAAGCTCTCCAGCAACTACTTCGACGATCTCGACGCCGCCGCCCTGTACGCCGATGCCCTGCTCAACATCGACCCGTGGAAATGGTGGAAAGGCAGCGAAGCCACCTCCGATGCGGTCAAGCCGACCGATGAAGCGGCCGACGCCCTGGAGGTGCTCAACCGGGTGCTGGTACAGGACCAGAACCACTCCGGCGCCAACCATTTCTTCATCCACGCCATCGAGGAATCGCCCTTCCCCGACAGCGGCATGCCCATGGCCGAGCGTTTCCGCACCCTCAATCCGGCGGTGGGCCACCTGATCCACATGGCCTCGCACATCTACCAGCGCACCGGCAACAACGCGCTGTCCAGCGCCACCAACTACGCGGCGATCTCGGTGGACCGCGCCTATGGCAACCAGGTCAAGCCGCAAAGTCCCTACCTGCTGCATTACCTGGGGCACAACATCCACTTCCTGACCTGGACCCTGTCCATCGAAGGGCGCAAGAACGAAGCCCTGAACATGGCCAGCGAGCTGGTCGACAACACCACCGAGAACGCCTCACTGCCGTTCCTTTGCGAGAAATACCCGGCGGAGTTGAAGACCAAGTCCGACTACTTCTATGCGGTGCCGTATTACTACGCCGTGCGGTTCCAGGCGTGGGACGAGCTCAAGGCCATCGAGCCGAAGATCAAGGATGGCCTGGCCAGGATCAACACGACCTGCGCCAAGGTGGTGAGCGACTGGAAGCCGCTGACCATGCCCTACACCCGGATCATGCAAAGCTACGCCGCGGCCTACCAGGCGCTGGACGGCAAGGTCGACAGCGGCAAGGCGATCGCCGCCCTGGACGGTTTCTGGAAAACCACCGGCGGCGTGCTGGATGAAACCCGCAAGGACGGCCTGAACTACGGCAACAACAAGGCCGTCGACCTGCTGCGCCTGGCCAACCTGATCCTGTTCAACAAGGCCCAGGACGCCACCGCCGGCAAGCTGGTACTCAAGGACGTGCAGGAAACCAGTGCACGCTCCGTGGGTGACCTCGGCAAGCCGCTGGCCGACGACCTCGCCGCCCTCAAGGACGACGACAAGGCCCAGGTACTGTCGGCATGGCGCACCGCCGTCAAGGTGCAGGACGGTCTCTGGTACAACGAGCCGCCGGACTGGTACTACACGGTCCGCGAATCCCTTGGCTATGCGCTGCTGGCGCAGGAAAAGTACGAGGAAGCGGAGCGGGTGTTCACCGAGGATCTCAGTGAAAACCGCCTCAGCGGACGTTCGCTGAACGGCCTGAAACTGGCCTTGCAGAAGCAGCCCGGCAAGACCGTCAGCGCCGAGCTGGAGCAGAAGCTGAGCAACGCCTGGCGCAACGCCACGGTGAGCGCCAAGCCGTAGGACATTTCCGGGGCCGCCAGGCGGCCCCGGAAAGCTGTACATCCATACAGATTATTCTTGCCATCCCCTCGCATCCTGCGCATCCTAGGGAACCTCTTTCCCCTGGATGCCACCCCACCCATGCGCCTGTTCCTCTGCGAAAAGCCCTCCCAGGCCAAGGATATCGCCAAGGTCCTCGGCGCCAGCCGGCGTGGCGATGGCTGCTGGGTCGGCACCGGGGTGACGGTGACCTGGTGCATCGGCCACCTGCTGGAAACTGCCCCACCGGATGCCTACGACGCGCGCTACAAGCGCTGGGTGCTGGCCGACCTGCCGATCGTGCCGCAGCAGTGGAAGATGCAGGTCAAACCCAAGACCGCCAGCCAGTACAAGGCGGTCAAGCGTCTGCTCGGCGAGGCGGCGGAACTGGTGATCGCCACCGACGCCGACCGCGAGGGCGAGATGATCGCCCGCGAACTGGTGGAGCACTGCCGCTACCGCGGGCCGATCCGCCGCCTGTGGCTGTCGGCGCTGGACGATGCCTCGATCCGCAATGCCCTGGCCAGCCTCAAGCCCGGGGCGGAAACCTTCAGCCTGTATCACTCGGCCCTCGGCCGCTCCCGCGCCGACTGGCTGATCGGCATGAACATGAGTCGCCTGTTCACCCTGCTCGGCCGCCAGTCCGGCTACCAGGGCGTACTGCCCGTGGGCCGGGTGCAGACCCCGACCCTGCGCCTGGTGGTGGACCGCGACCGCAGCATCGCCGACTTCGTGCCCGTACCGTTCTGGGCCATCGATGTGCAGCTGGACAGCGATGGCACCCTGTTCACCGCGCAATGGCGCGCGCCGGAAGACGCCTGCGACGACCAGGGCCGCTGCCTGAAGCAGGAACTGGCGCAACAGGCCGCAGTGGCAATGCAGGCGGCGGGGTCGGCGCAGGTGGTCGAGGTGAAGACCGAGCGCGTGCGCGAGGCCGCTCCGCTACCCTTCGACCTGGGCACCCTGCAGGAGGTCTGCTCGAAGAAATTCGGCCTCGGCGCCCAGGAAACCCTGGATATCGCCCAGTCGCTGTACGAAACCCACAAGGTCATCACCTACCCGCGCAGCGACTGCGGCTACCTGCCGCTGAGCCAGCACGGCGAGGCCCCGGCGATCCTCGCCGCCCTGCACCGCGCCGACCCGAGCCTGGCGCCCTTGCAGCCGCACCTGCAGGCACAACGGCGCTCGCGGGCGTGGAACGACGCCAAGGTCAGCGCCCACCACGGCATCATCCCCACCGCCGCCACCGTCGCCCCGGATCGCCTGCCGGGCAAGGCCAAGGCGGTCTACACCCTGATCCGCGCACGCTACCTGGCGCAGTTCCTGCCCAACCACGAGTACGACCGCACCCAGGCCGATTTCGACTGTGCAGGCCATGCCCTGCGCGCGGTGGGCAAGCAGATCGTCGAGCCGGGCTGGCGCCGCGCCCTGCCGGAAGCCCTCACCCCGCCGAAAGGCCGCGAGGCACCGGCGCCGCAGGTGTTGCCGGGGTTGGGCAAGGGCCAGTGGTGCGCGCTGCACGACCTGGCCCTGAAGGACCTGTGGACCCAGCCGCCCAAGCCCTTCACCGAGGGCGACCTGATCAAGGCGATGAAGAACGTCGCCAGGCTGGTGGAAGACCCGCGCCTGAAACAGAAGCTCAAGGAAACCACCGGCATCGGCACCGAGGCGACCCGTGCCGGGATCATCCAGGGCCTGCTGGATCGCGGCTACCTGGTGAAGAACGGCAAGGCACTGAACGCCACGCCGGCGGCGTTCAGCCTGATCGACGCGGTACCGCGGGCGATCGCCGACCCGGGCACCACGGCGATCTGGGAGCAGGCGCTGGACATGGTGCAGAGCGGCGAAATGACCCTGGAGACCTTCGTCGAGAAGCAGTCGGCGTGGATGAGCAAGCAGGTGGAGCGCTGCGCCGGCATGAGCCTGCGCATTTCCGGGCCGGCGACACCGGCCGGGCGTGGCGGGTCGCCGTGGAAGAAGAAGCGCAAGGCCAGTGGTACGGCCTCCAAGGATGGGGTGAAGCGGGTGCGCAAGCCGAGGGTGAAGAAGGCAGGGGCTTGATGTCGTCTGTCATGGCCTCATCGCTGCGGTGCGGCAGTCCGACAAGCCAGCTCCCACAGGTTCGGTGCATGCAGTACCTGTGGGAGTCCACCCAGCCTTTCTGGCCGCGCTGTCGCGCAGAGAACAGTCATTTATTGTGGGAGCGAGCTTTGCTCGCGAAGGGCCGCAAAGCGGCCCCAAAGCCATCCACTTCGGTCTGCCTGGCAAACTGCGGACTCAGTTTTTGCGACGGCTTCGCCGCCGTTCGCGAGCAAGCTCGCTCCCACGGGGGCATTTAAATCAACGGGTTATGGTTTGTTCTATGAGAGCTGGCTTGCCAGCGATGAGGCCATCAGCCCTACTCCTTCACCGCCTGCAAGGTATAACTCAACGGCAACCGCCAAGGCTGGCTGTCCAGTTGCCATTCACCATTGTCCCGCCGGCTCATCTGCCCCGGCAAGGCCTCCCAGGGAATGCTGTCGTGTTCCACCAGGCCGGTGATGCGCAGGCCCTGGCTGAGCAAGGCGCTCACCACTTCACCAAGGCCGTGGTTCCATTCATGGGTCTCGGTGTTGAGCAGGCTGGCATCAGTGCTGACGTAGGTCTGGTCGCTGATCCACACCGTCGGCTCGGGCCGCTCGAAGTACGGATAATCGACCACCAGCCGGTCCTGGTGATCCTCGTTCAACGCCAGCAGCATCGGATGCCCTTCACGCAGGAACAGCCGCCCACCCGGCTTGAGCAGGGTCGCCACGGTGCCGGCCCAGCGCTGGATATCCGGCAGCCAGCACAGCGCGCCGATACCGGTGTAGAGCAGGTCGAACGAGGCCGCCGGCAAGGTCGAGCAGGCGGCGTAGACATCGGCTTCCACGTACTCGATGGGCAGCCCGCAGCGCTCGGCCAGCCCCCGCGCCTGTTCCAGCGAGCCTGCGGAAAAATCCAGCCCGGTCATGTGCGCGCCGAGGCGGGCCAGGGACAGGGTGTCGGTGCCGATATGGCATTGCAGGTGCAGGCCGCGCAGGCCTTCGATATCGCCCAGCAGCGGCAGGTCGAAACGCACCACCTCGGACAGGTGGGCGGGATCGGCGACGAAGGTCGCCACTTCATAATCGCCAGACGCGGCATGCAGCGGCGCGCGTTCGTCCCAGCTGGCTTTGTTGAGGGCAAGTGAATCGGCCATGGTCAGCTCCTTTGGTCCAGGTCCGCGTCCACCATAGTGCGGCCCATCGAAGCTGGCAATGTGCCGGATGCCGCATTGCGGTATAACGGCAGCTTCGTCACTCAAGGAAGACCTGCATGAAACTGGGATACACCATCGCCTACGTCGCGGATGTCGCGGCGTCGTTGAGCTTTTTCGAGAAGGCCTTCGGGCTGCAACAGCGCTTCCTGCATGAGTCCGGGGACTATGGCGAGCTGGAAACCGGGGCGACGACCCTGGCGTTTGCCTCGCTGGAACTGGGTGAGGCGAATTTCGAAGGCGGCGTGCTGGCGGCCAGCGAAAGTGCGCGACCGTTGGGAATGGAACTGGGGCTGCTGACCGATGATGTGCCGGCGGCCCATGCCCGGGCGCTGGCGGCCGGGGCGGTGGAGTTGAAGGCGCCACAGGTAAAGCCGTGGGGGCAGACGGTGTCGTGGGTCAGGTGTCCTGCGGGGATACTCGTGGAGCTGTGCACGTCGGTGGGCTGAGGGTTGGCCGCGGTCCCTGCGGGGGCGGATCCATCCGCCCCCACATTTCCGGACTCACTCGTGATGCGGCTCACCAAGGAACGTCAGCGAGGTGAACAACCCCTCCTCCGCCGTCGGCGCATCCTTGGCCAGTGGCCGGGTGACGCTGGCGGCGATGATGTTCAGGCCTTCATTGCGCACCACCACGCTGGCCCGCCCTTCGCTGTCGGTGGTCGCGGCCACCTGGTGCGGCGCGCCACGGTAATCGCCGATCAGTTCCACCCCCGCCACCGGCTTGCCATCCAGCAGCACCTGCACCGGCAGCGCCTTGCCCGGACCGACCTTGAGCGGGTCGACCTGCGGCACGATCACCAGGCGCAGGGCCTTCAACGCGGGCAACGTCGCGCCTTCCCGGTACAGCGCCAGGCTGTACTTCCAGGTGTGGATCGAACTGATCGCATCACGGACCTTGGTCCGGTCCTCGTTGACCCATTTCTTGTCCGGGGTCTGTGACCACGCGCCGTTGTTCAGCACCACGGCCACACCGGCCGGCGCACGCAGCGGTTTCAGGCGGGCATGGTCGGCCAGGCGCTCCACGGTCACCGGGATCTGCCGGCCCTGCCCGTCCCAGGCCCAGGCACTGCTGATCTTCTGTGCCTTGAACACGTTGTCCTCGGCGCCGTGCCCATACACCACCTCGATCGCCCCGCGACGTTGTTCGGTCCACAAGCCATGGCCTTGTGCACTGCCGGCAGCCGCGAAAAGGCCGGCCAGCAGCCAGGGAGTCAGTCGCTTTTTCATTGCATGTCCTTATCGTGATCAGAGGGAATAGGTCAGGCTGAGGCTGAGGTTTCGCGGATCGCCAGGCAGGTTCCAGGCCGCGTTGTAGCCACGCTCGTAGTACTTGCGGTCGAACAGGTTGTTCAGGTTCAGGCCGAAGCTGAGCTGTTCGCTGGCCTTGTAGTGGGCCAGCAGGTCGACGGTGCTGTAGGACGGCAAGCGGAAACTGCCGCCGGCCTGGCCGGAGCGCTCGCCGACATAGTTGGCCGAGGCGCCGAAGTCGGAACCGCGCAAGGCCCCGTCCTGGAACTCGTAGACCGCCATCAGGCTGCCGCTGTGGCGAGGCACGCCGAGCAGGTCGCTGCCCTTGGGCAGGGCCGCATCGCCCTTGGTCACCTCGGCATCGATCCAGGCGTAGGCGCCGATCACCCGCACCGCATCGGTCACCTGGCCGCTGAACTGCAGGTCCACGCCCTGGCTGCGCGCCTTGCCGGCGGCGATGCTGTCGCCCGCGGCATCGGTGGTGATGACGTTTTCCTTGTCGATATGGAACAACGCCAGGGTCGCGCCGATACGGCTGTCGAACAGGTCGAGCTTGAGCCCGGTTTCATAGCCGATGCCCTTCTCCGGCTTGTACACCTGGCCACGGGTGCCCATGGCGTTGGGCTTGAACGAGGTCGAGGCGTTGGCGAACACGCCGACTTCCGGCGTCAGCTGGTACAGCAGGCCGACCCGTGGCGTGGCAACGTCCTTTTCCTGGCTGTTGCTGACCCGGGTGGTGCGGTTCAGCGCGGTCTGCTCGATATGTTCCAGGCGCACACCGACCAGGCCGCGCAGACGGTCGGTGAAGGCGATCTGGTCCTGCAGGTTGAGGGCATGGCTCTCGGTCTGCTCGAAGAAATCGTTGGGATTGACGATGGCCGGCTTGGGCTGGCCGTAGACCGGATTGTAGATATCCACGCCGTAGCCGAACCCCGTGGCACTCTGCGGATACTTCTGGCTATTGCGGTAGTTCTCGTACTCCAGGCCTATCAGGCTCTGGTGCTGCCAGCCGAGCAGTTCGAAGTGTCCGTGCAGCTCGGCCTGGGTGATGTTGTCGTTCCACTCGAAATCGCGCTCGCGGTAGAAGCGGCTGATGCGGTCGCCCACCACCCGCGACGGCTCCGAGCTGTTGCCGCGCAGGGTGCCCTGGGTGTAGTGGTTGGCCAGGCGCAGCTTCCAGTTGTCGTCGAGATGATGCTCCAGGGCCAGGTCGAGGGTCTGGTTGTCATTGCGGATATGGCCGTCGTTTGGCTCGCCGAGGAAGGTCGAGCGCGACACCGGACCCAGGTCGCCATTCACTGCCGGGATACCGCGGTCGAACACCGATTCGGTGCGGGAGAACTCGGTATCGATGGACAGCAGGGTGTCCGGGCTCAATTGCCAGCTCAGCGACGGACTGACGATGGCGCGGCGACCGTCGACGTGATCGCGGAAGCTGCCGTTGTCCTCCACCGCCAGGTTCACCCGCGACAGCACGCGGCCGTCTTCGCTCAGCGGGGTGTTGACGTCGAGGCTGCTGCGGTAGCGGTCCCAACTGCCGGCGCTGGCCTTGAAGGTGGTGAAGGCCTCGGCCTGGGGTTTCTTGCCAACGATGTTCACCAGCCCGCCGGGGTCGCCGCGGCCGTAGAGGCTGGCGGCCGGGCCCTTGAGCACCTCGATGCGCTCGATGGTCGAGATGTCCGGGGCGCTGTAGCTGCCGCGGTTGATGGCGAAGCCGTTCTTGTACAGCTCGCCGGTGGTGAAACCGCGCACGCTGTAGTTGTAGAAGGTCAGCCCGCCGAAGTTGTTCTGCCGTGTCACGCCGCCGGCGAAGTCGAGGGCGCGGTCGATGCGGGTGGTGTCGAGGTCTTCCATCACCTGCGCGGGGATCACGCTGATGGCTTGCGGGGTGTCGCGGATATCGGTGTCGGTCTTGGTGGCGGTGGCGGAGCGGGTGGCGCGGTAGCCCTGGACCGGACCGTCGGCGCGTTCTTCGATGCGGCGGTCGTTGATGTTCAGCGCATCGAGCAGTATCGGCTCTTCGGCAAGGGTGGGCAGGCTAAGCAGGCTGGCAGAAAGGCCGAGGGAAAGTCTGGCGAAGGCGGAGGACATGGGGGCACCTGAATTATTGATGTAATAACATAACAATTCAGAAGCAAAATGACACCATCTAGTTTGTGGGGGATTGGCTTTCAGTGCATGGCTTCAGGCCCTCATCGCTGGCAAGCCAGCTCCCACAGGGTCCGCGGTGCATGCGATCCCTGTGGAAGCTGGCTTGCCAGCGATGAGGCCAGTCAAATCACCCGCGAATCACAGCCTTCAAAACAGTCTTGAAGGTCTCGATCTGCTCTTCACTGAACTGCCCGAACACCTTGTCCTGCTGCTCCCGGGCAATGGTCCACAGTGCCTCGGTCTGGTCGATGCCACTGACCGTCAGGCGCACATTGCCGCCCTCCTCGCTACCGCTGACCAGGCCCTTGCGGGTCAGGTTGGCCACCGCCTCGTCGATCTCCCGCGCCGGCATCGCCACTTCACGCTGCAGGTCGGCAAGGTTCAGCCCGGCATCGTTCTCCAGCACCATCAGCATCCGCGCCTCGCTGGTGCGCAGGCCGCTGGACAGCTGGCGCGGCTGGTAGCTGGACTGGTAGGCGCGCAGGGCCTGGGTCATCAGGTAGTACAGGTTGTGGCTCAGGCGCCCCTGGAAATTGCTGCTCGGCGGCTGGCCTTCCTCACGCTTGGTCATGCGCGTGTGCGGCAGGACCATGGAGTACGCGCCCTGGTGATACAGCAACGGCGAACGCCCACAGTCTTCGAACTGCACCACCTTGCCGATCATGATCCAGTGATCGCCACCGTCGAGGATCTGGTATTTCTCGCACTGGAAGTTGGCCGAGCAGTCCAGCAGGATCGGCGCCCCGCCCGCCCCGGCCTGGTGCGGGATACCGGCGAAGCGATCGTCCCGGGGCTTGGCGAAGTTGTTGGACAGGTCGATCTGGTCTGCCGCGAGGATGTTCACCGCGAAGTGGCTGGCCGCCTCGAAGGTGGCCAGGCTGGTGGAACGCTTGTCGAGGCTCCAGAGGATCAGGGCCGGGTCGAGGGACACCGAGTTGAAGCTGTTGGCGGTGACGCCGACCTTGTTACCCGCGCCATCGTCGGCAGTGACCACGGTGACGCCGGTGGCGAAGTTGCCCAGGGCGCGGCGGAAGGCGCGGCTGTCGAAGGCCGCAACGGTTTCATTGGACATGCAAGACTCCCCGGCTGCCCATGCGGGCAACCGTGATTTGTTGTTATGCGAGAGAGAGAAGAACGGTCGCGAATCAGACCATGCTCGGGTCAGGCTCCAGGCCCATCAGCTCACGGCCGAGGATCTGCGCGCAGACGTCGTAGTCGGTGTAGGCATGGGCACCGGTCATGTGCGAGTCGCGCCACAGGCGTTGCAGCTCGTTGCTCTCGAACCAGGCGGTGCCGCCGGCGGCTTCGTACAGGCGGTCGACGGCCTGGATGCACATCTTCACCGCATAGGCCTGGTTGGTGCGCCAGAAGGCCAGGGTCTCGCGGCTCGGGTATTCCTTGCGCGCGCCGTGGTCGGCGTGGTCCTGCCAGGTCTTTTCGAGGAAGGCGCGGGCGGCGGCGACCTGGTGGGTCGACTCGGCCAGGCGCATCAGCGCCGGGGTCGCGGCGCCGACGCTGACGCCGGTGTAGGCACGCACGCGGTTCTTGGTTTTTTCGCGGAAGGCCTCCAGCATGCGCTCGGCGATGCCCAGGCTGATGGTGGCGAAGCCGACGGCGAAGTACGGACGGTACGGGGTGTAGAAGATCTTGCTGTCCGGGTACAGACCGAAGCCGGCGGACTTGCCTTCCATCATGTCCTTGGCTTTCTGGATGCGGTGCTCGGGGACGAAGGCCTTGTCGATGATCAGGGTCTTGGTGCCGCTGCCCTTCATGCCGGCGGCGTACCAGTCGTCACGGATCTCGTAATCGCTGCGTGGCAGCACGGCGAAGCAGTAGTCCTGGGTACCTTCGGCGTTGGCCCGGCGGCAGCCGACGATGGCCCACTCGGCATGGTCGCAACCGCTGCTCCAGCCCATTTCACCGCTGAACAGCAGGCCGCCTTCGACTTCCTCGACACGGCCGAACGGCGCGATGCTGCTGGAAGCGGTGTGGTCCGGGTTCACGCCCCAGATTTCTTCCTGCAGCCTGGCCGGGAACATTGCCAGCTGGTGGTTGTGGGTGCACAGCAGGCTCATGGCCCAGGCGGTGCTGGCGCAGGCACCGGCCAGCAGGGCGATGCAATCGGTGAATTCCGGCAGGGAGATCTCCATGCCGCCGTAGGCCTTCGGCAGGAAGGCACGGTGCAGGCCGATACCCTTGAGCAGGGCGATGTTCTCGGCAGGGACCATGCGGTCCTTTTCGGCACGGGGGGCGTTGGCGGCGATGGTCGGCAGTACCGACTTGAGGTCTTCGAGCAGCGGGTTTGGCTTTTTCATGGGAGGCCCTGCTTATTATTGGATGTCCGACTGAGCTACCTGTGGCAGCGACTGCGGCGGATTCGGGGCCAGTATGGGAGGCGTCGGGAACGCTGAAAATGCACCTTCCACAGACAAAATTGTACTTTCCATGGCGCACACTGCCCTGTCGTCGGCCTGACTGGCAGACCCGGTCATGTCGCCATGGCAGGCACAGTCAAGTCACCCGCGCGAGCCTGCGCTAGGGTGCGGCTTTGCCTCTTTGCACAGGTACATCCGACATGAGCATTGCCCTTCTGCCCGCCGTCCAGGCCTTCTTCCAGCGTGACCACGGCCTGTTTGTCGACGGCCGCGCGCAGCCCGCCAGCGGCGGTCGCCACCTGGAGGTGATCGACCCGGCCAGCGGCGAAGTCATCAGCCGCGTCGGCGAGGCCAGCGCCAGCGATATCGATGCGGTGGTCGCCTCGTCCCGCCAGGGCTTCGCCCAATGGTCGCAAGCCGCCCCCGCCGTGCGTGGCAGCGTGCTGCTGAAGCTGGCCGACCTGATCGAACAGCACTGCGAGGAACTGGCGCAGATCGAGACCTGCCAGTCGGGCAAGCTGATCCAGATTTCCCGCCACTTCGAAGTGACCCAGGCTGCGCACTTCCTGCGCTACTACGCCGGCTGGGCGACCAAGATCAACGGCCAGACCATCACCCCGTCGCTGCCATCGTTCAACGGCGAGCGCTACAGCGCCTTCACCCTACGCGAGCCGGTGGGCGTGGTGGTGGGCATCGTGCCGTGGAACTTCTCGACCATGATCGCCATCTGGAAACTGGCGTCGGCGCTGGTCACCGGCTGCAGCGTGATCATCAAGCCGAGCGAGTTCACCCCGCTGACCATCCTGCGCATCGCCGAACTGGCCATCGACGCCGGCCTGCCGGCAGGCGTGCTCAACGTGGTCACCGGTGCCGGCGGCGTCGGCAAGGCGCTGATCGAACACCCACATACCGACAAGGTCTCCTTCACCGGCTCGGTGCCTACCGGCCTCGCCGTGGGCCAGACCGCCATGGCCGCCAACCTGACCCGCGCCACCCTGGAACTGGGCGGCAAGAACGCGGCGGGCTTCCTGCCGGACGTGGACGTGGAAACTGCGGTCAATGGCATCATCGAAGCGGGCTTCCTGCACTCCGGGCAGATCTGCGCGGCCGCCGAGCGCTTCTATGTGCACCGCTCGCAGATCGACGCCATCACCAGCCGCCTGAGCGAACGCCTCGGCCAGCTGAAGATCGGCTCGCCGCTGGACGAAGCCAGCGAGTTCGGCCCGGTCACCAACAAGCAGCACCAGGCCAAGCTCGGCCAACTGTTCGCCAAGGCCCGCGAAGAAGGCAGCCGGATCATCCACGGCGGCAAGCTGATCGACGGCCCGGGCTGCTACGTCGAACCGACGGTGATCCTGGCCAACTCGGCCAAGGACAGCCTGATGACCGAGGAAACCTTCGGCCCGGTCGCCACCTTCCTCGCCTATGACGACGAGGAAGAACTGGTGGCGCTGATGAACGACAGCCCCTACGGCCTCAGCGCCAGCCTGTGGACCAACGACCTGGGCAAGGCCATGCGCCTTATCCCGCAGGTCAAGGCCGGGACCCTGTGGGTCAACATGCACACCCTGCTGGACCCGGCGGTACCGTTCGGCGGGATCAAGGCTTCGGGCGTGGGCCGCGAGTTCGGCGATGCCTTCATCGAGGACTACACCGAGCTGAAGTCGGTGATGATCCGCTACTGATTTCGCAAGTACACCGCTAACCCTGTGGGAGCGGGTTCACCCGCGATTGCGTAGGAGAATTAACTACCGTAATCGCGGGTAAACCCGCTCCCACAGGGTTTTGCGGCGCTCCCGAGAATGTCTTTCCACCCAAATCAATGACAAAGCCTTAAAATCCCCAGCTTCATTTCCCCAGGTGCCCCCATGGACATCGAGCTGGCCCGGACCTTTCTCGAAATCGTGCGCCACGGCAGCCTGGTCGCCGCCGCCGAACGCCTGCACCTGACCCAGACCGCCATCAGCGCCCGGGTGCAGAAGCTCGAACAGCAACTGGACTGCACGCTCTTTCTCCGCAGCCGCGCCGGCGCCAGCCTGACGCCCAACGGCGAAGCCTTCGTGCCCTATGCCACGCAACTGCTGCACACCTGGGAAGCGGCGCGCCGCGACCTGCCGTTACCCGACGGGCGCAGCCAGGTGCTGCGCATCGGCGGCGAGGTCAGCCTGTGCAACCCGTTGATGCTGGACTGGGCGCGGGTGCTGCACGAGCAGTTGCCCAGCCACGCCATTCGCTGCGAGGTCAACGACAGCGAATCCCTGCTGCGCAGGCTCGAAGCCGGGACCCTGGACGCCGCCCTGCTCTATCAGCCGGTCTACAGCCCCGGCCTGCAAGTGGAGCAGTTGCTGGAGGAAAAGCTGATCCGCATTCAACTGGCCCGCAACCCGGAGCCCTACGTCTACATCGACTGGGGCGAGGCCTTCCGCCGCCTGCACGACGCGGCCCTGCCGGAATGCGCGCGCCCGGCACTGAGCTTCAACCTCGGCCCGCTGGCCCTGCAGTACATCCTCGAACACGGCGGCAGCGGCTACTTCCGCACCCGGGTGGTGCAGAGCTACCTGGAGCGCGGCGTGCTGCAGCGGGTGCCACAGGCGCCGGAGTTTCCCTATCCGACCTGGCTGGTCTACCCGCGCGAGCGCGACTCGGCGGTACTGCGCCAGGCCTTCGGACTGCTGCGCGAAGTGGTAGAACGCGACGCCGACTGGTCGCAGCGCTGGGACCCGCTGATCTAGGCGGCCTTGGCCACCGGCTCCTGGGTCAACAGATGCTGGCTCAGGGCAGCGATGAGGTCGGTCTGGGTGACCACGCCCACCACCTTGCCCTGCTCCATGACCGGCAGGCAGTGCAGGCCGCGGTCGCAGAGAAGCGGAATCAGCTCCACCGCCGGGCGATCGCTGTCCACGGTGATCACCGGCTCGCTCATGATCTGCGCCAGGGTCACCGCCCTGGCCCGGCCAAACAGCCCGCGCCAGCTGAACCTGGCCTGGGCCATGGCCGGCGCCACCAGGTCACTGAGGCTGACGATGCCCACCAGCTTGCCGGCCTCGTCCAGCACCGGGAGGTTCTTCAGGCGATGCCCGGACAGCTGCTTCCAGGCCTGGTCCAGGCGCGTCTGCGGCGTGGCGAACTGCACGTCGCGGGACATCACCCGGGCTGCGCTGATTCCGCCCAGGCTGCGCTGCACAGCGTGGCGCTGGGTTGCACCGATGATCCGCTCCAGGTCATTGCGGGTGACATCGACGAACTCGCCGATCTCTTCCAGTGCCTGGTCCAGGTCGCCCGGGCTGACCCCTACCCGCTCGCTGGCAGGCCGGTCGCTGGTGGCGTGGGTGGTTTTCTGCACGACGGCGAGTTTCGGGTAGCGCACCCCGGTCAGGCGGTTGTAGACGGTCGCCAGGGCCAGCAGGATCACGGCATTGAGCAGCACCGGCTCGACCACCTTGAACCCCATCGCCGCCAGCGACGGGTCGGCCAGGGCCAGGCTCACCGCCAGCGCCGCACCCGGCGGGTGCAGGCAACGCAGCAGGCACATCAGCAGGATCACCAGCGGCAAGGCCATGCAGGCCACCAGCAAGCCGGGGCCGATCCAGTGATGCAGGCCCAGGCCGATGGCCGCGGCGCACAGGTAGCTGCCGACGAAGGGCCAGGGCTGCGACAGCGCACCGGAGTGCACGGCAAACAACAGCACCGCCGAGGCTGCCAGCGGCCCCATCAGGTGCAAGGCCACCGGGCTGCCGAACAGGTAGCCGGTCACGCTGCCAGCCACGGCCACGGCCAGCAGGGCGCCGATCGCGGCGCGGAACCATTCTTTGGGCGGGATATTCAAGGCGACGGGGATGAAGCGATCGAACCAGCGACTCGGACCACGACTAGACATGTGACGACCAGGCACCTGTTTGGATAAAAGAAGCCCGCCCAACATCGGGCGGACTTTGTATCGCGAGGGGGCAATACGCAAAGAGCTCCTTCCCTGGAGATGGAAAGAATGGCCGGCAGTTTGAATAAAACCTTTGCCTTGCTCAAACGGAAAAAAATGCTGTTTCAGTGCATTTTTTTTGCAGTATCGCCCGTTACAGCACCTTGACCGCACGTCCGATGAACTGCACCGGCCCGGTGGGCTTGCCGGTGGCAGAGCCGGTCGGGCTCTCCAGGGTCAGTTCGAACAGCTGGTTCTCTTCCAGCGGCGGCAGGGCCTCAAGTGGCACATCGACGCTGCGCCCCGGCTTGACCAGTCCCAACGACACCGGGCCGCTCCAGCCATCGGCCTTGGTCCAGAACTCCAGGGCCTTGTCGGCGGGCACGCTGGTCATGCCCAGGGGAATCAGTTGCACATGCCGGGCGTCGCGAGCCTGCACCACCCAGCCAGGCGCTTTGTCCTGTGGCGCCACCAGCACCACTATCCAGGTCGCCGGGGCCGGCGGCGGCTGGTTGGCCCAGAGCACGGCGAACAACACACTGGCCGCCAGGCCCATGGCGGAAGTCCAGCGCCAGGGCGCCGGGCGTTGCCACCAGCGCTCGCGGGGCGCACGGACGGGCGCGACGGGCAAGGCATCGATACTGCGTTCGACGCGTTGCCACAGATAGTCGGAAGGCGTCTGCGCCGGCGCCAGCGCCTGCATCGACTGCAAGCGGCGCTCCCAGGCATCGACCGCTTCGCGCAGCGGCACGTCGTACTCAAGGCGGCGCGCGACCACCTGACGCTCGGCGAGCGGCAAGGTGCCGAGCACGTATTCGCCGGCCAGTGCTTCGATATCGTCAAGTTCGTCGCTGTTCATCCCAGGCACTCGCGCAAGGCAGCCAGGCTGCGTCTGACCCAGGCTTTCACCGTGCCCAGCGGGGCGCCGATACGCTGGGCGATCTGCGCGTGGGAAAAGCCTTCGACATAGGCCTGGACCAGGCAGTTGCGGCGCACCGGCTCCAGTTGCTCAAGGCAGGCGCCCAGGCGCCCGCTGTGCAGCGGCCCCTCCATCTCGCCGCCGTCAGCGTCCGGTCCGGCCTGGTCTTCCAGCGCGACATCGCGCTCATGGCGGCGCAGAAAGTCCAGGGCCAGGTGCCGGGTGATGCTGAACATCCAGCCCCGGGCACTGCCACGCGCCGGATCGAAGGTCGCCGCACGGGTCCAGATGCGGATGAAGGCATCGTGCACCACGTCCTCGGCCAGGGCGGTGTCCTTGACCAGACGGCGGGCTACGCCCAGCAAGTGGGCGCCCTCCTCCTGGTACAGGCGCTGCAAGGCCTGGCGGTCGCCGCTTGCGCAGGCCGCCAGGTGGGCTTGGTGATCGAACGCAGGCAGGGATGAGGTCACAGGTCTCGCCGTCGCGTGGTCATTACGGCTGCAAGCCTAGACCACCCCAGGCCCGGCCACCGGCATTCAGCGGGCGGTCCAGAAAATATAATCCGCCTGGTACCCCACCACTTCCCGCTTGCCCTTGTCCGCCGTGGTGCAGGGCTTGGCCGGGGCCACGCCGCCCTTGAGCGCGACACGCTGGATATAGGTCACTCCGCTCATCGCCCCGCTGCCCTCGGCCGGATTGGCCTTGACCAGCTGATACGGCAGGTTGCCCGCACTCGACGGGGCCACCGCCAGTTGCGTACCGGTGACCTTGGAGCCGTCCTTCGCCTGCCAGGTGGCGGGCGGGCCGAAGTAATCGCCGACCGCCTTGCCACTGCGATCGTTGAGCACCGCCTTGGGCCCGACGAAGGTCCACTCGGTCTGGCCGGGCATATCGGCCTTGTCGCGGCACTCGTAGGTGATCTGGCCGACCCCGGTGGTTTCCAGGGCGACCTTGTGCCCATCGGGCACCTTGATGCTGTCCGGCACGGCGGTGGCGGCATGGAGGCTGGCGCTCAGCAGCAGGCCGGAAGCGCTCAGCAGGAAGCAGGACTTGACGTTCATGGGCAGGACTCCAGTCGGATGATCGGTCGGGCAGCGTGATCGCTGCTGTTGGTTCTACGGGCGAGAACGCCGACTGGATGCAGCTCGATGAAAAAAAAACCTGGCGTTACAGGCCCAGTTCGTCCGGGGTCAGCATGTCCGACTCGAAGGCGATCCAGCCGTATTCGAGCTCGGCATGGCCGTTGAGGATCTCGCCGTAGTAGGTCAGGCCGTTGTCCAGGGTGACGCAGATATGGGTGGGGCTGTCGGGAGCGGCCAGGGTGCCGTTGAAGTGGACTTTCTTCAGGGTTTCCGACACCGCCTCCAGGGAGACCTGCACGCCGGTGTTCTCGACAGCCTCGACGTCGTCGCGCTGCTCGGCGCTGATGGTTACGGTGGCGGTGTACTTCTGCATGCTGGAGCTCCGGATTGGGCGGGATCGTAAAGACCGTACAGGATAAGCCACGCCCGACCATCACGAAAGCGAGCGCTGCGCCGCGTGCGCTGGTATCGTGCCGGGCTGAATCTGCAAGACCCGCAAAAGGAGAAGACCGTGAGTGCCGAAGCCAAAATGACCGGCGACCTGTTCGAAGTCGACAAGCGCCTGAGCCTGAAGCCCGTGGTGGACTTCAATACCTACCTGGGCAATGCCTTCGGTGATGGCCGTTGTGTCTGCGCGCGCTGCAAGGAAAGTGCGAACGACGAAAGCGCCTACGCCTTTGCCCACAGCTTCGAATTCAACGGCATTCCGCTGCACCGGCGGTTTGCCGTCACCACGGCGGCCGATGTACTGGGCAATCTGAAAAAGGCCTGGCTGTCGTACAACAAGGAAGAGATGCCGGCCAATGGCAGCCTCGACCTGGAGGCGGTCAAGGCCTTCGTCGAGCCGAGCCTGCATGTGCGGGTCAGGCCGCTGTTGCTGGCCAGTGGCTTGGTGAAAGAGCAGGCTGATGGCAGCCTGCAATTGATGGCTGACGGGGATTTTGTGTGAAAGCTCAGGGCCCTATCGCGGGTAAACCCGCTCCCACAGGTCCTGCGTGCGCCGGTCCTGTGGGAGCGGGTTCACCCGCGATGAGGCCCTGAAGTCCTACGCCACTACCCGGTAGCAAGGCACATATGCCGCCCCACCCGGCAACTTCATCCGGTGCTGCTCGACGAAGGCCTGCAACAGCTTGTCCAGCGGCCCCATGATCTGCGCATCACCATGGATCTCGTACGGTCCATGCTCCTCGATCAGGCGAATGCCCTTGTCCTTCACGTTCCCCGCCACGATCCCGGAAAACGCCCGGCGCAGGTTGGCCGCCAGCTCGTGGGGTGGCAACGACTTGCTCAACTGCAGACTGGCCATGTTGGCGTGGGTCGGGTCGAACGGACGCTGGAAGCTTTCCTCTATCTTCAGCAGCCAGTTGAAATGGAAGGCATCGTTGCGCTCGCGGCGGAACTGCTTGACCTCCTTCAGCGCCTCGGTCATCACCCGCGCCACCTGCACCGGATCGTCGACGATGATCTGGTACAGGCCCTGCGCCGCCTCGCCCAGGGTCGCGCCGATGAAGGCGTGCAACTGCTCGAAGTACGGCTCGGCGCTGCGCGGGCCGCTGAGGATCACCGGGAACTTCAGGTCGCGGTTGTCCGGGTGCATGAGGATGCCCAGCAGGTAGAGGAATTCCTCGGCGGTACCGGCACCGCCGGGGAAGATGATGATGCCGTGGCCGACACGGACGAAGGCTTCCAGGCGCTTCTCGATGTCCGGCAGGATCACCAGTTCGTTGACGATCGGGTTCGGCGCCTCGGCGGCGATGATCCCGGGTTCGGTCAGGCCCAGGTAGCGGCCACTGCTCATGCGCTGCTTGGCATGGGCGATGGTGGCGCCCTTCATCGGCCCCTTCATCACGCCGGGGCCGCAGCCGGTGCAGATGTCCAGCTTGCGCAGGCCCAGTTCGTGGCCGACCTTCTTGGTGTACTGGTATTCCTCGCTGCTGATCGAGTGCCCGCCCCAACACACCACCAGCTTCGGCTCGACGCCGGAACGCAGGGTGCGCGCGTTGCGCAGCAACTGGAAGACGTAGTCGGTGATGCCCTGGGAGCTGTCCAGGTCGATGTTCAGGCGGTCCAGCTCGCTTTCGGTGTAGACGATGTCGCGCAGGGCGCTGAAGAGCATTTCCCGGGTGCTGGCGATCATCTCGCCGTCGACGAAGGCGTCGGCCGGCGCATTCAGCAGTTCCAGGCGCACGCCGCGGTCCTGCTGGTGGAAACGGACCTCGAAGTCCTTGTAGGCATCGAGGATGGTCTTGGCATTGTCGACATGGGCGCCGGTGTTGAGGATGGCCAGGGCGCACTGGCGGAAAAGGGTATACATGCTGCCCGAGCCGGCCTGGCTCAATTGCTGGACTTCACGTTGGGAAAGCGTCTCCAGGCTACCTTTGGGGGCGACCGAAGCATTGATTACCTGTCTTTGGGTCATTCTGGATTCCATGCTGTTCGGTGCCTGCGAACGTCTGTGGCACCGCTGTTGTGAACGCCGCACGCGCGGGTGTCGCACCTGTTTGTAACAGGTGCCCGGGCGTCAGGCAAACGCGCCCGGGGTTCACTGAGTATGGACGCTGGTGAAGACCGGTAAAGGCAACTCAGGCTGCCTGGCTGACGGACTGCAGGCGACTGCGCCGGGCAATCAGGCCGTAGCACAGCAGGCAACCGAGCCCGGCGACTGCCAGGGTCAGGCACATCGGCCGCGGCGTGCCATCGGCCAGGGCGCCGACCACGGCTGAAAAGGCCGCGCCAAGGGCGAACTGGCAGGCCACTGCCAACCCTGCCGCCGCCCCCGCCTGGCGTGGGTACAGCGCCAGCAGGCTGGCCACGCAGTTGGCGCCGAGCAGCCCGGTTACGCTGACATAGACCACCACCCAGGCGACGATCAGCGCCAGCCCGCCCCACCCGCTCAACCCGGCCGCCAGCAGGCCGACGGCGGCGATCCCGGCCAGCGCCGCCCCCACCGCGAGCATGCGCAGCGGCCCGAGGCGGCTGACCAGGCGCGCGTTGACCAGGGTCATGACGATGATCCCGGCGATATTCAGGCCGAACAGCCAGGCGTAGCCCCGTGGCGAAACGCCGAAGTACTCCATGTAGACGAACGGCGACGCGGTGATGAAGGCGAACATGCCGCCGAAGGCCAGGCCCATGCAGAGGATGTAACCCAGCGCCAGCGGCTGTCGGGCGATCTGCCAGTAGGCGAGGAACACCTGGCCCAGGGATTCGCCACGCAGGTCCCGGGCATGGGTCTCGCCGATCTTCCAGGCCGAGGCCAGCAGGCACAAGGCGCAGAACACCAGCAGGGCGAAGAACACCGTGCGCCAGCCGTTGAGGTCCATGAGCACGCTGCCCAGCAGCGGTGCGACCAGGGTCGCGAGCATGGTCACCAGGTGCATCAGCGACAGCACCCTGGCCGCTTCGCCGAGGGGAAACAGGTCACGCACGATGGCCCGCGCCAGCACCGATGCTGCCGCCCCGCCGAGGGCCTGGAAGAAACGCCAGGCCACCAGTTGCTCCACCGAACCGGAGAGCATGCAACCCACGGTCGCCACCAGGTACAGGCCCATGCCCCCCAGCAGCAGGGGACGACGGCCGTAGCGGTCGGACAACGGCCCGTAGACCAGCATGCCCAGGCACAGGCCGGCGAGGAACAGGCTGATGGTCAGTTGCACATGGGCGGCGTCGGCGCCCAGGTCGCTGGCAATGGCCGGCAGGCTGGGCAGGTAGGTGTCGATGGACAGCGGCGCAAAGGCCACCAGCGCGGCGAGCAGGACGATCAGCCGCCCCGGATTGGAAGAGTGCGTCATCGCGGCTCCGGAAACAGGGAAGGACAAGGCATAACGTTAATATCTTAATTTTATCCGTGCGCTTAGCAAAAGGGCTTCACGAAACAAAAGATAACATGTTAACTATAGATCGCGCCCGACAGATACGGGCTGGCCCTCAGTACGCCAAAACAAAAACAAAAGGTATGCCATCGATGTCTCTTTCTCCCCGTTATCGCACGGCCGCCGGCCTGTGCGCCGCCCTCGTCCCACTGCTCGCCCAGGCCGACTTCATCAAGGACAGCAAGGGCAGCCTGGAAGCACGCAATTTCTATTTCAGCCGTGATTTCCGCCAGGACAACGCGCCGCAAAGCCAGGCCCGGGAATGGGCCCAGGGCTTCATCCTGCGCCTGGAATCCGGGTTTACCGAAGGCACGGTTGGCTTCGGTGTCGATGCCCTCGGCGAACTCGGCATCAAGCTCGATTCCAGTCGCGACCGCCGCGGTACCGGCCTGCTGCCCTTCGGTGCCAGCCAGGAACCGGTGGATGACTTCAGCGAGCTGGGCCTGACCGCCAAGGCGCGGATCAGCAAGACCACCCTCAAGCTCGGCACCCTGCAACCGGCCCTGCCGGTGGCGGCGATCAACGATGTGCGCCTGCTGCCGTCGACCTACAGCGGCGGCCTGCTCACCTCCCAGGACATCGATGGCCTGACCCTCAACGTCGGACGCCTGGACAAGCAGAACCTGCGTGATTCGTCCAGCAACGACGAGATGAGCTACGCCGGGGTGGAAAGCAGCCACCTGGACTTGGCCGGCGGCACCTACGCCCTGACCCCGCGCCTGGCGCTGAGCTACTACTACGCCGAGATGCAGGACATCTACCGCCAGCACTACGCCGGCCTGGTGCATGACCTGCCGCTGGCCGACGGCGTCAGCCTGCGCAGCGACCTGCGTTGGTTCGACACCCGCGAAACCGGCCATGACGCCCTGCGCTCGGCCGCCCGGGTCGATGGCGGCAAGATCGACAACCGCTTCTTCAACGGCATGCTGACCCTCGGCGTCGGCGCCCACAAGTTCGGCCTGGGCTACCAGAACCTCTCCGGCGAGGGTGATTTCGCCTATCCGGGCCTGGACCCGTACTCGGTCAACCTGGTGACGGTGAACGTGTTCACCAAGGCCGAGACCGATGCCTGGCAGGCGCGCTACGACTACAACTTCGCCGGGTTCGGCCTGCCCGGGTTGAGCTTCATGACCCGCTACGTGAACGGCAGGAACATCGAGACGGCGACGGTCAGCGGCGGCAAGGAATGGGAACGGGATACCGATATCGCCTATGTGGTACAGAGCGGGCCGCTGAAGAATTTCAGCGTGCGGCTGCGCAATGCGACGTTCCGCTCCAGCGGCGGGTTGACTACGGATATCGATGAGAATCGCCTGATCCTTGGCTACACCGTGGCGCTGTGGTGAGGGAAGAAAAAACGTAAATACGGGTTTTATCTTCAGGATTTGTTTCAGGACGGGGCACAATGGTCGGCCGTCCGGGCCCTGTGGGAGCGGGGTCACCCCCGATTACGGTAGGGGGATACACAACCGGGTAGCCGGGGTACCCCCCCCCCC
>NZ_JAZDQN010000062.1:0-29104 GCF_036324125.1 Pseudomonas ulcerans | reverse complement strand
CCCGGCGGGGGGTGCCGGCGCCCCCGTGGGCGGCGGGTCACCCCCCCCCTTGCTGCCCCACACCCCACACGCGCCCGGGCCCAACCCCCCGCTCCCACAAGGTCTGCGTCGTGCTCTCCATCTGTGTTCTCTCCACTTCGCTGACCCCAGCAACCCCGCCTAGTCCGCTTTGACGATGATCCCGCCCCGCGAGCCCATGAAGATGAGGTCCACCGCCCCCTGACCGGCGGTTCTCCTGACCTCAGCTAATGGCATAACAACAATGACGGCTCAAGTTCAGTCTCAACCCGGCTACGACGTGATCGTCGTCGGTTCGGGCGCGGGTGCGATGACTTCGGCGGTGTTTCTCGCCGATCACGGTCTGCGGGTCCTGATCGTGGAAAAAAGCGACAAGTACGGCGGCACTTCGGCGATCTCCGGCGGCGGGATCTGGATTCCCAACAACCATTATTTCGCCCGCCTCGGTGGCAACGACAGCCCGGAACTGGCGCGCCGCTACCTGCAGGCCGCCGCCGGCGAGCACGTCGAACCGGCGCGCCTGGAGGCCTACCTGGCCAACGCGCCGAAGATGATCGAGGCGCTGACCCGCAACAGCCGCGTGCGCTACGCGGTCGCGGCCAAGTACCCGGATTACTATCCGCACCTGCCCGGCGCGCTGCCCGGCGGCCGTACCCTCGATCCGGAGCTGTTCGACACCAGCCTGCTCGGCGAGGAACTGGACAACCTGCGCAAGCCGTCGCCATCGACCCTGCTCATGGGCCGCATCGCCTGGACCGCGCGCCACGCGCACAAGGCCATGGCCCGCAGCTTCGGCTGGCGCTGGCTGATCCTCGGCCTGATGCTGCGCTACAAGCTGGACTTCAAATGGCGGCGCAAGAGCAAGTACGACCGCCGCGCCGCCCTCGGCAGCTCGCTGGTCTCGGCCCTGCGTCGCTCGCTGATGGACCGCGACGTGCCGCTCTGGCTCAACACCGATTTCCGCGAACTGCTGATGCGCGATGGCAAGGTCGCCGGGATCAAGGTGGTTCGCGATGGCCAGGAAACGACGCTGGAGGCACGCCTCGGCGTGATCTTCGGTTCCGGCGGTTTCGAGCAGAACCAGGCCCTGCGCGAGCAGTACCTGCCCAAGCCCACGCAGATGGGCTGGAGCGCCACGCCACCGGGCAACAACACCGGCGCCGCCTTGCTCGCGGGCATGCAGGAGGGCGCCGCCACCGCGCTGATGGACTGGGCCTGGTGGGCACCGACCATCGCCGTGCCGGGGGAGGACAAGCCCCGCGGGATCTTCGCCGAGCGCGCCTTCCCCGGCGCCATCGTGGTCAACGGCCAGGGTCGGCGCTTCGTCAACGAGGCTGCGCCGTACCTGGAGTTCGTCGATGCCATGCACCGCGACAACCCGCGCAGTGGCGGGCGCAGCGTGCCGGCCTGGGTGATCTTCGATGCGCATTTCCGCTTCAACTACGCCATGGGCCCGCTGATGCCGGCCCAGGTCATGCCCGACAGCCGCCTGCGCAAGGAATGGCTGAATACCCTGTACTGGAAAGCCGACACCCTGGCCGACCTGGCCGCGCAGATCGGCGTCGACGCTGCCGGCCTGGAGCACACGGTGGGCAAGGTCAACGACTATGCCCGCAGCGGCGTGGACGAGGACTTCGGCCGCGGCGGCAACGTCTTCGACCGCTACTACGGTGACTGCAACATCAAGCCCAACCCGTGCCTGGCACCGCTGCGCAAGGGCCCGTTCTACGCCATGCGCCTGGACGCCGGCGATATCGGTACCAAGGGCGGCCTGCTGACCAACGCCAATGCCCAGGTGGTGCGCGCCGACGGCACGCCGATCCCGGGCCTGTACGCCATCGGCAACTGCTCGGCCTCGGTGATGGGCACCAGCTACCCCGGTGCCGGCGGCACGCTCGGGCCGGCCATGACCTTCGGCTATGTGGCGGCGAACCATCTCGCCGGGGAGGCCTCATGAGCCGGGTCGACACGGTGACGCCGATCCTGCCGCCGCTGCGCAGCGACGAGCTGCTGGGTCGGCAATGGGACGAATACTGCGAAGTGCTGGTGCTCGGCTGGGGCGCCGCCGGTGCCTGTGCGGCCCTGGAAGCCCGTGCCGCCGGTGCCTATGTGCTGGTGGCCGACCGCTTCCTGGGCGGCGGGGCCAGTGCCAAGAGCGGTGGTGTGGTCTACGCCGGTGGCGGTACCCGCCAGCAGCGCCGCGCCGGTTACAACGACTCTCCCGAGGCGATGTTCGACTACCTGCGGCACGAAACCCAGGGCGTGGTCAGCGACGCAACCCTGCGGCGCTTCTGCGACGACAGCGTGGCCAACCTGCAATGGCTGGAAAGCCATGGTGCGCCGTATTCCCATGAAGTACCGCCGGGCGGCAAGACCTCCTATCCGCAGGACGGCTACTACCTCTACTACTCCGGCAACGAACTGGTGCCGCTCTACGCCGGCGACAATCCACCGGCGCCGCGGGGCCATCGCACGGTCGGCAAGGGGCAGTGCGGCGCCGTGCTGTACCGCCACCTGCAGGCGGCCTGCCTGCGGGCCGGGGTGCGACCGCTGCTGCAGGCAGCGGCCCGGCGCCTGGTGGTGGATGCCGTGGGCCGGGTGATCGGCGCCGAGTTCTGGCGCCTGCCGCCGGGCAGCCAGCAGGCTGGGCTGCATGCCAGGCTGATTGCCCGTGCAGAGAAACTGCAGAACTTCGCCCCGGGCTACTGCGATGGCTTGCGCCAGCGCGCGGCACAACTGGAGAAGGACTTCGCCCGGCCACTGCTGGTGCGGGCGAGCAAGGCGGTGATCCTGAGTACCGGCGGTTTCATCTTCAACCGCGAGCTGATCGCCCGGCATGCGCCGAAATTCCGCCGCAATTTCAAGGTTGGCGCCACCGGCTGCGATGGCAGCGGCCTGCGCCTGGGGCTCAGTGTCGGTGCCAGCAGCGATCGGCTGGAGCGGGTCTCGGCCTGGCGCTTCATCAACCCGCCCTACAGTTGGCACAAGGGCATCGTGGTGAACACCGAGGGCCGGCGTTTCTGCAACGAGGAAGTCTACGGCGCGACCCTCGGTCAGCCGTTGATGGAGGAGCAGGGCGGCCGTGCCTGGCTGGTACTGGACAAGCCGCTGCGCAGGAAGACCCTGCGCGAGGCGCTGTTCAAGGGCTACTGGTGGTTCCAGACCGTGCCGGCCCTGGCCTTGATGCTGTTCAACGTGCGCAAGGGCCGCAGCCTCGACGAACTGGCCCGGGTCACCGGGATGAATGCCCAGGCCCTGCGTGACGCGGTGCAGGCCAACAATGCCGCGGCGCGGGGCGAGGCTGCAGATCCGTTCGGCAAATCCCGCGGCGGGCGGCAGGCGCTGGAGCAGGGGCCGTACTATGCCTGCGACATCTCCGTGGGCAATCCGCTGTTCCCGCTGGGCGCCTTGACCCTGGGCGGGCTGCGTGTCGACGAAGGCAACGGGGCAGTGCTGGACGAGACGGCGCAGCCGGTACCGGGCCTGTACGCCGCTGGCCGGGCTGCCGTCGGCATCCCATCGCACCTTTATATAAGCGGCCTGTCCCTGGCCGACTGCGTGTTCTCCGGGCGCCGGGCTGGCTTGGCGGCTGCGCGGGACGGGCAGGGCAGTCATCAACCGCAATGTGCCGACGAGGCTGCGTCATGAACGAATCCCTGAAATCGAATGGCCGGGTCGCCGGCAAGGTCGCCATCGTCACCGGTGGCGCCCGTGGTATCGGCCGGGCCAGCGTGCGCCTGCTGGTGCGCGAAGGCGCGCGGGTGGTGATCGCCGATATCGATGAAGTGGCGGGGGAAGCGCTGGTGGCGGAACTGGGCGAGGCGACGCTGTTCGTCCGCCATGACGCCAGCAGCGAGCAAGGCTGGCAGAGTCTGATGGGGTTGATGCGCGAGCGGTATGGGCGGCTGGATATCCTGGTCAACAACGCCGGGATCCTTATCAGCGGCACCATCGAGGAAACCCCGCTGGACGACTGGCACAAGCTGATGCGGGTCAATGCCGACAGCGTGTTCCTCGGCTGCCGGGAGGCCATCGGGCTGATGAAGGAGGGCGGCGGCTCGATCATCAACCTGTCGTCCATCGCCGCGCTGGCCGGGCGTGATGATTACCTGGCCTACAGCGCGTCGAAAGGCGCGGTAGCGGCGCTGACCCGCTCGGTGGCAGCGTTCTGCCGGCGGCGCAGGTACCGGATTCGTTGCAACAGCCTGCACCCGGACGGGGTGCTCACGGATATGACCAGCGGGGGCTTTCCGGCGGGGCTGGATCCGGAACGGCTGACCATCGACAGCGACCCCATGAACCGCATGTGCCGGCCGGAGGATGTGGCGGGGAGTGTGTTGTACCTCGCCAGTGATGAAGCGCGGGCGGTGAATGGGGTGGAGTTGCGGGTGGATAGTGGGCAGATGGTGATGAGTATCTGAGGGGGCGCGTTTCCAATGGTGGCCTTATTGCTGGCGTTGTCAGCGATAAGGCCGGACAGGTCAACGGTGCTTCTGGCCTGACGTCAAACTTCTTTGCTTGAAGCGTTCAAGCGCCTCCCGCGTTCTGCCTCTCGACGGCCTTCGCCAGCGATACCACCAGCGCCTGAGCAATCTCCAGCGACTGCTGGGTCGCCCAGAGCAGATCGCCATAGCGGTGATCTGCCAGGTCGCACATCTGGGCATTGGTTTCTACAGCGGATCTCAACGCACTCGCAAGGTGAGCCAGCGCATCGGCGATATCGGCGCCGTCACACACGGCGAACAGTGGCGGGTGATGACCGTCGCAGGAGGCGAAGTGGGTATGGACAGTGGCAAGGCGGGCGGGGTGTCGGGGAGACGCAACTGGAGGATCGGGTACGATTTTTTTCATGGTTGTCTCATGCTCTGGTGGGCCGTGGGACACCTGCTGTCAAACAGGTGGGTGGCAGCTGTGCGCGGGTTGACAGACCAGAGAGCATGAGAATCCTGGCGCACCCGAAGGTGCCCACACGCACAGCCGCCATGACGGTAGCTAGCGTTCATGCAATCCCGGCCTGTCAAAGCCGGTCGTTGAATTTGCAACGACCGGCGGAGACTAGGCACAGGTTTCCATGAGCGCAAGCGCTGTCAGGGAGCGGAAGTATGCTTGGGAAATTGCCTACAAGAAAGACGGAAGTTACGCGCTTTTCGTAGCTTTTTATGACACCTTGGCTGGCCTCATGGAGCACCACATAACTCATTGATGCGACGGAGACTTGTGGGAGCGGGTTTACCCGCGACTACGATAGTGAATTCGCCAGCGCAATCGCGGGTGAACCCGCTCCTACAGGGTCCGCGTCGTATCCAGACCTTGTTCTCTGCGCGACAGCGTGGGCGAAACCCCACAATGTCAGCCATGTGTTGTGGGCCAAGAACCCGTCAACATCCCTCGAACCGTGCCACCCGCTTCTCGATGAACGCCTGCATCCCTTCCTTCTGATCCCTCGACGCAAACAACAACGCATTGGCCTTCCTCTCCAACGCCAGCGCCGACTCCAGCGACGCATCCATCCCCGCCAGAATCACTTCCTTGATCTGCTCCACCGCCAGCGCTGGCATGGCGGCGATTGACTGCGCGAGCTTCAGGGCCTGGGCCTGGACCTGGTCATCCTCCACCAGGTCACTGACCAGTCCCGCCACCCAGGCTTCCTCCGCCGTGATCGGCTGCCCGGTCAGCGCCATGCGCATTGCCTTGACCTTGCCCACCGCCCGCACCAGGCGCTGGGTACCGCCGATCCCCGGCATGATGCCGATGCGCACCTCCGGCTGGCAGAACCGCGCCGATTTGCCGGCGACGATCAGGTCGGCATGCATCGCCAGCTCGCAGCCACCGCCATAGGCATAGCCGCACACGGCGGCGATCACCGGCTTGGGGCAGTGCTGGATCGGTGCCCAGACCCGCTCGGTATGCCGCTGCACGATCTCGATCGGGCCGACCCCGGCCATGCTGGTGATATCACCGCCAGCGGCGAACACCGTGTCGCCGCCGGTGAGGACGATGCAGCGCACGTCAGGATCATTGCCCAGTTCGCTGAAGCGCTGTGACAGCAACGCCTGCAACTCCAGGCTCAGGGCATTGCTGGCCTGCGGTCGGTGCAGGCGCAGCAAGGCCACGCCGGGGGCCGGGAACTCCAGCAGCAGGGGGGAAAGATCGATAGCGGACATAAGCCTTCTCGCGCGTGAAAGTGCCCGCAGTGTCGACCCGCAACGGGGCCGGTTCATCGTCCGTTCAGACGAAGTTTGCAAGCTGGCTTGACCCTAGAGTTAGCCCTGTCAGTCGAACGAGGAACACATGATGGGGCAGCACAACGGTCTTGATTACACGGGCAAGGTGGTCCTGGTCACCGGTGGTACCAAGGGCATCGGCGCGGGTATCGCCCAGGCGTACCTGGACGCCGGCGCCGAGGTCATCGTCTGCGCCCGCAATGCCCCCGAACACCTGCCGGCCAGCGGCAGCCGCAGCGCGGCGTTCTTCGCCGTCGACGTGCGTGACGCGGATTCCCTGCAGGCATTGTTCGATGGCATCCAGCGCGACTTCGGTCGCCTCGATGTGCTGGTCAACAACGCCGGTGGCGCTCCGGCGGCGGAGGCGGCCACGGCGTCGCCGCGTTTCCACGAGAGCATCATCCGCCTCAACCTGATCGCCCCGCTGAACGTCGCCCAGCACGCCAACCGCCTGATGCAGGCGCAGGCGCAGGGCGGTTGCATCGTGTTCATCGGCAGCGTCGCCGCCCAGCGTCCGTCGCCGGGAACCGCCGCCTATGGCGCGGCCAAGGCGGGCGTGCTGGCACTGGTCACCTCGCTGGCGGTGGAGTGGGCGCCCAAGGTGCGGGTGGTCACCGTCAGCCCCGGCCTGGTGCTCACCGAACAGGCCCATCTGCACTACGGCAGCGAGGCCGGTATCGCCGCGGTCGGTGCCGGCATTCCCGCCGGGCGCATGGCTGCGGCAGCGGATATCGCCAACGCCTGCCTGTTCATCGCTTCCCCCCTGGCCAGCTACGCCAGCGGCTGCAACCTGCTGCTGCACGGCGGTGGCGAGCGTCCCAGCTTCCTCGCCGCAGCGCAGGCCTGATCGACCCCACGGCGGCGCCGTCGGTGGCCGCCCTCACTTTGCAGGAGACGACTGTGGCTGATCCACAATTGCTGTCCAACGTGCGCGCCCTGGTGGGGCGCGAATACGGCCGGGTGTATGCCTGGGACGAGGTCAACGCGCCAATGATCCGCCAGTGGTGCGAGATCATGGGCCTGGAAAACCCGCTCTACACCGATCCCGCCGCGGCCCTGCAAGGGCCTCACGACGGGATCGTGGCACCGCCTTCCATGCTCCAGGTGTGGACCATGGAAGGCCTGCACGCCAACAACTATCCGCCAGGCTCCACCGACCAGAACCCCTATGAAGTGCTCAAGCTGATCGAGGAGCATGGCTACGCCTCGGTGGTGGCGGTGAACTCCGAGCTGACCTTCAAGCGCCCGGTGCACCTGGGCGAGCGCCTGTACTACACCACCCGCCTGGACGCGGTGGGCGACGAGAAGACCACCGCCCTGGGTACCGGCTTCTTCGTCACCCTGGTGATGAGCCACTTCGTCGAGAAACCGGACGGCGACGAGCCGGTGGGCGAGTTGCTGTTCCGCGTGTTCAAGTTCCGCCCGGCCAACGCCCAGCCCGCGGCCAGACCGGTCGAAGCGGTGGCCAAGCCCAAGCGACCACTGCCCGGCATCAGCGACGACACCCGGTTCTTCTGGGAAGGCTGCGCCGAGAACAAGCTGCTGATCCAGCGCTGCACCGCTTGCTCGACCCTGCGCCACCCGCCGGCACCGGTATGCATTGAGTGCCACAGCTTCGACTGGGACACGGTCCAGGCCAGTGGCCGCGGCAGCCTGTATTCCTTCGTGGTCATGCACTACCCGCAGGTGCCGCCCTTCGATCATCCCAATCCGATCGGCCTGGTCGAGCTGGAGGAGGGCGTGCGCCTTATCGCCGGGCTCACCGGGGTCCAGCGCGACGAACTGAAGATCGGCCAGCGCCTGCAGGTGGAATTCCAGGTCTTCGACGAACAGCAGACCCTGCCGCTGTTCCGTCCCGTGGCCGACGGGGAGTAAGCGCCGATGGATTTCGAATTGAGCGAAGACCAGCGCGCCATCGAGCAGATGGCCGACAGCCTGTTCGTCGACCACTGCGACGATGACGCCCTGCGCCACTGGGACCTGAGCGGCGAACCGCTGATGGCGGCGCTGTGGAACCTGTGCCGCGAGACCGGCCTGCATGCCCTGGCGATCCCCGAGCACCACGGCGGCAGCGGCCTGGGCATGACCGAGCTGATGCTGGTGCTGCAGGCCCAGGGACGTGGCCTTGGCCAGGTACCGCTGTGGCGCCATCAACTGGTGGCGACGGCATTGGCGACCTTCGCCGCCGAGGAGTACGCGAGCTGGATCGAGCAGGCCGCCAGTGGCGAAAAACTGCTCAGCCTGTCGCTGGACGGCGTGCATGCCGCCCGCGGCATTGAGCTGGAAGCCACGCCCAACGGCGCCGACTGGCTGCTCAATGGCCGCGTCGCCGCCTTGCCGCTGGCCGCGCAGTCCGCTGCGGCGCTGGTGCCGGTGCTGCTGCATGGCCAGCCACGCCTGTGCCTGCTCGACCTGCAAGCGCCCAGCGTGCGCCTGACCCCGGCGGTGATGACCCACGGCGAGGCGGTGGCCGACGTGCAAGTGGAAGGCTATCGCCTGGACCATCTGCTGCCGGTCAACGCCCTCGACTGGCTGGAACCCCGTGCCATTGCCGCCCTGGCCGCGCTGCAGCTGGGGGTCAGCCAGGAGCAGATTCGCCGCACCGTGGCCTATGTCAGCGAGCGCGAGCAGTTCCAGCGGCGCATCGGCAGCTTCCAGGCCGTGCAGATGAGCATGGCCGACGCCCATATCGCCCTGGAAACCCTGCGCAGCACCCTCTGGCAGCTGTGCTACCGCCTCGACGCCGGCCTGCCGGCGCCCTCGGAAGCCCTGGCCACGGCCTGGCTGGCCTGCGAGGCCGGGCACCGCATCGGCCATGTCGCGCAGCACGTGCATGGCGGCATCGGCGTCGACCTGACCTATCCGATCCACCGTTTTCTCTACTGGAGCCGCGCCCTGGGCCTTGCCCTTGGCGGTTCGGCGGCCTGCCTGGAACGGCTCGGCGACTGGCTGAGCGATAACGACAAGCTGGGATGGAAATATGACCTTGAAGAACACCAAGCGCTTTGAAGACGTGCGTCCCGGCGAAGCACTGCCGGAGCTGGCGGTGCCGATCAGCGTGGCGCTGATCGCCGGCGGCGCCATCGCCACCCGCGACTACTTCCCCGGCCACCACGACCTGGACGCCGCCCGTGAACTGGGTTCGCCCCATGTGTTCATGAACATCCTCACCACCAATGGCCTGGTGCAGCGCTTCGTCGAAGCCTGGGCGGGACCGCTGGCGCGCTTCGCGTCGCTGAAGATCAAGCTCGGCGCGCCCAACTACCCGGGCGACTGCATGACCTTCAGCGGCAGTGTCAGCGCGCTCGACCCTGAAACCCGCACGGTCGAAGTGAGCCTCGCCGGAAAGAACTCGATGGGCAACCACTTGACCGGCACGGTCGAGCTGGTCCTGCCCTGAATGGCTCCTGCGGGAGCTGTCTGATGTTTCATTGAAGGAAAGACCTGATGAGTCAATCGTCGATTTCCGGGCGCGCCGCCATCGTCGGCCTGGGCGCCACCGAATTTTCCAAGAACTCCGGGCGCACCGAGCTGCGCCTGGCCATGGAAGCCACCCTCGAAGCCCTGCGCGACGCCGGCATCGATCCGTCCGAGGTGGAGGGCTTCAGCTCCTACTCGGTGGACAAGGTCCCGGAGTACGAGATCGCCCGCCTGCTGGGTTGCAAGGAGGTCAAGTTCTTCTCCCAGGTACCCCATGGCGGCGGCGCCGCCTGTGCTCCGGTGATGCATGCGGCGATGGCCGTGGCTACCGGCGTGGCCAAGGTGGTGGTGGTCTACCGGGCGATGAACGAGCGCTCCTGGTACCGCTTCGGCACCGGCACCTACGGCTTCGCCTCGACGCCGATCTTCGAGAACGTCAACTACGGCTGGTACATGCCCCACGGTTTCCATACCCCGGCGGCCTGGGTCGGCATGTTCGCCCAGCGCTACATGCACACCTATGGCGCCACGTCCGAGGACTTCGGCCGGGTGGCGGTGGCGGTGCGTGATTTCGCCGCCAGCAACCCCAAGGCGTTCTTCCACGGCAAGCCGATCACCCTGGAAGAACACCAGGCCTCGCGCTGGATCTGCGAACCGCTGCACCTGCTGGACTGCTGTCAGGAATCCGATGGTGCGGTGGCCATGGTCATCACCTCGGCCGAGCGCGCCCGCGACCTGAAGCAGAAGCCGGTGACCATCAAGGCCGGCGCCCAGGGCATCAGCAATGGCCAGCAGGTCATGACCTCTTTCTACCGCGACGACATCACCGGCCTGCCGGAAATGGGCGTGGTGGCCAGGGAGCTGTATCGCCAGTCGGGCCTCGGCCCCGAAGCCTTGCAGACCGCCGTGATCTACGACCACTTCACTCCGTTCGTGCTGCCCCAGCTGGAGGAATTCGGCCTGGCCCCACGCGGCGAGGCCAAGGAATTCATCCGCGCCGGCCATCACGCCCGTGGCGGCAAGCTGCCGATCAACACCCACGGCGGACAGCTGGGCGAAGCCTATATCCACGGCATGAACGGCATCGCCGAGGCGGTGCGCCAGGTGCGTGGCACGGCGGTGAACCAGGTGGCCGACGTGGAGAACGTACTGGTCACCGCCGGTACCGGCGTGCCCACCAGCGGCCTGATTCTCGGCGCGGCCTAAGGAGCAGACCATGTTCGTCGACCTCACACCCGAACAACATGCCCTGCGCCGCAAGGTGCGGGACTATTTCCAGGCCTTGATGACCCCCGAGCTGCGTGAGCAGTTGCGTGGCAAGGAGGGCGGCGAGCTGTTTCGCCAGACCATCCGCCAGATGGGCCGCGACGGCTGGCTGGCGGTGGGCTGGCCCAAGGCCCATGGCGGCCAGGGCTATGCCGCCACCGAGCAGCTGATCTTCTTCGAGGAAGCCAATATCGCCGGGGCGCCGCTGCCCTTCGTGACCATCAGCACGGTGGGCCCGGCGCTGATGGAGCACGGTAGCGCGGCGCAGAAGGAGCGTTTCCTGCCGGGCATCGCCGCCGGCGAGATCATGTTCGCCATCGGCTATTCCGAACCGGACGCCGGCAGCGACCTGGCGGTGCTGAAGACCAGCGCGCGCCTGGACGGCGAACACTTCGTGGTCAACGGCAACAAGCTGTGGACCTCGGGCGCCGAGTCCGCCGACTTCATCTGGCTGGCGGCGCGCACCGACCCCGGCCTGGCCCGGCACAAGGGCGTATCGATCCTGATCCTCGATACCACGCTGCCGGGTTTCTCCAGCACGGTGATCCCGACCACCAGCAACCCTACCGCGGCCACCTACTACGACAACGTACGGGTGCCCCGGGACATGCTGGTGGGCGAATTGAATGGTGGCTGGAAGCTGATCACCGCCCAGCTCAACCATGAGCGCCTGGGGCTGGGGTCCTGGTCGGACAAGGTGGTGGGGCTGTTCCGCCGCGTCTACCTGTGGGCGAAAAGCCGCGACGAGCAGGGGCGCCGGGCCATGGACAAGGCCTGGGTGCGCAGCTCCCTGGCCGAGTGCTATGCGCGCCTGGAGGCCATGCGCCTGATCAACCTGCGCATCGCCGCCAACCTGGAGCACGAGCGCATGGACGTGGCCCTGAGTTCGACCACCAAGGTCTATGGCTCGGAATCGGCCATCGAGATCCTCCGTCGCCTGGCGGCGGTGATCGGTGCCAATGGTTCGTTGCGTGCCGGCTCGGCGGCGACCGCGCTGCACGGCGAGCTGGAATACGAGCTGCGGGCGTCGGTCACGGTGACCTTCGGCGGTGGCACCAACGAGATCCAGCGCGAGCTGATCGCCCAGTTCGGCCTGGGGATGCCGCGCACGCAACGCTGAAACGGCAGCGCTGCGGAGCCTGTGGGAGCGGCTTCAGCCGCGATTGCGTCGGTGGATTCCCCACTGTCATCGCGGCTGAAGCCGCTCCCACAGGGGGCTAGCAGGCCGTTGGACCTTTGTCAGATAACAAAAAGGAACAGGTCATGAGCACAATCGAGCAATTCCGGCACGACACCCGTGCCTGGCTGGAGGCCAACTGCCCGGCATCGATGCGCACCGCGATGGGCGAGGGCGAGGTGGTCTGGGGCGCCCGCCAGCCGCAGTTTCCCAGTGAAGACGCCAGGCTGTGGTTCGAACGCATGCGCGACAAGCGCTGGTTCTGCCCGGAATGGCCGGAGGAATACGGCGGCGCCGGACTGGACGCGGAACAGCTGGCGGTACTGGAAAGCGAGCTGCGCCGCCTGAAATGCCGGCCACCGCAGATCAACCTGGGCATCTGGATGCTCGGCCCGGTGCTGCTGGCCTACGGCAGCGAAGAGCAGAAACGCAGCCTGCTGCCGCCCATGGCCCGCGGCGAGACCCGCTGGTGCCAGGGCTTTTCCGAGCCCAACGCCGGCTCCGACCTGGCCAGCCTGAAGATGGCCGCCCGCGACGGCGGCGACCATTTCGTGGTGGACGGCAGCAAGATCTGGACCTCCTACGGCGACAAGTCCGACTGGATGTACGCCCTGGTGCGCACCGACTTCACGGCGCCCAAGCATGAAGGCATCAGCCTTATCGTGCTGGACATGCGCAGCCCCGGGGTGAAGGCGGTGCCGATCGACCTGATCAGCGGCAAGTCGGCGTTCTGCCAGGTGTTCTTCGATGGCGTGAAGGTGCCCAAGAGCCAGCTGGTCGGCCCGCTCAACGGTGGCTGGAACCTCGGCAAGTACCTGCTGCAGCACGAGCGCAAGGCGATGTCCAAGTTCGGCGAGATCAGCCTGCCGTCGCATTTCGACCTGGCGGCGCTGGTCCGCGAATACCTGCCCGAACCCCAGGGCCAGGGCGAACTGGCCCTGCGTGCCCGGGCCACGGCCTGTGCCATGAACGAGCACGCCTACAACCTCACCGTGCAGCGCATGGGCGAGGAAGCCCGGCAGGGCGACGACGTGGGCGGGCTGATGGCGATCATGAAGCTGGTGCATACCGAGCAGGAGCGGGACAAGTTCGAAGTGCTGCTGGACCTGCTGGGCGGCCATGCCTTCGGCTGGCAGAGCGAGGCCTTTGACGAGCGCGAGCTGGCGGTGACCCGTGGCTGGCTCAACAGCTACGCCCTGACCATTTCCGGTGGCGCCTCGGAAGTGCAGTTGAACGTGATCGCCAAGCGCGTGCTTGGCCTGCCCGATGGCAAGAAAGGAGCGACGGCATGAACCTGCGTTACAGCGAAGAACAGCGCCTGCTGGCCGACAGCGCAAGGGACTTCCTCGCCGCCCGCGGTCCGGTGGCGGCACAGCGCAAGCTGCGTGACGAAGGCGCGGAGCATGGCTTCGACCCGCAGCTTTGGCAGGATGCGGTCAACCTTGGCTGGAGCGCGATCGCCTTTCCCGAGGAACTGGGCGGCCTGGCCTTTGGATGCATGGGCCTGGGGCCGGTGTTCGAGGCCATCGGCCAGAACCTTTCCGCGACGCCTTTGCTTTCCAGCGTGGTGCTTGGCGGTTCGCTGCTGCACCTGGCCGGCGATGCCGGGCAGCAGGCGCGCTGGCTGCCGGGGCTGATTGCCGGCGGCCTGCGGGTGGCCCTGGCACTTGACGAACGCGCCCGGCACAACCCGCTTGCCACCTGCCTCAGGGCAGTGGCTGAGGGTGACGGTTATCGCCTGGAGGGTGACAAGTTCTGGGTGGTCGACGGCGTCGGTGCCGATGTCTTCGTGGTTGCCGCGCGGACTTCCGGAAGCGCGGGGGAGGCCCGGGGTATCAGCCTGTTCCTGCTGCCTGCCGACACGCCGGGGCTGAGCGTCAGCGCCTTGCCGCTGATCGATTCGCGCAACTGCGCGCGTCTGCAATTGCGCGAGGTGCGTCTGGGCCGTGATGCATTGCTGGGCGAGGAAGGCCAGGGCTGGGCGGTGCTTGACCGGGTGCTGGATCGTGGCCGGGCCTGTCTGGCGGCGGAGCTGCTGGGGATCGCGGAGCAGTTGTTCCAGAGCACCCTGGAGTACCTCAAGACCCGGGTCCAGTTCGATGTCCCGATCGGCTCGTTCCAGGCCTTGCAGCACCGGGCGGCGCGCTTGTTCGTCGACCTGTCGCTGGCCCGCAGCGCGGTGATGGCGGGCTTGTCGGCGCTGGATGACGCCGCGCTGGAACCGGCGCAGCGCGGTCGCCTGGTCAGCCTGGCGAAGTGGAAGGCCGGTGACACGGCGATCAAGGTGGCCAACGAGGCGGTGCAGATGCATGGCGGGATCGGCGTCACCGATGAGCTGGATGTCGGCTTGTACCTGAAGCGGGTACGGGTGGCGCAAGCGTGCCTGGGCGATCGGGATTTCCACTGCGAGCGCTACCAAACCCTGGCCTGACGCGTTGTCTGGGAGACACCAAGAACATGAACATCGAACACTGGCGCAACGCCTGGCAGCAACTGATTGCCCCGGGCGCGCCGTTTGAAGTGATGGAGACCGGGCAGGGCACGCGGCTGTTTCGCCACGCCCCCCGGACCCTGCAGGACGTGATCGAATCGGCGCGGGTCCACGGCGACCGCGAATTCCTGGTCTGGCAGGACGAGCGCCTGACCTTCGCCGCGTTCTTCGACCAGGTCGAACGCCTGGCCGGCCAGTTGCTCGCCCGTTTCGGCCTGCAACCGGGCGAACGGGTGGCCATCGCCCTGCGCAACCAGCCGGCCTGGCTGGTGGCCTTCGCCGCGGTGCAGCGCTGCGGCGGGGTCTGCGTGCCGCTGAACAGCTGGGGCCTGCGTGACGAACTGCTGCACGGCTTGGAGGACAGTGGCGCGGGCCTGCTGCTGTGCGACGAGGCCCGCTTGAACCTGTTGCAGGACGACCTGACGGCCCGGCAACGCACCACCGTGGTGGTCGGCCTGCCTGCGACCCCGACCTTGGCGGACTGGTGCTTCCGTTACGAGGACCTGCTGGCCGCCGAGCCCCTGGGCGCACCGCAGGTCAGCGTGGAGCCGGACGCCCCGGCCCTGATTCTCTACACCTCCGGCACCACCAGCCGGGCCAAGGGCGCCTTGTCCAGCCATCGCGCCGTGTGCCAGGCCCTGACGGCCCTGGAGTTCCAGGGCATGTTCTGCGCCATGAGTTCGCCCGAGCGCATCGCCAGGGTGATCGCCAGCGGCTTCGCCCCGACCACCTTGATGGCGGTGCCGCTGTTCCATGTCAGCGGGCTGCACGCACAGTTCCTCTCGGCGCTGCGTGCCGGGCGGCGCCTGGTGCTGATGTACAAGTGGGACGTGGACAAGGCCATCGACCTGATCCGCGACGAGCGCTGCACCCAGTTCAACGGCGCACCTGTGATGATGCAGCAGTTGCTGGCCTCGCCGCGCTTCGGCGGGGAGGACACCGTCAGCCTGTTCGGCCTTGGCCTGGGTGGAGGTGCGTCCTCCGCCGGCTTGCTGGCCGCGATGGCCGAGCGCAAGCCCGACGTGATCGGTGGCAGCGGCTATGGCCTGACCGAAAGCAATGGCATCGGCGCGGCGATCGGCGGCGAGCAGTTCCTGCACAAGCCGGCCAGCGCCGGCTGGCCGTTGCCCATCGTCGATGTGCGCATCGGTGACAGCCCCGGGCAGCCATTGCCGGCGGGCGCCGAAGGGGTCGTCTGGCTGCGCTCGCCAACGCTGATGGAGGCCTACTGGAACCTGCCCGGGGCCAGCGCCGAAACCTTGCGCGAGGGGTGGCTGGACACCGGTGATATCGGCTATCTCGACGACGACGGCTTCCTGCATATCAGCGGGAGGATCAAGGAATTGATCAACCGTGGTGGGGAGAAGATCTCGGCGGCGGAGATCGAGACCTGTGTCGGCGATATGCCGGGGGTGGATGAAGTGGCGGTGTTCGCCGTGGCGGATGCCGAACTGGGCGAGGCGGTGGCCCTGGTGATCCAGGGCGAGGCGCCGCCGACGGCGGAGGAGGCCAGGGCGTTCGTCGCCGCCCGGCTGGCCGGATACAAGGTGCCGGCCCATGTGTTCCGGGTCAGTGAGGCATTGCCCAGGAATGCCAGCGGGAAGGTGCTCAAGGGTGTGTTGAGGCAACAGCTTCTAGGTTGACGCCGCAAACCCTGTGGGAGCGGGTTTACCCGCGATTACGATGGTGGCTTCACCGCCGCAATCGCGGGTAAACCCGCTCCCACAGGGTCCGCGTTGTCTTGTCGAGTCCGGTATTCAGTAATGGGCCTTCTGCAACACCGCCCCACCGCCGCAACCCCGAATTCTTAGTCTTTCCGGACGATGTTTCCCCCGCTGGAAAACCAACAATGGGGCTCACCCGAAAGCCTTTATCAGCAGGAGGCAATACATGAAAACAACAAGAACCGCCGTCATGCTCGCGGTGGCGCTGAGTGCCAGTCACCTGGCCAGCGCCGCCGTTTCCCCGGAAGAAGCCGCCCGCCTGGGCAAGGACCTGAACTGCGTCGGCGGTGAAATGGCCGGCAACGCCGCCGGCACCATCCCGCCCTATACCGGCAAGTACCTCGGCGAAGTACCGGGCTGGAACCATGTGAAGTTTTCCGGCGACCAGCCGGTCGATCCCTACGCCGACGAGAAGCCGATCCTGGTCATCACCGCGGCCAACATGAGCCAGTACGAGTCGCACCTGAGCGACGGGCAGAAGGCCCTGCTGAAGAAATACCCGACCAGCTACAAGATGAACATCTACCCGGGACACCGCGATTTCCGCTACCCGGACTACGTGTGCAAGCGCGCCATGGACAACGCCCTGCACGCCAAGCTGGTGAACGACGGCCTGGGCATCGAAGGCCTCGGCCAGGTGCCGTTCCCGATTCCGAAAAACGGCATGGAAGTGTTGTGGAACCACCAGTTGCCGGCTCGCGCCTACACCGAGGAAAAGATCTCCGATCTGGCCTCGGTGCTGCCCAACGGCAGCATCGGCTGGGGCCGCGCCCATGCGCGCAACCTGTCGCAGGCCAACTCGCCGAGCGTGGAGCCGAAGACCGAGGACGGCGTCCAGGCCATGAGCTACAACACCACCCTGAAACCGGCCCGTGACAACGGCGTGATCAGCATCGCCCACGAGCCCTACAACTTCGCCACCTCGGCGCGCCAGGCCTGGTCCTACAGTCCGTCCACCCGCCGCGTGCGGCAGATGCCCGGCTACGGCTACGACCAGCCGATGATCGGCACCAACGGCACCATGACCGTGGACGAGGACCGCCTGTTCAACGGCGGCCCCGAGCGCTACAACTGGAAACTGCTGGGCAAGCGCGAGATCTACGTGCCGGCCAACGCCTTCAAGGCCAACTCGGCGAAGTACAGCTACGCGGACATCCTCACTCCCAACCATCCCAACCCCGAGGTGATGCGTTATGAGCTGCGCCGGGTCTGGGTGGTCGAGGCAGACCTGAAGGAAGGCTTCCGCCACGTCTACGGCAAGCGCGTGCTGTTCATCGACGAGGACACCTGGAACGCGGTGATGGCCGACAACTACGATGCCCGCGGGCAACTGTGGAAGCACGCCATGATCAACTACTACTACCACCCGGACATGAGCGGCTGGCAGGCCGGCTCGCAGTTCTTCATGGACCTCAACTCCGGCCAGTACACCGGCTACGGCATGACCAACGAAGCGAAGAAGGGGCCGATCCTCAACGAGGGCAAGTACACCCCGGACATGTACACCGCCGACGCCGCCCGGGCCGTCGGCCGCTAGGCCATCTGCGCAGGCTATGGGAACCCCGTCGGTAACGATGGGGTTTTTTCGTTGACGGCTCTGTCCCGCACCCCACAAAGCCATTGCTTGTTAAAAAGATCCTCTGTACCGTCCGCCGCTTCGTCACCCCAGAACAGGAATTCCCCCCATGAGCCTATGGAAGAAACTGGTGACCGCCGTGCGCGGCGGCGCCTCCGAGATTGGCGAGGCGATCGTCGATGCCAACGCCATCCGCATCCTCGAGCAGGAGCAGCGCGATGCCGATGCCGCCCTGGTCAAGGCGCGCAACGGCCTGATCGAGATCAAGGCCAAGCACAAGCTGGCCCAGCAGCGCGTCGACGGCCTGCAGAGCGATATCGCCAGTTGGGAAGGCAAGGCCCTGGCGGCACTCAACGCCGAGCAGGAAGGCCTGGCCACCGAATGCGCCGGCCGTGTCGCCGAGCTGGAAACCCAGGTCGCCCAGGAGCGCGAGATGGCCGCGCAGTTCGACAAGCAGGTCGGGCTGCTGCAGGCGCAGATCACCGAAGCGGAAAGCCGCCTGAAGGGCCTGCGCCAACAGACCGAGATGGCCAAGGCGCGGGAAACCGTGCAGCAGGCCCGGGTCGCCACGGCCAGCGCCACCGGTGGCGCCAATGGCAAGGTGGAGACGGCACTGGACTCCCTGGCGCGGATCAAGCAGCGCCAGGACGAACGCGATGCCAAGCTGGACGCGGCCCAGGAACTGGCCGAGGTGAGCAGCGGCGACGACCTGGAGAAGCGCCTGCAGGCGGCCGGGATCGGTGCGCAGCAGACCGGTGCCAATGATGTGCTGGCGCGCTTGCGGGCCAGGCAGCAGGACGGCAAGGCGGCCCTCTGAGACTTTTTCAGGGTTCAGCAGGGACCTGTGGGAGTTCACCCAGCCCTGCGGGGCTGCGCTGTCGCGCAGAGAACATGGGTCGAATGTTCGACGCGTACCTTGTGGGAGCGGGTTTACCCGCGATTTCGGTAGTGAATTCACCATCGCAATCGCGGCGGTCCGGCGTCCCGGTAAACCCGCTCCCACAGTGGGCCGAGTCGATCTCTCGGCCAATGAATTTCAAGGATTAGTGATGAGCTGGATCAAACGCATGCTCGGCCTGCAGGCTCCTTTGCCTGCCGCCCGTGGCACTGCTCCTGCACAAGCCCCCGAAGCGCCTCTCGGCCTGGCTTCCGGGCGCATGCTCTGCCTCGACAAACACCTGCCGCTGCTGCTGGCCGACGCCTCGACCCTGGTCCTCCCGGGCGACGAGAAGGTCTGGGCCTGCGGCACCCTCGACCTTGGCCAGGGCACGCGCCTGGAGCGCTTCTACCTGGACGACGAGGACTACTTCCTGCAGGTGGTGATGCACGGCAACGCCGCCGAGGATATCGAGGACATCATTCTCTTCGGTTACCACCAGGTCACCCCGATCAACAGCCGTGACGAACTGCTGCGCCTGACCGGCCCGCAGTCGCCCATCGGCCTGCCGGGCTTCGAGCTGGACGGCATCGAATACCAGCGCCAGTGGGGCTCGGAAGACGGCCAGACCGAACTGGTGCCCATGCAAGAGCAGGTGTGCAACCCGGAAACCCGCTACCGCGTGCGCCACCACAGCATGCTCTATGCCCGCGACATCGAGCTGGTGAACCGCCGGGAATTCCTGCTGTTCTCCGTCGAGGAAGACGAGGAGGGCAACGTCGCGCTGTCCACCGCCGTCGGCATCACCCTGCAACTCACCGATATCACCGTTATCTGACAAGGAAGCACCATGCTCGAAGCACTCCGACTGTCGCTCGATGCGACCGCCGTATTCGGATTCGTCCTCTACATTGTCGTCGCCCTGGCCCTGTTCGCCCTGTTCCAGTTCCTCTACACCCTGATCACCCCGCACAAGGAGTTCGAACAGATCCGCCAGAACAATCCGGCGGCGGCCATCGCCCTGGGCGGTTCGCTGATCGGTTTCGCCCTGCCGGCGAGCAATGTCATCGCCTACAGCATCAGCGTGGTCGATGTGGTGGTCTGGGCGCTGATCGCCGCCGTCGTGCAACTGCTGGCCTTCGTCGGTACCAGTCTGGTACTCAAGGGCCTGTCCCGGCGCATCGTCGAGGGCGAGCTGGCCGCGGCGATCTATGCCGCCGCCGTCGCCATCAGCGTCGGCTTCCTCAACTCGGCCTGCATGACCCCGTCGGCCTGAGCAAGGAGAAGCCCATGAGACCTCGTAGTTCCGCCAAGCTCCTGCTGGTCGGCGCGCTGCCCCTGGCCATCAGCGGTTGCAGCGACCCCGAGCAGACCGTCACCTGGTCGGTGAAGGACAACTTCAAGAACGTCCAGGCCTGTGTCGACGCCAGATTCCCCGTGGACGTGTGTTCCGATGCCTATATCCAGGCCATGGTCGACCATCGCAAGGTCGCCCCGGTCTACACCGATCGCGCCGCCTGCGACGCCGACTTCGTCGAGGGCTATTGCCAGCCCACCTCGGACGGGAAGTTCATGCCGCAGATGGGCGGTTTCGAGCTGGCCATGTCCGGCGAGATGCCCAAGGCCCAGGCCGAGCAGATCCAGCAGCAGGCCGCGCAGCAAGACGCGCAGCAGGGCGCATCCTCCAGTGGCGTCGGCGGCACGGTCGCCGCGGCAGCCACTGGCGCCCTGGCCGGGATGCTGATCGGTAATGCCATGAGCAATCGCAGCGCGCCGCGCTACCAGTCGCAGCCGGTCTACCAGAACCGTGATTCGCGCGGCAGCTACCAGACCTCGACGCTGTCGCGGCAGATCGAGCAGGGCAAGACCTTCAGCCGCTCCACCCAGCCGCAGCGCTACAAGCAGGACGACAAGCAAGGCAGCTCGTCCGGTTACTACGGCGGCTCCGGCTCGACGCGCTCCACCAGCAGCACGTCGGCATTCCGTTCCGGCTCGGGTTCCAGCGTCAGTTCCAGCATTTCCCGCGGCGGTTTCGGCCAGCAGGCCACGGCGCGCAGCGGCTGGGGTGGCAAGAGCTCCGGATTCGGCGGTTGAGATGAAGAAGATCAGCATCGAGGAACGGCCGGACTGGCAACGCATCGTCGAAGGCGAAGGCTTTGACTTCCATACCATCGACGGCGAGCGCTACTGGGACGAGCGTGGCTACTACCAGTTCAGCGAACGCCAGATCAGCGACGATCTGGAAGCGCCGACCCAGGACGTGCATGCCATGTGCCTGGACGTGGTGGAGCGGGTGGTGGCGTCGGAGGAACTGCTGACCCGCCTGGCGATTCCGCCGGCGTTCTTCGATCTGGTCCGCGACTCGTGGCGCGAAGGGCATCCGCACCTCTACGGGCGTTTCGACTTCATCTACGACGGCAACGGCCCGGCCAAGTGCATCGAAGCCAACTACGACACGCCCACCAGCCTGCTGGAGGCCGGCTCGGTGCAACTGTTGTGGCTGGAGCACCAGGTCGCCGCCGGCGTGCTGCCGGCTTCGGCGACCCAGTTCAATACCATCGCCGAAGACCTGGTCCAGGCCTTCCGCGGCTTTGCCAACGACGCGCCGTTCCACTTCGCGGCCATGTCCGGATCGCCGGAGGACCGTGGCACCACGGATTTCCTGCGGCGCATGGCGGCCCACACCGGGATCGACGCGCGGCATATCGATATCGAGGACATCGGCCTGCACGACGGGCAGTTCGTCGACCTCGACGGCCAATGGATCCAGCGCCTGTTCAAGCTGCACGCCTGGGAGCACATCTTCCACGAACCGTTCGGCCAGGCAGTGCCGGGCTGCGACACGTTGTTCGTGGAGCCGGCGTGGAAGTCCATCGTCAGCAACAAGGGCATCCTCGCCTTGTTGTGGGAGTTCAACCAGGGCCATCCGAACCTGCTGCCGACCTTCGTCGACTGCGAGCCGCAACGCCCGGTACCCGCAGGCTGGGTGCGCAAGCCGTATTTCTCCCGCGAGGGCGCGAACATCCAGCTACGCACGCCGGACGGCCAGTTCCTCGCCGAGGACGGCCCCTACACCGACGCGCCCTGGATTCTTCAGGAATTCGTGCCGCTGCCGCGTTTCGGCGACAGCTACACCCTGGTCGGCTCCTGGGTGATCGGCGACGTGGCCTCGGGGATCGGCATCCGCGAGGACGACAGCCTGATCACCAAGGACACCAGCCGTTTCCTGCCCCACGTGGTGCTCGACTGAGGTTCATTTCTCCACCAGCGCACGCAAGGCGGCCTTGGCCTCCGGCGTGCGCAGGCGCTCGATGAAGAAGCGGCTCTCGCGCTCGACCACCGCCGCCAGTTCTTCGCGAACGCTGTCCTTGAGCAGTTGCTTGCTGATGCGCAGGGCTTCCTGCGGCATCCGTTGCAGGCGCCTGGCCAGATCCCGTGCCGCGTCCAGGCAGGCTTCACCGTCGTCGTGCAGTTCATTGGCGAGCCCCCAGTGCAGCGCCTGTTCGCCGTTCAAGGCTTCGTTGGCCAGCAGCAGGCGCGCCGCCCGGGCATGCCCGAGCAGGCGCGGCAGCAACAGGCTGGAGCCGAATTCCGGGCACAGGCCCAAGGGCGCGAACGGCATGCGCAGCCTTGCCCCGCGGGATACCAGCACCTGGTCGCAATGCAGCAGCAGGGTTGTACCGATGCCGATCGCCGCGCCGTTGACTGCGGCGAGCAGCGGCTTCTGCAGCCCGAGTACCACGCGCATCATGCGGAACACCGGATGGTCGCGGTCTTCGGGCGGGTGTTCGAGGAAGTCGTGGAGGTCGTTGCCGGCGCTGAAGCAGGTGGCACCGCCGGTGATCAGGATCACCTCGACCCGAGGGTCCTGGTCTGCTGCGGCCAGTTGATCGCCCAGTTGCCGGTACATGGCGCTGTTGAGGGCGTTGAGCTTGTCGGGACGGTTGAGCGTGAGGGTCAGCAGGCCCTGGTCGAGGCTGTCGAGAATCAGGTCGTTCATGGCAGGCGCTTCTTGTCGTTGTCGGATAGGCACTGCGGCGACGGTTTATCACGGGGGTCGCCTTGCTGTACAGTCGTTCAGTCCATTACAACAACGAGATCCGCCGATGAACCAGGAAGCCCGTTATCAACGCATGCTGCCGCAAGAGCGCAAGGCCAACCTGGTCCAGGCGACCCTGACCTGCCTCAAGCGCCATGGTTTCCAGGGCGCGTCGATCCGCAAGATCTGCGCCGAAGCCGGGGTTTCGGTGGGGTTGATCAGCCATCACTATTCGGGCAAGGACGAACTGGTGGCCGAAGCCTACCTGGCGGTCACCGGGCGGGTCATGGGGCTGCTGCGCGAAGCCATGGACCGGGCCGCGCCTAATGCGCGCGAGCGCTTGTCGGCGTTCTTCCGCGCCTCGTTCTGCGAGGAACTGCTCGATCCGCAACTGCTCGACGCCTGGCTGGCGTTCTGGGGCGCGGTGAAGACGGCCGAGGCGATCAACCAGGTGCACGACCATTCCTATGGTGAGTACCGCAATACCCTGAGCCAGGCGCTTGCCGCACTGGCCAGCGAAGAGGGCTGGGAAGGTTTCGACGCGGACCTGGCGGCCATCGCCCTGAGCGCCTTGCTCGATGGCCTATGGCTGGAATCGGGGCTGAACCCGGGGACCTTCACTCGTGAGCAGGGCGTGCAGATCTGCGAGGCCTGGGTCGATGGCCTGCAGGCTGGCGGGCGGCGGCGCTTTTCCCGGACCGAGGCATAGGGCGAACATGCGCCATTCCGGGAGCTGTTGATCGTTCGTTCAGCAACGGTTACGCTGCCTGCGCGTGAAGGTCCAACCCCCATAACAAGAGACAACCGCAATGACGCCTCGGGTTCTGATCGTCGATGACGATCCGCTGATTCGCGAGCTGCTGCACGCCTACCTGTCCCAGGAAGGCTACGAGGTCCACTGTGCCGATACCGCCGAGGGCGCCGAGACGTTCCTCGCCCGCCATGCGGTCGACCTGGTGCTGCTGGATATCCGCCTGCCCGGCAAGGACGGCCTGACCCTGACCCGCGAACTGCGGGTGCGCTCGGAGATCGGCATCATCCTGATCACCGGGCGCAACGACGATATCGACCGCATCGTCGGTCTCGAATGCGGCGCCGACGACTATGTCATCAAGCCCCTGAATCCCCGCGAACTGGTGTCCCGCGCCAAGAACCTGGTGCGCCGCGTGCGTGCCGCCCAGGTCGCGCAGCCGGCACCGGCCAGTAGCCACGCGCTCAAGCAGTTCGCCGACTGGGCCCTGGACAGCGACCGCCGCCGCCTGATCGACCCGCAGGGCGGCGAAACCCTGCTGACCCACGGCGAATTCCAGTTGCTCAGCGTCTTCCTGCGCAACAGCGGTCACACCCTGACCCGCGACCAGTTGATGGACCAGATCCGCAACCGCGAATGGGTGCCCAACGACCGCTCCATCGACGTGCTGGTCGGCCGCCTGCGGCGCAAGCTGCACGACGACCCGGCGGAGCCGCAACTGATCATCACCATCCACGGCACCGGCTACCTGTTCACCGCCAGCGTGGCGGCCTGAAGCCCATGCGCCGGCTGCTGGCGGTTGTCCTGCTGATCGCCGGCCTGCCGGCCGTGGCGGCGGACAAGGTCCGCTATTGCGACTACCCGGTGTACCCGCCGGTGTCCTGGAGCGATGGCCGGCAGGTCCGTGGCCTGGCGCCGACGGTAGTGCGCGAGCTGTTCGCGCGTCTCGGCTACGAGGTGGAGATCGTCGTCCTCGGCAACTGGAAGCGCTGCCTGCTGGACGCGGCGCAGGGACGGGTGGACGTGGTGCTGGCCTACGACAGCGACCAGCGCGACCTGGGCATGCGTTTCTCCAGGGAGCCGGTGATGCGCGAGGAAGTCGCGGTGTTCGTCAACCGTCTGCGCCCGGTGCATTTCGAACGCCTCGACGACCTCGCCAACTACCGTGGCGGCCTGCTGTTCGGCGAAAGCTACGGCCAGGCCTTCGACCGCTTCGTCGCCCGCCACCAGAACATCGAGTGGGTGTCATCCAGCCGGCAGAACTTCGGCAAGCTGATCCGCGGACGCATCGACTTCGTGGTCCAGGAGCGGCGCACCGGCCAATTGTTCGTCGAGAACCTGCCCGGTGCCGGGGATATCGTCGCGCTGCCCCAGGCATTGAGCGTCGACTACCTGCGGGTCGCGGTTTCCAGGCGGTCGCCGCTGAGCGCCCATATGGCGGATATCGACCGGCAACTGCGCGGCATGGCCGAACGAGGGGAAATCGAGCGATGGCTGGAGCAGAGCGAAGTGACCTACCGCGACATGATCCGCCTGCCGGCGAACGCGCCATGATCCGCTGGCGCGCCGACGGCCTGCTGCGCCGCTTGCTGCTCTACATCCTGCTGTTCAGCCTGTGTTTCACCGTGCTGGCCAGTTCCGTGCAGCTGTATTTCGAATACCGCCGGGAGATGCGCGATATCGAGTCGCGCATGGCACTGATCCGCGTCGGCTACCTGGCCAGCCTGGAGCGCAGCCTGTGGGACCTCGACGAGGCGCAGTTGAACACCCAGTTGCGCGGCCTGGTGGACTTCTCCGATGTGGCCCGGGTGCGCCTGAGCAGCGACGACTTCAACCTGCTGCGCGGCGAGGCCGAGCCCAAGGGGCCGTTGCGGGTTGAGCGCTTCGCCCTGGATTACCAGCCACCGTCCGGGCCGCTGCGTCATCTCGGCGAACTGGAAGTGAGCATCGACCTCGGCGCCGTGCATCGCCGCCTGTTCGCCACCGGCTTGACCAGCCTGCTGTGGATGGGCGTGTTCCTCTGCGGCCTGGCGGTGGTGCTGTCGGGGCTGTTCCATCGCCTGGTGACCCGGCACTTGCAGGTCATGGCCGAGTTCGCCCGGCGGGTCGGTGCCGGGCAGTGGCAGGAACCGCTGCGCCTGGAGCGCCGGCCGGCGGCCAGTGGCGATGAAATCGATACCGTGGCCCATGCCCTGGACGACATGCGCCGGGCCATCCTCAGCGATATCGAGCGTCGCGAGCTGGATCGCCTGGCCCTGCAGGACAAGCGCGACGAACTGCAGGCCATGGTCGAGCGGCGCACGGCCAGCCTGGCTCGGGCCAAGGACGAGGCGGAAGCGGCCAACCTGGCCAAGTCGCGCTTCCTCGCCACCATGAGCCACGAACTTCGCACGCCGCTCAACGGCATCCTCGGCATGGCCGAGCTGCTGCGTGGCGCCGTCCTGCAGGGCCGCGACCAGCAACGCCTGGAAGCGCTGCACAAGGCGGGCGAGGGCTTGCTGGCGATACTCGACGAGGTGCTGTACTTCGCCCGTCTCGAAGAAGGCGAAAGCCATCCCGAGCAGGTGGATTTCTCCCTGCAGCGGCTGTGCGCCGAGGTCATCACCTTGCTGGAGCCGCGGGCCACGGCCAACCATGACTTGCTGACCTGCCATCTCGACCCGCGCCTGGCCGCGCGCCAGCACGGAGCCGAGCAGTACCTGCGCCAGGTACTGAGCAACCTGCTGGCCAACGCGATCAAGTTCACCGAGCACGGCGAGGTGACCCTGGAAGTGCTGGTGCTCGACGATCTCGCCGACGGCCAGCGCCTGCGGGTGACGGTCAGCGACGACGGTATCGGCATCGCACCGTCGGTGCAGGCGCGGATCTTCGAGCGCTTCACCCAGGCCAGCGAGGCGGTGGCGCGGCGCTACGGCGGCACGGGCCTGGGCCTGGCGATCTGCAAGCATCTGGTGGAGCGCGTTGGCGGCCGTATCGGCGTGGACAGCGTCGAGGGGCAGGGCAGTTGCTTCTGGTTCGAGCTGGAACTGCGCGACGGCGCGGAAGCCGTGGCGTCGGTGCAGCAGGCGCCCCTGGCGAGCCTGGATATCCTGGTGGTCGAGGACATGGCGTTGAATCGCGAAGTGGCCGCCGGCTTGCTGGAACGCGACGGCCACCGGGTCAGCTTCGCCGAGGACGCCGGGCAGGCCATGCAGCGTTGCCAGCAACGGCTCTACGACCTGATCCTGCTGGACGTGCACCTGCCGGGCATGAGCGGCGTGGAGCTGTGCCGGCGGATTCGCGCGACGCCGGGGCCGAACCGCGACGCGCGCATCCTGGCCCTGACCGCCGGGGTGCAGCCGGCGCAGGTGCCGGTGTATCTGGAGGCGGGGATGCAAGGCGTGCTGGCCAAGCCCCTGCGCCTCGATGCCTTGCGCCAGGCCCTGGGCCTGACCGCAGTGAGCGAGCCACAGGCGACGACCGAGATGGACTGGTCGCTGTTGCAGACCCACCGCACCCTGCTCGGCGAGCAGAAGGTGCAGGGCTTGCTGGCGGTACTGCGTCAGTCGCTGGAGCAGCATTACCCGATCCTGGTCGAGGCATTGCAGGCCGGCGACCACGCGGAGACCGCGCACCAGTCCCATCGCCTGGCGGGCAGCAGCGACTCCCTTGGCTTCCGCGCACTGGCTGCGGTGCTCGGCGAGCTGGAGGGCGCCGCCCGCAAGCATGACCAGGACGCACTCAAGGCCTTGAGCGGTCGCTTGCGAGACCAGGTCGAACAGGCCCGAATCACCCTGGAACGCCTGATCCAGCGCTGACGTACAGAAACGTTACGACTTTTTACATCTTCGATCCTGGCGGACAACGGCGCCTTACATCCTTTTCCAATAATCGACGGCAACCGTGCTGCACGCGGTCCGTCAGGCTTATTGGAGATAACAATAATGAAATGCCGTAAAGCTGATTTCCCTGCCACCTTGCCGCGAGGTGGCCGTGATGAGTGAGTCCAACGAACGTCAGGGCATCCACCTGACCCGCGCCCTGAAGAGCCGGCATATCTTCATGCTGTCCCTGGGCGGGGTGATCGGCACCGGATTGTTCATGGGCTCCGGGGTGACCATCAACCAGGGCGGGCCGATGGGCGCGGTGCTGGCCTACCTGGTGGCCGGGCTGCTGATGTACCTGGTGATGGTCTGCCTCGGCGAGCTGTCGGTGCAGATGCCGGTATCGGGTTCGTTCCAGGCCCATGCCACGCGCTATATCGGGCCGGCCACCGGCTTCATGATCGGCTGGGTGTACTGGATGAGCTGGGCCACCACCGTCGGCCTGGAATTCACCGCCGCCGGCATGCTGATGACCCGCTGGTTCCCCGAGGTGCCGATCTGGTACTGGTCGGCGCTGTTCGTGGTGGTGCTGTTCGGCCTCAACGCCCTGGCCACCCGCGCCTTTGGCGAGGCGGAATACTGGTTCTCCGGGATCAAGGTGCTGACCATCCTGGGCTTCATCGTCATCGGCGTCCTGGTGATGTTCGGCGGCATTTCGCTGTCCAGCGGCGCACCGGCGCCGAAGCTCGACAACCTGATCGGCGATGCGCTGTTCCCCAACGGCCTGTCGGCTGTATTCGCGGTGATGATGACCGTGGTCTATGCCTTCCAGGGCTGCGAGATCATGGGCGTGGCCGCCGGCGAGACCGACCAGCCGGAGAAGAGCATTCCCCGGGCCGTGCGCAACGTGGTGTTCCGCGTGCTGATCTTCTATGTGCTGGCGATCCTGGTGCTGTCGGCGATCGTGCCATGGCAACAGGCCGGGCTGATGGAAAGCCCGTTCGTGCAGGTGTTCGACATGGTCGGCATCCCGTTTGCCGCCGACGTGATGAACTTCGTGATCCTCACCGCGATTCTCTCGGTGGGCAACTCCGGGTTGTATGCCTCGACGCGCATCCTCTGGGCCATGTCCAAAACCGGCATGGCGCCGCGCAGCCTGTCGCCGCTGAGCCGCCGTGGCGTGCCGCTGCGGGCGCTGTGCATCACCCTGTGCTTTGCCCTGGTCTCGTTGATGACCAGCTTCGTCGCCGCAGACACCTTGTTCATGGTGTTGATGGCGGTGAGCGGCATGTCCGGCACCGTGACCTGGATCGTCATCGCCCTGGCCCAGTACCGCTTCCGCAAGGACTTCCTGCGCCAGGGCGGCAAGCTGGAAGACCTCAAGTACCGCGCGCCGTTGTATCCGCTGGTGCCTCTGCTGTGCATCACCCTGTGCAGCTCGCTGTTCGTGTTCCTGGCGATGGATGAGACGCAGCGGCCGTCGCTGTATTGGGGCTTCGGGTTCATTGCGGTGTGCTATGCGGCGTACTTCCTGGTGAACCGGAAGCGGCAGGGTGCGTTCTTGCCTGAGGCTTCAGGTATTTAGATATGTAAATCAGGTGGTTATGCGGTTTTTCTGTTGTATTACCTGATTCAGCGGGGACGTGTAGGAGCGGGTTTACCCGCGATTGCGTCGGCCCCCCGGGGGGGGGGGGACAACACACCCCGGGCCCGGGGACACCCCCACCACCAGCCCCCC
>NZ_JAZDQN010000061.1:0-30735 GCF_036324125.1 Pseudomonas ulcerans | reverse complement strand
CTCCTGACGTCGCGAGTTACGGGCGGCGCCTGCATTGACGCATCTTCGACAACAAAGCCGGCGTTGCCAGTCAGAGCCTTTGCTCTTGCTCTTTCTCGTGCTTTTGCTCTTCTTGCGCGCCAGTTCAGACGCCACGAAGTGCGACCTCGTCAGGCCGAGTGGAGGTGCCTGTAGCGGCCAGGTGCGCAGCACCCTTCGGCGTTAGCCGAAGACGCGAGATGAAGACTTGCGAAGCAAGTCGTAGGCCGCGATGGCCGCGAAAGGCGCCGGAGGGAGGGGACCCGGAGCGAAGCGTAGGGCCTGATGTGGGAGCGAGCGGTTTTGCTTACTTTTTCCAAGAAAAAAGTAAGCCGCCGTAAAGGCGGAAGGGGCCGGCGCAGTCGCCGCCACGACCGGATAAGCTCGCAGCACCAGCACCAGCACTAGCACCACAGAGCAAACGATGTGTAGGTCCCCACGCTCACCGCGGACCATCGGGAGCGGGCGTTGCCCGCGACAGCCTCCGCCCGGCCAAAGCGCCATAGCCGACCCGCTGCAACCCCGGCAGGCGCTGTTCCAGCAGTTCCATCAGGGACTCCCCGCTTTCCAGGTAGGCATCGCCAAAATCCGCACACCCCAGCGCACTGGGATGCACCACCACCTCCAGCACCCCGGTCTGTGGAGTCAGCCCGTCGCGCAGGTCCACCGGGGTGCACACGTGATCCGCGCAACCCCCGGCCAACTGGCGCAGGCGCCGGTTGAGCAAGGCCTTGAACGCCCGCTTGCCCGCGCCGATATTGCGTCCCAGGTTGCGCGCCAGGCGCACCGGCACTCCCTCGCGGGCGGCAAAGCGGGCGACGATCTCGCCGATGGGCCAGACATTGTGCACGTGCTGGTGCGAATCCAGGTGGCTGGGCAGCAAGCCCAGGCCCAGGCAGTGCTGCCACTGCGCAGCGAGTTCCAGCTCCACCGCCTGCCGTGTGCGCCGGCTCAGCCACAGGCATTTGCGCGACAGGCTGAAGTCGAACTCGCCCGCTTCGTTGCACAACGCCGGCTCTTCCAGGATCGCCTCGCTCAACGGCCGACCATGGCTGAGGTTGAAATGCAGCCCGATCCGCCCGCGCAGCAGCGGCTGCTGCCGGGCCAGGGCGCAGGCGTTGCGGAACGCCGGCATGTTGGCCATGGCCGTGGCGGAGCTGATCACGCCGCTCTGGAAGGCGCGCAGGATCACCGCGTTGGTGGGCTCGTTGAGGCCGAAATCATCGGCGTTGACTATGACCTGGAGGGACATTGCGCGGCTCCTGCGACAGAGGGACGAGGGGCGACCCGGACCGGGGCCGGAACCTTGGCGGGCGGCAGCCAGGGCCGCACGCGCCGCCACAGGCGCAGGGCCAGGCCGAGGCACAGGCCGGACAGGCGCCAGCTGTAGAAACTATGGCGCAGATGCTCGACCTGGCCGGTCATGCGTTCGTGCAACTGATGACTGGAGTTCTCCAGGCTGACCCGCGAGGCGTCGATCCACTGCCAGCCGTCGTCCAGCCCCCAGTCGATCCATTCCTGCAGCAGCACCCGGCCGCTGCCCAGCTCGGCATGGGCCGGCAGGAACGCCAGGTTGTAGTCGTAGAGCCGGCCCCGTTCCAGCAGGCCGAGGCGATAGCTGATGCATTCACCGTCCAGCTCCAGTACTACCAGGCGCAGGCGATTCTCGGCCGCGAGGCCGGCCAGGGCCTGGAACATCCAGGCCCGCGACTGCAACGTGCTGAAGATGCCGACACCGTCGTCGCCTTTCCAGCTGGCATCTTCCACCGCGGCAATGCGCTGCAACCAGTCAGCGACATTGTTGGCATCCGGCACCACCCGACACACCCGGGCGCCACAGGCAGCGATGCGCTTGCGGGCGCGGCGCAGCTTGTAGCGCGGGTCGCCGCTGACTTCCTGGCGATCCGCGCTGCTCAGCCAGTGCACCGGTACGTTGCAGGCGCGGCGGCATTCGTGGGTCGAACTGCGCCAGCCCCAATGCCGCAGCCAGGGCTCGCCGGCGGTGACTTCGTTGAGTTGCAGCAGGGCGTGGGGCAGATGCCGGCGGATCTCGCGCAGCACCTGCGGCGCGTCGTGCTCGGCCAGGTCGATGAGCAGACCGACCCGGTCGCTCAACGGCCAGCCGAGGTGACGCAGCACGACGAAGCCCGGCAGCCCGGCCTTCAGCGGCATGCGCAGCAGCGGCAGGCACAGGCACAGGCGCTCGCCGTCATGGCCGAGCAGCACGTGCAGGCTTTGCCCCGGTCGCAAGGCCGCTTCTGCGGCCTGCAGCCAGGCCAGGCCATTGAACGGCGTGCTCTGCGGCAGGCGCTGGCACAGCGCTTCGTAGTCGCTCACGGGAAAGGCGGGGGTCGACAGCGAGGTCAACCAGCTCAGGCGCAGCCCCATCTCAGGCAGCCCCCACCGGCGTCGGCGCCACCGCCGGCTTGCGCAGCGCAGCCAGGCGCGAGCCCTCGTAGCGACTCTGGCGGTAGAACTTCCAGCGCCCGAACAGGCAGTACACATGGGTGATCCGGCCCTGCTCGGCATAGCCCATGCGCAGGTGCAGTTTCAGCGCCGGGATATTGTGGCTCTCGCAGACGTCCACCACCTTGTCGCAACCCTGGGCGTGCATGGCCTTCCACAGGTTCAGCTGCAGGTCCACCGACAGCGTGGTGCCCCAGTAGGCGCGGGTCAGCTCACCGCCGAACTCGAAGAACTCGCCGCGCTTGACCGGGAACCAGCAGCCATAGAAATGATGGTCGTGGTAGTCCTTGGGGCAGCCCCAGATGAACGCGACGACATGGCCTTCGGGGTCGCGGTGGATGATCCCGGTGTGACCTTCGCGGACCATCTCGCGCATGGTCTCGATGCGATCGCCGAAGTAGCGGGCGAAGGCATGCACGTTGTGCAAGGTGGTCAGTTCGCTGTGGGTCGGCGGGCTGGGCTTGAGGTTGTGCGGGGGCACGGGGCTGACCAGGTCGCGCTCCATCCAGAGCAGCTCCCAGTGATAGAACACGTAGTGCCGAAAGGCCGTGTTGAGGGTCGAGCGCAGTCCTTTGTGCCGAAGGTGGTTTTGCAGCTGGTTCAGTACACGCATGATTGCCTCCTGGATCGGGCAAGGCGGGTGGTCCGGCGCGTCGCGCTCACGACGCGCTCCAGCTCAGGGCGAACAGGGTTCGTCCCGGCAACTCGAAGCCGAACTGCCCGCCGCGACAGGCCAGGTCGGCCTTGCGTGGCTGCAGATCGGCTCCGAAGAAGGTCAATTCGGATCGGGCCGGGCATTGCCCGGCAGCGGCAGCGAAACGCACCTGCTGGCGGCGTTCGCTCTTGTTCACGCCCAGCAGGCTGCGCCGCGGGCCGCGGGCCATGGCCAGGGCGTCGACTTCGAAGGCGTCGTTGTCCAGTTGCACGACTTCGTCCAGCCAGTGCTGCTGGATGAACTGCTGGGCCAGGCCCACCGGCTTGAGCACGAACTCCCGTGGGCCGAGCACTTGCAGCATGCCCTTGGGATACTCCGGCTCGTCGGCGGCCTGGAACCAGTTGAGCATGTCCAGCAGGCCGTCGGCGCTGGCGTTGATCGCCACCGACGTCCACCACAGGGCGCCGTCGAAGCCGTTCTGTTCATACAGGCTGAGGGTGGAGCCGCTGGACAGGTTGGTCTGGTCCAGCAGCAGCGCCTTGCGTGGCCGGCCACGGTCGTTCAGGCCCACCAGGGCGGCGGCCTGGCGCACCTGGTCGCGGTAGACCCGGGTGGCCAGCAGGTCGCGGACCATCCATTCGTGCCAGGCCAGGGCGTCGACACGCGGGCCGAATTCGTCCAGCAGGCGTTTCGCCCAGTCCAGGCCACGGCGCTCGCTGCTGTGTTCGGCCAGCGGGCCGTTGACCAGCCGCGAGCTGGCCGGCAGGGCGATGCGCACGCCGGCCTCGCGGGCGCCGGCATAGTCCTCGACCTGCTGCAGGCGCTGGGCGAAGAAGGCGCGGAAGTCGTCGTAGCTGGCGTAGTTGAGATTCGGCTCGTCGGCGAAGGCAACGTAGTGCCGGCCCGCGCCGCCCAGGGCCACGCTGGCGGCCAGCCAGGCATCCAGGCCCCGGCGGCTGGTGCTGTCGTCGCTGAGGTCGGCGCGGCGGCCGGTGGCGGCGAGCAGGGTGATGTCGTCGTTGATGCCGAAGCGTTGCCGGTACAGGCGACGGAAGGCATTTTCGTATTCGGGCTGCCGCGCGAGCACATCGACGAAGCTGTAGAACCCCGCCGCCTGCGGCCGCAGGGCATCCAGTACCGAATGGCTGGCGGCGGGCGGCAGCAGATAGGGCAGGTTCAAGCCCAGTTTCGCGGTCGGACCCAGGTGCCGGGCACCCAGGCGCAGGTCGACCTGGCCGGGTTGCTCGCGCAGCGGTTGCAGGTCTTCGACACGGCGGGCGAACAGGTTGGCCGTACCGTCGAGCCAGAACGCCGCCTTGCCGCGACCTTGCAACGCCAGGCGCCAGATCTGCGTTTTGGCGCTGACGGGCAGCGTCACTTGCTGGTATTGCCAGTAGGCCGGTTGCTGCACCAGGGACAGGCTCAGCGTCTTGCCGTCTTCCAGGCGCACCGCGTTCAGGCCGCTGACGCCGCCATGGTACTTGCCGGCCAGCACGGCTTCTTCCCCTGCAGCCACGCGGAAATACAAGGTAGTTTCGGCCTCCACCTGCAGGCTGAAATGTACCCGCGCCGGGGCGAATTGCGCCTGGGTGCTGTCGTCGAAGGCCGGGCGGTAGCGGCGGAAGCTGTAGCCAGGGATCTCCAGGCGATAGCTGCCATGCCCGCTGGATAGCGGCCATTGCTGCTGGCCGCGGACTTCCCGGGCGGCGATATCCCGGTGCGCAGCGAGCCGGCCCTGGCCGTCCAGGAGGAACACCTGCTCCGGGTTGGCCTGCGCCTGCCAGGCACCGGTCCAGTCCAGGCGCAGGGTGTCGCTGCGCACCGGGGTCAGGTACAGGGCGCCGTCGCGGATATCCGGCCAGCGCTGTTCGGCCGCGCCAGCCAGGCCGCTGAGCAGCAGGAGGGCCGGCAGCAGGGCCTTCATCCGGCGACCCTCCCGGGCAGCATGCGGCGCAACGGCAGCAGGTCGGCGGGCAGGACGATCAGGGTGCGCCACCAGGCTACGCCGCTGAGCCGGCAGTACAGCACCAGCATGGCCAGGGTCACCACCAGGTAGGCGATGGACGAGGCCAGCGCCGCGCCGACGATGCCATGGCGGGGGATCAGCAGGACATTGAGCAGCAGGTTCAGCGCCGCGCCCACGCCCATCATCAGCGACACGCTGCCGGGACGGTTCTTGCCCAGCAGGTCGAGGCGCAGGATGCTCGCGTAGCACAGGCCGAACAGCCCCGGCAGCAGCGCCAGCAGGGCCGGGTAGGCGGGCTGGTAGGCGACGCCGAACAGGGTGACGATCAGCCATTCGCCGATCAGCGCCATGCCCAGGCAGGCACCCAGCATCACAGTGGCAGTCAGGCGCAGCGCCAGCGGGGTGATATGCGCCATGCCTTCGTCCTGCTGCAGCAGGCGTTTCATCAGCGGTGTGGTCACTGCCTCGGGCACGATCAGCAACAGCTCCGCAGCGGCGGTGGCCATGGCGTAGTGACCGAGGGCAGTGCTGCCGAGCAAGGCGCCGATGAACAGGTAGTCGGAGCGCAGGATCACCTGCTGGAACAACAGGTCGGGGTGGCTCTTGGCGCTATAGGCCAGCAGCTCGCGCTGGCCGCTGCGGTCCCAGCACAGGCGCAGTTGCCGGCCGCGGCGCAGCCACAACAGGCCGAGCACCACCACCAGGCCCAGGCCCAGCAACCAGCTGGCCAGGGCGGCGGGCAGTGCCGCTTGCGGCCAGAGCAGGTAGAAGGCCAGGAACAGCAGCAGCGGCACCAGCGACTCGCTCAGGCGCAGGGCATTGAACGCGCCGACCGCGCCGGTGGCGTTGTGCAGGGTCAGCAGGCCGCTTTTCAGCACGCTGAGCGGCACCGCCAGCAACAGCAGCCAGGCCAGCAGGCCAAGCTGCTCGGTGACTTCCAGCTGGATGCCGAAGCCTTGCAGCACGGCGAGGCAGGCCAGGGTCAGCAGAGCGGCCAGCAGGCAGCCGTACACCAGCACCTGGGTCAGCAGCAGGCCGAGGTTGCGCTGTTGCGCCGCCTGGTAGCCGATGGCGCTGTTGAGGCCGCCGCTGGTAGCGGCGGCGATCAGGTCCGGCAGGCTGCTGAGCAGGGCGAACAGGCCGCGCTCGCTGGGACCGAGCAGACGGGCCAGGAGCACGTTGCGCAGCAGGCGCAGGGCGATCATCGCCAGCTTGGTGCCCATGCTCAGGGCCAGGTGGCGCAGGTAGTGTCCGCGGCTCATGGGTTGCCTCCACGGCTGATGCGCCAGGCCAGCAGCGAGGGCCGGCTGGCATTGCGCTGGCTGACGCCGATGCGCGGCAGGGCCAGGGGGTCGTCGCTGCTCTGGCAGAGCCCGGCGCGGGTGCTCAGGGCCCAGGGGTAGCGGTGCGCGGCAAGCCGCTGGCGGACCCGCAGGTCATGGTCGCCGTTGGGGTAGCAGTACACCGGCAACGGGTTGCGGCAACCCTGCGCCAGGGCACTGTGGCTGCGGCTGATCTCGTCTTCCAGGCGGTGGTCGTCGAGGCCCGGAAGCAGGGCGTGGCTGGCGCCGTGGGGACCGAAGGCGATCAGCCCGGAATCTTCCAGCTGGCGCACCTGCTGCCAGTCCAGGGCCTGGGGCAGGGACTCCGCCGGGCAGGCGTCGGTGAGCAGGTGCAGGGCGGCGGGGGCGAGGCTCTTGAGGCTTTGCAGGTAGTGCGCCAGGGCCAGGCTGCGGGCCTGTGGCGCGTCGTGCATGAAGTAGGCTGCGGGCAGCGGCCGGCCGACCCGGCGCAGTTTCTCGATCATCTGGTGCCGCGCCGGCTCGCCGTGGCTGCCCCACAGGGTTTCGCCGAGGCTTTCCCACCAGAAGCGCTGGCGGCTGCCGATGAAGTCGGTGGAGAGGAAGATGCTCGCCGGCATCTCGTAGCGCTGCAGCAGCGGGAAGGCGTGCAGGGCGTTGTCGCGCCAGCCGTCGTCGAAGGTCAGTGCCACCCGTGGCCGCTTGCCGCTGCCCTGGCCTTGCAGCAGGTCCAGCAGCGGCAGGCAGTCGAAGTGCTGGCGCAGCCAGCGCAGCAGGCGCTCGAAGGCCTGCGGGCCGACGCACAGTTCGTTGCGGTGTGGCAGGGCGGCGGCACGATCGTCCGGCAGCACCCGGTGCAGCATCAGGATCAGCCCGGCGCCACGCAGCTGGCGACGCCCTGCCGGGGAGTTCAGGTAGACCCAGCCTCGGGCGCGCTTGATGGAGGTCTTGATCGGCATGGTCCTGGCCTCAGCGATTCTGCTCGGGATTCCACTGCCGGTAGCTGTGGCCGCGCAGGAACTGCCACAGGCCGACGCTCATTCCCGCCAGGGTCACCAGCACATAGGCCGCCAGCCGGAACGGCCTGGGCAGGCGGTGCTTGCTGTCCAGCAGGCCGGCCAGGGCGATGGCGTAGCCCAGCAGTTGCAGGGTGCAGGTCCACAGGTAGAAGGCCGAACCGTCCAGCAGGCACAGGTTGCTCAGCAGCAGGGGCAGGAGCAGCAGCGGGGCCAGGCGGCGCAGCAGCTTGTGGCTGATCAGGGCGATGGCGTAGAGGCCATGGCGGCGTGGATCGAGCAATTCGCTGCGTGCGGCCAGGCTGCGCAGGCCGCCGACGGTGACCCGCTGGCGGCGGCGGAACTGCTTGTCGGCCTCGTCGACGCCGCAATCCAGTACCAGCGCCTCGGGCACATAGACGATGCGCTGGCCGGCCGCTGGCGCGCAGGTGCTGATGAAGAAATCGTCGTTGACCTGTTCCGGAATCGCCTGGAACAGCTCGCGGCGCAGGGCCAGCAGGGCGCCGTCGGCGGACACCATGCAGCCGTTGCGGTTCTCCACCCGGCGTACCCAGCCCTCGTAGTGGCGGTACAGGCTGTCGCCCAGGCTCAGGCCCTTGCCGGGACGGGGGATGATCATCTGCCCGGCGCAGCCGCCGACCCCGGGAACGGCCAGGGGCTGCAGCAGGTGGCGCAGGGTGTCGTCGGCCCACTGGTTGTCGGCATCGGTGAACACCAGGATTTCGCCATGGCATTGCTCCACCGCGCGGTTGAGCGCGGCGCCCTTGCCGATCCGCGGCAGGTCGAGCACCTCGATGCGCGGGTCGATCACGCTCAGCGCGCAGGCCACGGTGCGGTCGCTGGAACCGTCGCTGGCGACGATGACCTGCAGGCTGGCGGCGTCGTAGTCCTGGCGCAGCACGCTGCGCAGTTTCTGTTCGATATGGCGCTGCTCGTTGTGCGCGGCGATCACCACGCTGACCGTCAGCGGGCGGGCAGGGCCTGCGAGCGGCTGGCGGCGCAAGGGCGCGACCAGGGTCAGCAGCAGCGGATAGCCCAGCCAGGCATAGAGCGGTAGCAGCAGGCACAGCCAGAAGATGAATTCAGCCACGGGCAGGCCTCCGGGTGGTCAGGTTGAACAGGCTCATCAGGAAGGCCATGCCGGCCAGGTGCAGGCGGATGAAGTGCAGGCCCCAGAGCTGCATCACCAGGCGCAGGTCACGGTGCTTCAGGCTCTGCCGCAGGCTCAGGGCCAGGGCCGGCAGGCTGGCGATCAGCACCAGCAGCAGGCTCAGGTGGGGGAAACCATCGAGCAGCGCCGACAGAGCCATGGCATCCAGCACCCAAGCGCCCAGTGACAGCGCCGGGAAGCGCAGCAGGCGCAGGCTTGCGCCATGGTTGCGCAGCAGTTGCAGGTGGCTGCCCTGGCGCCACATTTCCTTGCCCAGCCATTCCTTCCAGCTGCCTTCGTAGCCCCAGTGCAGCACCACCGGGTCGCGCAGTACCGCCAGGCGCGCGCCGGCTTCGTGCAGGCGCAGGGTGAAGTCCTTGTCCTCGCCGCTGCGCAGGCTTTCATCGAAGCCGCCGACAGCGTCGAACCAGCGGCGTGGCATCAGCAGGTTCGGGCTGGGCAGCCATTGCTGGCGTTGCAGCAGGTCGCCGGCGCGCAGGGTGCGGCGCTGCCAGGCGATGGCGAACCAGGGCGCCTGGTGCGGGGTGTCGCAGTCGAGGGCGAAGACATCGGCGCGGTCCTGGGCGTGCAGCTCGAACAGGCGGCTCAGCCAGTTCTCCGGGACTTCGATATCGGCATCGATAAAGGCCAGCCATTCGCAGTCGCAGGCTGCCGCGCCACGGTTGCGCAGGGCGCCGATGCTCAGGCCGGGCAGGTTCAGCACCTCGGCACCGAGGGCGCGGGCGATGCGTGGACTGTCGTCGCTGGAGCCGTTGTCGACCACGATTACCTGACAGTCGGTACCGGCCTGGTCGGCGCTGCGGCGGATCGCGGTGAGGGTCCGGCCGATATGCCGGTGTTCATTGAACATCGGGATGACGATGCCGACCCGGTTCATGGCTGCACCGCCCGTTGCCGCGTGGTTTCGGCCTGGCTGCGCAATACTGCCGACAACGCCAGCATGATCCACAGGTACTTGTGGTTGGGCGCGCTGAGGAACATCAGGAACAGCCCCAGCGACAGCATGCTCATGCTCAGGTGGGTGAGCAGGTCGGCATGGACCACGTCATGCTGTTGCAGCCAGGCGCGGCGAGCCATCCAGAAGTTGCGCAGGGCCAGGCCGATCAGGCCGACGAACAGCAGGCCGCCGGGGATGCCGATCTCGCTGAACAGTTCCAGGTAGGTGTTGTGCGCGCGGCGGTACAGGTCGGTGACCTTGCGGTTGGCCGAGAAGGCCTTGGCATAGCCGGTATTGGCGTAGTGCAGGGGAAAGGTGCCGGGGCCGGAGCCGAGCAGCGGGTTCTCGCGGATCATCGCGCTGCCGACCACGATGTACGAGGCCCGCCGGCCCAGGGAGTCATCTTCGTGGGCGTTGACACCCGACGTCAGCAGGCTGAGGGACTGGATCCGCTCAAGGTACCTGGCCGGCATCACCGCCACCGCTGCTGGTAGCGCAAGGGCCAGCACCAGCATCAGCAGGCCGAGGTGGCGCGGGCGGATGCGGGTCAGGTGCACGCGGTAGTGGTACAGGCCGATGCCCAGGCTGATCAGCAGCACCACCAGGCCGGAGCGCGATTCGGTGCGGGTCATGCCGGCCAGGAGCAGGGCGGCGCAACCCAGCCACAGCGCTTTCTGCCACAGGCCGCGGCTGTTGAGCAGCAGCCAGATGGCCAGGGGCACGGCGAAGGCGATCAGCAGGGCGAAGATGTTCGGGTCGTCGAGCAGGCCCTGGGCGCGGCCCTGGTCCTGGTACTTGCTGGAATAGATGGCCAGGGCGCAGGTGGTGGCGACACTGAGGGACACCAGGCGGGCCAGCGCGGCCAGGTTGATGTCGCGGCCCACCAGCAGGGTCATGACGAACACCAGCAGGCCGATCAGCAGTTCGCGCAGGTGCTGGGCCGACTGCTGCCAGCTCTCGCTGGCCCAGAAACTCAGGCCGTAGCAGGCGAGGAAGGCCAGCAGCAGCGGCCACAGGTTGCTGCGCAGGCGCTGGCCGTCGAGCTTGCCGCTGGCCAGTTGCAGCACCAGGACCAGCGCCAGGCTGGCGCCGATCAGCTTGCTGGCGGACAGGTCGCTGTCCTTGAACAGGCCTTCGAAGGGCACCAGGGCGGCAATGGCCAGCAGGCCCCAGGTCGGCCGTCGCCACAGGGCGAGGATGCCGACCAGGGCCAGCGCGGCGCCGGGCGCCAGGTACGGCCAGGGGCTGACCAGCAGGGCCACGGCGGCGAGGCCGAACAGCCCGATGAGGGACAGGGGCAGGATCATGCGCGGACCTCCGTGACAGCGCCCAGGTAGACCTGGGCCCAGCGCTGGGCCAGGGTGGGCAGGTGGTAGCGTTCCCGTTGGGTGCGGCGGGCCTGGGCGATCAGCTCTTCGGCCTGGGCCGGGTCGTCGATCAGCGCAGCCAGTTGCGCGGCCAGTTCATCCACTGCCAGCGGTCGGGCCAGCAGGCCGCTGCGGCCGTGCTCGATGACATCGGGGATGCCGCCGACGCCGAAGGCCACCACCGGCACGCCGTCCTGCATGGCTTCGAGCAGGATCATCGGCGTGCCTTCGGTGCGCGAGCTGATCACCAGCGCGTCCAGGCGGCCCATCCAGGCGCGCATGTCCTGCTGGAAGCCCGGCAGGCGGATCCGCTCCAGCAGCCCGGCCGCCTCGATCCGCGCGCGCAGGGCCGGCAGTTCCGGGCCGTCGCCGAGCATCACTGCGTGCAACTGCGGGAAGCGCTGGCACAGCGGGATCAGGGCGTCGAGAAACAGGTCGGGACCTTTCTCGCTGCTCAGCCGACCGACGTAGCCGGCCAGCCACTGGCCGTTGCCGGTGGCGCGGGACGGCGTCTCGGTATTCTCCGGCAGGCCGTTGGGAATCACCCGGATCTTGCTGCCGGACACGCCGGCGTCACGCAGGATGCGGGCGATGCTTTCGGCGACGCAGACCACCTTGTTCACCAGCGGCGAACGACACAGTTGCAGGGTCAGCCAGGTGTACAGGCGCTGCTTGTGGCTGCGCGGCGTGAAGCCGTGCTGGGTCGACACCAGCGGCATGCCCCAGAGCAGGGCGGCCAGGCAGCCGAACAGCAGGCCGCGGAAATTGTGCGCGTTGAGCAGCGGGCGCTCCCCCTGCCCGCCGCGCAGTGCCGCGCGCAGCCCCGTCACCCCGGTGCAGCGCTGGCAGTCCACCCCGGCGTCGCGAAAGCGCGCCAGCAACTCGTCCGGTGCTTCGAGAAACACCACTCGATGCTGCCCGGGCGTGGCCCGGCAGTGGTCCAGCAGCATGCGCTCGGCGCCGTAGAATCCACCGCTGTTGAGCAGATGGACGATCGGCTGGCGCGGGGCTGCGGCGTTCAATTGCGCACCCAGTGCCACAGGCGTGGCAGCGACCATTGCTTGTGCGGGTTCGGCAGTTCCGGCGCCTGGTCGTTGATCACCAGCAGTACCGGCAGGTTCAGCTCGTGGCCGATCTGGGCCGGATGCTTGAAGCGATGGTCGAAGAACTCGCGGACATAGACCAGGGCGATGGCGAACAGCAGGCCGGTAAGCATGCCGAACGGCACGATCAGGCCCGGCCGCGGGAACGCCGCTTCGGTGGGCTGGTACGGCGCGCTGAGGATGCGCGCGTTGGACAGGTTGTCCAGCTGGCCCTGGCCGCGGCTTTCTTCATAACGCTGGGTGTAGGTGAAGAACGCCTTGTGCAGCGCATCGATCTCGGTGTCGAGCTGGCGCGCCTTGCTCTGGGTTTCCTGGAGCTGGTGGATACGACCCTTGAGCTCGGCGATGCGTGCGGTCTTCTGGCCGATCACTTCCTGGACTACCGTCAGGTCTTTTTCCCGTTCGCTGATGCGGTTCGACACCACCTTGAGGAACTGCTGGCGGGTGCGGCTGATCTGGTCGCGCTGCAACTGCATCGGCTCGCTGTTGGGCTGGAAGATCGCCACGTCATTGCCGTAGCGCGACACCTGGGTGGTCAGTTGCTCGCCCAGTTGCTTGATCTCGCGGTCCTCGAAGGCGACGTTGTCCACCGTGGTGGTGAAGGTGAACGGGAAGGCGTAGTCGTTCATCTTCGCCGCGCTGGCACTGGTCAGGGCCGACTTCAGGTAGTCGAGCCAGCGCTGGCTTTGCAGCAGGCGGTCGCTATACAGGTTGAGCGCCTGTTCCTCGGTGTTGATGGCGTTGAGGCGGAAGGTGATCTCTTCCTTCGGATCGGACGAGCCGTTGGCTTCCAGCAAGCCCAGGCGCTTGCTTTCCAGGTCGTCGAGACGGGTCTGGTACTGGAGTTTCTTCTGCTCGTAGAAGGACTCCGGCAGCTCGTTGGACTGCAGGTCCTGGCGGTTCTTCAGGTAGTTGTCCAGCAGGCGGGCGACGAAGGCGGTGCCCTGGGCCGGGTCGCCGAAGCTGTAGTTCACCGAGATCACGTTGGAGCCCGGCAGGGTGTCGACCTTCAGATCCTTCACCGCCTGTTCGGTGAGGGCATCGAGCTGGCTGTCGGCGGCGGACGCCACCTTCAGGCCCATGGCCTCGCGCAGCGGGTCGATCAGCTGGGCGTGCAGCGGAGCGAACAGCCAACGGTCAAGCATGCCCGGTTCGCTCGAATACTTGCCCTCGGCGCGCAACTGGCTGATGGTCTGGCGGATCAGGCTCGGCGAGCGGAGGATATTGCTCTCCGTCTCCATGTCCGCCAGGGAGGGCGGGATGAACTTGTCGGTTTCCTGGGCCAGGGCGGTGTTGGTATCGCTCTGCGACAGCTTCTTCGACTGCACGATGACCTGTGCACCGATATCGAAGCTTTGCCGCAGTACCAGCGGCAGGAGCAGGGCGATGACCGCGAAGGCGATGAAGATCCGCTTCACCAGTTGCCGGTTGGCAAAGAAGATGCGGAAGAATTCATGCAGGTAGTTCTCTTTGGGATTCATGTCGCATTACCCCTGAGGTCAGTTGCTGCTGCCTTTGTTGTCGACGCGGTAGCCGAAGCTGAAACCCACGCCCTGGAACAGCACTACGTCGGCCAGTTGCCGGGCCAGTTCTCCGGCACTGGCGAGCTTGGTCTTGGGCACGTAGAGCATGTCGTCCGGTTGCAGGTAGGCCACCTGCGCCGCGCTGGCGTCCAGCGCCTGGTCGACGTTGTAGGGCACGGCCTGCACCTGGTTGCCGTTGCGCCGCATGATCACCACCGAGTCCAGGCGCGCCTTGATGCTCGGCCCGCGGGCCAGGGTCAGGGCTTCCAGGACCGAGACCGGACGGCGAATCGGGTAGGCGCCGGGCTGGCCGACTTCACCCAGCACGTAGATCTCGTTCACGGCGGTGGACTTGAGCATCACGTCCACGCTCATGCGCCCGGGCAGCTCGGCGTAGCGCTTGTTCAGGTAGTTCTCCAACTGGGTCACGGTCATGCCCTGCAGGGCCACGGAGCCGGCTTCCGGGAAGTTGGCGTGGCCGTCGCTGTTCACCGTGATCTCGCGGCTCATGCCGGTGGCCGGGTGGTTCAGCGCGCTCTTCAGGTTCTGCTCGTTGGTCAGCGGGCTGATCACCTGCACGGTCAACTGGTCGCGGTTGGGCTGGAACAGGCTCTTGTTGCGGTAGGCCTGCTGGATCGCGGCGCGGGCCTGGTCCGGGGTCATGCCGGCCACCCGTACCGAGGTGTTGGCCGCCGGCAGTTCGATGCTGCCGTCGGGCAGCACCAGCTGGTTGCCGTTGAGCGAGCTGGCAGAGAGGAAGTTGAGGCCGACGGTGTCGCCGGACTGGATGCGGTAGGCGTCGGAGCCACTGGTGCTGATGTGGAAGATCACATCCAGCACGTCACCGGGCCGCAGCACCTGTTCCTTGCTGGAAAACTCGGTGTCCTGGGCGTTGGCCGGCGGTGCGGTCATGATCTGCACCGGCATCTGGCGCATTTCCTGGTTGCTGGTGCAGGCCGCCAGCGGCAACAACGCGAACAAAGCGATCAGCTTGATTTTCATCGTGATGTCCCTCGCACGGTCGGCTCAGAGGTGGTTGTAGAGCCATTTGGGCATGTAGTAGCGGCGGCGGTTGAACACGCTGCCGATCAGCAGCGCGCCGGCCTGGGCCAGGCGCTGGCTGGCGGCCTGGGCCACCTCGCGGCGGGTGTCCTCGGCGTTGATGACCAGGATCACGCCGTCCACCAGGGGGCCGATCACCAGGCTGTCGGCCCCGGAGTAGACCGCTTCGCCGTCGATCACCACGAAGCGGTAGTCGCCGGCCAGGCGTTGCAGCAGGGTGCGCAGCACCTCGGGGTCGAGGCGTTCGCTGCCGCGCCGGTGCACGCCGGCGGGCAGCACGTCGAAGCTTTGGTCGGAGAGGCGCACGATGCAGTCCTGCAGCAGTGGCGGGGTCTCGTCGTCGAACAGCAGGTCGTGGAAGCCGCGCAGCTTGTTCAGGCTCAGCTGCTGGGTGAGGTTGTTGCTGTCGTTGCTGGCGTCGACCAGCAATACCGACCCGCCGCTCAACTGCGCCAGCTGGCTGGCCACGGCCAGGGCGCTGGTGCTGGTGCCACTGCCGCGGTTGGCGGCGGTGAGCAACAGCAGGCGTCGATCCTGGTCGAGCACGGTGGAGGTCAGGTTGCTTTCGCTGGGGGTCGCGATACTCATGCTTCTCGAAGTAGAACCGTCCATCTCAACTTGCTCCGTGGCCGTTGAAGACTTTGAAGGGAGTCTTGAGCAGGATCTTCAGGTCCAGGCTCAGGCTCTGTTCGGCGATGTAGCTGAGGTCCAGCTCGACCCGCTGGTCGAAGTCGATGTCGCTGCGCCCGGAGATCTGCCAGAGACCGGTCATGCCGGGGTAGATGCTCAGGCGCGCGAGGTGGCTGTCCTTGTAGCGGTAGGCGTTGAACGAGGTTGGCCGGGGGCCCACCAGGCGCATCTCGCCGCGCACCACGTTGAACAGGTTGGGTAGCTCGTCGAGGCTGCTGCGGCGGAGCCAGCGGCCGATCCGGGTTACCCGCGGGTCATCGTCGATCTTGAAGTCGATGGATTGGGCGCCGTGCTTGTTCAGGTGGCGCAGGGACTCCTTCAGCGCCTCGGCATTGGCGACCATGGTGCGGAACTTGAACATGCCGAAGCAGCGTCCGCGGTAACCGGTGCGCCGCTGCACGAAGAACACCGGCCCCGGGCCACTGGCCTTGACCAGCGCGGCGAGCCCCAGCAGCAGCGGCGAGAGCAATACGATCAGGACCACGGCACCGGTTGCGGCGACGCAGCGATTGGTCCGCGACAGGGTCCAGGGCCGGCCGCCGAGGCGCCCGGTAAACCAGCCGCGACCCTGCTTGTGCACGGCCGAATCGATGCGCATGCGGTGCTTGGGGTCCATGCGCTTGTCCTGGTACAGGGCCTGTACCTGGGCGTCTTGGGGTTGTCCGGTCATGGCTACCTCCGAACTGCAGCGGGCATGGCCCGGTTGTCCTGCGCTGGCGTCCCGAGCAGCGGCAGGTAGTGATCGATGAACCAGGCGGCGAAGCGTCCCAGCCCTTCGTCGAGGGTGATCCGTGGGGTAAAGCCGGTGGCGGCGGCGAGGTCGCTGGCGTCGGCGCAGGTATCGAGCACATCGCCAGGTTGAAGGGGCAGCAGCTCGATCTCGGCCTTGCGTCCCAGGTGCTTTTCCAGCAGGGCGACGTAGTCGAGCAGGGCCACCGGGCGCTGCCCGCCGATGTTGTACAGGCGCCAGGGCGCGTGGCTGCTGGCCGGATCCGGCGCGTAGGCGTTCCACCGCGGGTTGGCCTGTGGTGCCAGGGGCAGCAGGCGCACCAGGCTTTCGACGATGTCGTCGATATAGGTGAAGTCGCGCTGGTGCTGGCCATGGTTGAACAGGCGCAGCGGACGGCCCTGGTGGATAGCGGTGGCGAACTGCACCGGCGACATGTCCGGGCGTCCCCAGGGACCGTACACGGTGAAGAAGCGCAGGCCGGTGCAGGGAATGCCGAACAGGTGGCTGTAGCTGTGGGCCATGGCCTCGTTGGCTTTCTTGCTGGCGGCATACAGCGACAGCGGGTGGTCCACCGCATCACGCACCGAGTAGGGCACCTGGCGGTTGGCGCCGTACACCGAGCTGGACGAGGCGTACAGCAGGTGTTGCACGGGATGGCGGCGGCAGCATTCGAGGATGTTGAGGAAACCGGCGAGGTTGCTGTCCAGGTAGGCCCGAGGGTTGTCCAGCGAGTAGCGCACGCCGGCCTGGGCGGCCAGGTGCAGGACCGCGTCCGGGCGCTCGCTGGCGAACAGGCGGTCGAGGGCCTCGGCGTCGGCCAGGTCGAGGATACGCGGGCTGAAGTCACCGCAATGCTGGCGCACCCACTCGACCCGGGCCACCTTCAGCGCCGGGTTGTAGTAGGCGTTGAAGTTGTCCAGGGCCACCACCTGGTGGCCGTCGCGCAACAGGCGCAGGGCGCAGTGGGCACCGATGAAGCCGGCCGCGCCGGTCACCAGCACTTTCATGATGCCGGCACCTCGGGCACGACATGGCGCAGGCCGATGCCGCAGTAGTCGAGGCCGAAGGTGGCGACCTGGTCCGGGTTGTACAGGTTGCGCCCGTCGATGATCAGGCGCTGGCGCAGTTTCTTCGCCAGCAGGGCGAAGTCGACCACGCGAAAGTTCTTCCACTCGGTGCAGATCACCAGGGCATCGGCGTCTTCCAGGGTGTCGTCGCGGGTGGCACACAGGTGCAGGTCGTTGCGGTAGCCGTAGAGGCGCCGGCATTCGGCCATGGCTTCCGGATCGAAGGCATGCACCGTGGCGCCTTCGGCCCACAGCGCTTCCATCAGGTAGCGGCTGGGGGCTTCGCGCATGTCATCGGTGTTGGGCTTGAAGGCCAGGCCCCACAGCGCCACCGACTTGCCGGCCAGGCTGCCGGGGAAGTGCTGGCGCAGCTTGCTGAAGAGGATCTGCCGCTGGCTGTCGTTGACCTCGCTGACGCACTGCAGCAGGCGCAGCGGCATGCCGTTGTGCTCGGCGGTGTGCAGCAGGGCGCGCAGGTCCTTGGGGAAGCACGAGCCGCCGAAGCCGCAGCCGGGGTAGATGAAGTGGTAGCCGATGCGCGGATCGGAGCCGATGCCCTTGCGCACGGCTTCGATATCGGCGCCGAGGCGTTCGCTGAGGTTGGCCAGTTCGTTCATGAAGCTGATGCGTGTGGCGAGCATGGCGTTGGCCGCGTACTTGGTCAGCTCGGCACTGCGGTTGTCCATGAACATGAGCTTTTCATGGTTACGGCAGAAGGGTGCGTAGAGCTCGCCGAGCTGGTCCTGGGCGGTGGCATCGCAGGTGCCGACGATGATCCGGTCGGGGCGCATGCAGTCGGCCAGGGCGCTGCCTTCCTTGAGGAATTCCGGGTTGGACACCACCCTTGCCTTGAGGCTGAGCTTGCCGAGACGGTCGAGGGTTTCCCGGGCCAGTTGCGCCACCTGGTCGGCGGTGCCCACCGGTACCGTGGACTTGATGATCAGGGTGCGGTCGGCGTCCATCAGCTCGGCGATCTGCCGGGTCACGCCGAGCACGTGGCAGAGGTCGGCGGCGCCGTCCTCGTCAGGCGGGGTGCCGACGGCGATGAACACCAGTTCGGCATGGGCCACCGCATCGCTGGCCTGGGTGCTGAACAGCAGGCGGCCGTCGCGGATATTGTCTTCGAGCATGGCCGACAGGCCGGGCTCGTGGATCGGCGGCACACCCTGGCGCAGCTGGCTGATCTTGTGCGCGTCGACATCCACGCACAGCACCCGGTGTCCGACGTCGGCCAATGCGGCTGCCTGTACGAGCCCTACGTAACCAGTACCGAAAACACTCACGTCCATTCCGGGATGCCTCGCATGGCGTAATGGGGGTGTAACAGCGATGTGTTTTCGGTATAGCGCAGGCTGGGGAAAAAGTGTCAATGGAATGGCATGTTTCGCTGAACTTACAGCACCTGATGAACAATTCGTTTTGCCATCAACTCGTTGTCAATCCGCACCTTAGCGGGAAAACATACTGGCAAATCGCCGGAAATTTTCCCGATTAACGGTCGAAAGCCGCGCCGTACAAGGCTTTTGGTGAATGGTTCGCAATTAGTTGGCAACTCCTCATTTAGTGTTAATCCATAAATGTCGGCGCCAAAAATTCGCCATTAAATTGGCGGGCGATAGCTGGAAAGACATCTGCAAGCTGGCTACCTTTGCAAAATCCCCCCGGGTCCAGGCGGAGCCATTCCATGCGCGCATACCTCAAGAGCCTGCTGCTGATTGCCTACCTGGCCTGCTTCCACGAGGCCATCGTCGAACGCCTGCAGGCCCTGGGCGTCGGCCTGGCGCTGGTGTTGTACCTCGGCGTGTTCGTGCTGCTGGCGAGCGGGTTGTGGCTGGCGGCGCAAGTCCGCCAAGGCCTGTTGCGCTGGCTGCTGGCCCTGGTGTTCTGCGCCAGCGCGGTGTTCTTCGATGCCTATTCGCGGATCACCGCCACCTACCTGACCTACAGCGCCTTCATCTCGCTGGTGTACTCCGGCGGTTTCATCCAGGAAGCCTTCGTCCAGTACCAGGACGCCATCCTGCTGGCGCTGGCCCGCGGCCTGTTGCTGCTGTTCGGCATCGGCCTGCGTCCCGTTGCCTGGCCGCGCCTGCCCCGGGTCTTGCCCTGGGCCGCGCCGCTGCTGGGCCTGGTGCTGCTGAGCGGGATCCTGTTCGTCCGTGCCGGCGAGGGCGCGCGCGGCTTGCCGGTGATGTACACCCCGCTGGCATACCTCAACCTGATGGCCTACGAGACCCTGCACGACCATGTCGGCGCGCGCCAGCCGGTGACCCTGCCGCGCAGCGGGCCGGCCATGGCCCGGGACATCGTGCTGCTGGTCGACGAGAGCGTGTCGGGCAACTACCTCGACCTGAATACCCCGCACGGCGTACCGACGCCGCTGACCCGGCCGCAGCCGGGGCTGAGGATCTTCAACTACGGTTATGCCGCCTCCATCGCCAACTGCAGCGCCGACACCAACGTCACCCTGCGCTATGGCGGTACCCGCGCCGACTACCTGCGGATCAATTCGACCCAGCCGTCGATCTGGCAGTACGCCCACCAGGCCGGGCTGGCCACGGTGTACATCGATGCCCAGCGCAGCGGCGGCCATCTGCAGAACCTGATGACCGACACGGAAAAGCGCGATATCGACCGCTTCATCCAGTTCGACGACACCCCGGTGCTGCAACGGGACATGGCGGTGGCGGCGAAGCTGGTGGAGCTGCTCGGGGATGGCAAGCCGCAGCTGATCGTGGTGAACAAGGTGGGTGCGCATTTCCCGGTGCACGACAAGTACCCGGACGCCTTCATGAACTGGCGTCCGGCCTTGCCGCGCGGGCAGTACGCCGATGTCACCGACACCGGCAGCCGCGACGGCTTTTCCGGCAGTCCGGACGACTGGGTGCTGTATCGCAATGCCTATCGCAATACCCTGGCGTGGAATGTCGGCGAGTTCTTCAACCGCCTGTTCGCCGGGGCGGACCTGAGCCAGGCGGTGCTGATCTACACCTCGGACCACGGCCAGGACCTGCACGAGCGCGGCAATCCGGGGTTGAACACCCATTGCGACAGCGATCCGGTGATGGAAGAGGGCCTGGTGCCGCTGGTGGTGATCCAGGGGGAAGGGGTCAAGGCGCCGGACTGGCAGGCGAACCTGGCGCTGAACCGCGACCGGTCGAGCCACTACAACCTGTTCCCGACCCTGCTGCAGTTGTTCGGCTATGACCCGGTGGCGCTACAGGCGCTGTACGGCCGGCCATTGAGCGTGCCGACCGAAGACGACTTCACCTTCAACACCCGCTTCAATGCGCGACTGGGGGCGAGCCCGGTGTTCAAGCATATCGACCTGGGGCAGGTAGTGGTGCCGGAGGGGCCGATGATGGGCAGCAGGGACTGAGCCGGGTTCACCAGCAGGCTTCAGAAGAACCGAGTTCGCAGGCCCCGCGGTCCCAATGCAGTAGCGTCCCCAGCATCTGCAACGGCGGTTTCAGCCGCTGCGCCGGGCCCCAGGGCGTGTGCTCGCGGCGAAAACCCAGGTCGGCCTGGGTTTCCGCCGCCAGGGGCAGGTCGTCCGCCACCGTGCCCTGTTCTTCCAGCCACTTCGCCGTGCGCGCCAGCGACAGTCGGGCCAGGCTGCCCCGGCCCGTGGCCAGGCGTTCGCTGAGCCCGCGGATCGCGGCGGCCGCCATCAGGTAGCCGGTGGCATGGTCCAGCGCCTGCACCGGCAAGGGTACCGGGCGGCTGGCCTGCTGCCAGCGCATGCCGGCATGGGCGATGCCGGTACTCATCTGCACCAGGCTGTCGAAGCCCCGGCGCAAGCGCCACGGCCCGGTCCAGCCATAGGCATTCAGGCTGACGTCCACCAGCGCCGGGTTCATCATCCGGCGCTGGGCATCGCCATAGCCCAGGCGTTCCAGGGCATCGGTGCGGTAGCCATGCACGAGGATGTCGGCCTGGGCCAGCAGGCGTTCGAATACCCTGCGGTCGTCGGCATCGCGCAGGTCCAGGCGTGCGCAGCGCTTGCCGAGGGTGACTTCCGGTACCACCCCGGGTTCCTGCCAGTCCGGCGGATCGATGCGCAGCACCTCGGCACCGAAGCCGGCCAGCAGGCGGGTGGCGATGGGCCCTGCGAGGATCCGGGTCAGGTCCAGCACCCGCACGCCCGCCAGCGGTCGCTCCGGGTGCCCCGGCCAGATCCGCGAACCCTCGGCGTCGAAGACCTGGCGACGGATCAATGGCTCGGCGTTCACCGCCAGCCCCTGCGGGTGATTCGACCATTGCTGCCAGCTGCGCATCTGCGCCGCGCAACCGCCGTTCTCGACGATGGCCTGCTCCAGCTCCCCGGCCGTCCAGGACAGCACCCGGCGGGCCATGCCGTCACGATCGGTGGCGGGGCCGAGGATCTGTTCGGCAATCGCGCGGTGGTGGGGGGCGTTGGTGTGCAGGCGGATCCAGCCATCGCGGGTCTGGTAGTCGCCGGCGATCGGGTCCCACAGCGGCGGCGGTTGCCAGCGCTGGGGGCGCAGGCTGGAGGCGAACCAGAAGGCGGCCAGGCGTCGGTCCACCAGCACGCGGCGGCATTCACCGGCCTGCTGTTCGATCAGCGCAGCGATGGCCAGGCCGGCGGCGGCAATGCTGACCCCGGCCATTTCGGTGACGGCAAAGGCCGAATGCAGGTTGCCAGGGGAGGCGAAGCGCACAGCGCCGTCGGCGGGCGCTGGCAGGTCGAGGTCATGGGCGATGGCGCTGAGCATGTCCAGCATCGTTGTCCTCCGCAGGTATCGAAGCAGACAAGTGAAGCCAGTCAGCGGCCGAAGGTCAAATCCCGGAGGGGTCGATGCCTCTTGCGGCGGGTTGCGGCACGGATTCGGGACGCGACCAGATCCACAGGTTGCCGAGGGTCATGCCGCCGATGGCCAGCCATACCGGCCAGCGGTGTTCGAGAAACACCAGCATCAGGGTGGCGCACAGCAGCATGCTGACCGTGGCGCTGACCTTGGCCCGGCGCTGGATCACCTTGCCGTTGCGCCAGTTGTGCAGGATCGGGCCGAACAGCCGGTGGTTTTCCAGCCAGGCGCTGAGGCGCGGCGAACTGCGGGTGGCGGCCCAGGCCGCGAGGAGGATGAATTCGGTGGTAGGCAGGCCGGGCACGACGATCGCCACCAGGCCGATGCCCAGGCTCACGTAGGCCAGCAGGCCATAGAGCACGCGGGAAAGCTTCGAGGAAGAGGGTCGGGTCATGGGCAAGTCGACTGCACGGAGAAGTCCGGCCGTCATCATGACGGCCGGAGCGCGATCAGGCCAGTTCGGCTTTAGGCGCAGTGGCGTAGGCGTGCTTGAGCAGCTCGGTGAAGCGCTCGAACGCCGCTACCGCGCCCTGTTCGGCGGCGGCTTCTTCCTCGGCGCTCAGCTCCAGGCCGTCGAGGATACGGGTGAACTGCTTCCAGCCTTCGGCACGGCCGCCGGCCGGTTCGCCCAGGTGGCGGGCGCCGAAGGTGTCGTTGAGTTCCAGGGCGACGGCGCGCTTGATCAGGAACGCAGCGCCGAGCTTGGAACCTTCGGAGACGAAGATCCAGCCCATGGCCTGGCCCAGGCTCGGGTTCTGCAGGGCGCCGGGGAAGTCGGCCGGGACTTCGGTGTCGAGGTCGGCCAGGTCGAGGCGGGCCTGCTCGGCGCGGCAGCGTTCGGCCAGGTCGGGGACGATGGCGATCAGGCGCGGGTCGGTGTACAGGGCCTTGAGTTCGTTCTGGAACAGGTACTGGGCGACGACGAAGCGGGCGAAGTTTTCACGGGTTTCGAAAGGCGCGTGGGACTTGACCAGGGCGTCCAGCTCGCTGTGCGGCGCGTGGGTGATCTGATTCAGGCGCTGCGAGCGCAGGCTGGCGCGTTCGGTGTTGGCTGTCATTGGGAATTCCTTGCGTTTGGGACGGGCCTTGTAACTAGACGTGCAAGATGACGGGCGACAGTAAAAAAACCTCACCTGGGGGGCAGATAAATCTTTTTTGCCTGTGCGGCTTCATCGCGGCATGGACAGGGCAGCGCTCCCACAAGGTCCGCGCTCTACTTGACAGAGATGTGCCGCGGGCGGTCACTGGAAGGCCCGCGCCTCTTCCACCAGCCAGTCATGCACGGCCCGCGCAGTGGGATGCGCCAGGGTCCCGGCGCTGTACAGCAGCACATAGCGCTTGTGGTTCGACACCGGTGCACCGAACGGCACGATCAAGGTCCCGCGTTCCAGCTCGTCGTTGAGCAGGGTGCGCCGGGCAATCGCCACGCCGATCCCGGCGATCGCCGCTTCGATGGTCAGGTGGTTGCGGTTGAAGGTGTGGCCGCGCCGCACATCCAGCCCACCTGCACCGATCGCCTCCAGGTAGAACTCCCATTCCGCGTACTCGGAACTGCCGCGCCACGCCGTGATGTCGTGCAGCAGCGGATAGTGCACCAGGTCGCCCGGCCCGTGCAGCGGCGGGCGGCCGCGGAGCAGGGCGGGGGAGCAGACCGGGAAGATTTCCTCGTCCAGCAGCGGCGTCGAGTGCATGCCCGGGTAACTGCCGTCGTTGAGGTCGATGGCCAGGTCGAAATCGCCTTCGTGCAGGGCCTGGTTGCTGTCCTCGGCCACCAGGCGCAGCTGGATATCGGGAAAGCGTTGCTGCAGGCGCGGCAAGCGTGGCGTCAGCCATTTGGCGAGGAACGACGGGATCGAGCGCAGGCGCAAGGTCCCCCGGATCTCGCCGGCATCCAGGCGGCGCAGTTCGGCATCGATGCTGCCGTAGGCCTCGTTCACGGTCAGGGCCAGGCGCTGGCCTTCGGCACTCAGCTCCACGCCCCGGGCCCGGCGCAGGAACAGGCGAAAGCCCAGGCGTTCCTCCAGCTGGCGGATCTGCTGGCTCACCGCGCCGGGGGTGATGTGCAGTTCCTCGGCGCAGCGGGTGAACGACAGGTGCCGCGCCGCGCAGGAAAACACGTGCAACCAGACGTACATCTGGCCGTTCATGGCTCGACTCATCGTTTAGTCCTGCTAAAGCCTTGCTTAGAAAGTTTCGTTGGTCGTAGGAAAAATCCTGCGGCAGTATCGCCCAACCTAGCGACAACTCTCAAATTTCTCACCGTGCACCGGAATGGCCCGCGTCCGCCGGTTACCGAGGCATTAGCATGGCTATCAGTGTTTTCGACCTGTTCAAGATTGGCATCGGCCCGTCCAGCTCCCATACCGTCGGTCCGATGCGTGCCGCCGCGACCTTCGTCGAGGCCCTGCGCCAGCAGGATCTGCTGGGTGCGGTGAGCCGGGTCGAGGTACGCCTGTACGGCTCGCTGTCGGCCACCGGCGTCGGCCATGCCACCGATCGCGCCTGCCTGCTGGGCCTGATGGGCGAGTGGCCGGACCGGATCGACCCGCACTGCATCGGTCCGCGGATCGAGCAACTGGAAAACACCGGAGTTCTGGTCCTGGGCGGCAGCCAGGCGATTGCCTTCGACTGCAAGCGCGACCTGCTGCTGCTGGACGAAAGCCTGCCGTACCACCCCAATGCCATGACCCTGGAAGCCTTTGGCGCCGACGGCCTGCTGTTGCAGCAGACCTACTACTCGGTGGGCGGCGGCTTTATCGTCGAGGCCGGGGAAATCGGTGCCGGCGCTGCCGCCACCCAGGTGCAACTGCCCTACGAGTTCTCCAGTGCCGAGGAACTGCTCGCCCTGTGCAAGCGCCACAAGCTGCGGGTCAGCCAGTTGATGATGGCCAACGAACTGGCCTGGCGCGAAGAAGCGGACGTGCGCAGCGGCCTGCTGCAACTCTGGGCGGTGATGCGTGAATGCGTCGCCAACGGCCTGAGCAACGAAGGCATCCTGCCTGGCGGCCTCAAGGTCAAGCGCCGTGCCGCCAGGCTGCATCGCAGCCTGCAGGAGCTGGGCAAGCCCAATGTGATCGGCTCGACCCTGAGCGCCATGGAGTGGGTCAACCTGTTCGCCCTGGCGGTCAACGAGGAAAACGCCGCCGGCGGGCGCATGGTCACCGCGCCGACCAACGGCGCGGCCGGCATCATTCCGGCGGTGCTGCATTACTACATGAAGTTCAACCCCGAAGCCTGTGACAACGACGTCGTCGACTTCCTCCTTGCCGCGGCCTCGGTGGGCATCCTGTGCAAGAAGAACGCCTCGATCTCCGGCGCCGAGGTGGGCTGCCAGGGCGAGGTGGGCTCGGCCTGTGCCATGGCCGCGGCAGGTTTGGCCGATGTCCTCGGGGCGACCCCGCCACAGCTGGAGAACGCGGCGGAAATCGCCCTGGAACACAACCTCGGCCTGACCTGCGACCCGGTCGGCGGCCTGGTCCAGGTGCCCTGCATCGAACGCAATGCGATCGCCGCCGTGAAGGCGATCAATGCCGTGCAGATGGCCCTGCGCGGCGATGGCGAGCATTTCATTTCCCTGGACCGGGTGATCCGCACCATGCGCGACACCGGCGCCGACATGCACGAGAACTACAAGGAGACTTCCCGCGGCGGACTGGCCGTCGCTTTCGTCGAGTGTTAAGGGCCGTACTGGGGCCGCAAGGCGGCCCCAATCTGGTTATTCATGAGCAACAAGAACAATTACAAGGCGTTATCGATGACTGATGTACAAAGCACCACGAACCTGCGTGTCGAATCGGCCGCACCTGTGCGCAGCGGCTGGAACCGCCACGACACCACCTGGACCCTCGGCCTGTACGGCACCGCCATCGGCGCCGGCGTGCTGTTCCTGCCGATCAACGCGGGCGTCGGCGGCTTCTGGCCGTTGCTGATCCTGGCGCTGCTGGCGTTCCCCATGACCTATTTCGCCCACCGCGGCCTGACCCGCTTCGTCCTCTCCGGGCGCAAGGGCGGCAAGGAAGACATCACCGAGGTGGTGGAAGAGCATTTCGGCGCCGGCGCCGGCAAGCTGATCACCCTCCTGTATTTCTTCGCCATCTTCCCGATCCTGCTGGTGTACAGCGTCGCGCTGACCAACACCCTGGGCAGCTTCCTCGAACACCAGCTGCACATCACCCCGCCGCCGCGGGCGCTGCTTTCCCTGCTGCTGATCTGCGGCCTGATGATCGTGGTGCGCTGCGGCCAGGGCATCATCGTTCGGGTGATGAGCGTGTTGGTGTATCCGTTCGTGGCGGCGCTGCTGTTGCTGGCCATCGGCCTGGTGCCCAACTGGAACGGCTCGTTCTTCGCCCAGGCCGGCGCCGGCATGGACCCGGTCCTGCTGCTCAAGACCCTGTGGCTGGCGATCCCGGTGATGGTCTTCGCCTTCAACCACTCGCCGATCATCTCGGCCTTCGCCGTGGCGCAGAAGCAGCAGTACGGGGAGCGTGCCGACGAGAAGAGCGGGCGCATCCTTGCGGTGTCGCACCTGATGATGGTGCTGACCGTGATGTTCTTCTGCTTCAGCTGCGTGCTGGCCCTGTCCCCGGCCGACCTGGCGGCGGCCAAGGCCCAGAACATCTCGATCCTGTCGTACCTGACCAACCACTTCCAGACGCCGGTGATCGCCTTCGTCGCGCCGCTGATCGCGCTGGTGGCCATCACCAAGTCGTTCCTCGGTCACTACGTCGGTGCCAGCGAGGGCTTCCAGGGCCTGATCGTCAAGAGTCTGCGCGGGCGCGGCAAGTCGATGTCGAGCAAGGGCCTGGAGCGGGTCACCGCACTGTTCATGGTGCTGACCTGCTGGATCGTCGCCACCCTCAACCCGAGCATCCTCGCCATCATCGAGTCCCTGGGCGGGCCGGTGATCGCCTGCCTGCTGTTCCTGATGCCGATGTACGCGATCAACAAGGTGCCGTCGCTGCGCAAGTATTCGGGCAAGGTGTCGAATGTGTTCGTGGTGGCGGTTGGCTTGATCACCCTGTCGGCGATTGCCTGGTCGGTGATTGCCTGATTTGGCTTCGTGCTTGCCCGCGAAGGACCGCGCAGCGGTCCCGGGTGCCTGTCTTGAGATCGGGAACCGGGACCGCTTTGCGGTCCTTCGCAGCTGACGCAGCTCCTACGTCAGGTATTTCCACAGCGCATCCGCCACCGGCGATGCGCTTTTTCCATCCCCGAACAGGCGCTGCCCGATCTGCAGCCCCAACTGCCGATAGCTTTCGAACTGCGCTTCGTCGAAGAACTGGTTCGCCGTGCTCTCGTTGGGGAAGGTCGGGTGCGCGCCCGCGTAGTTGACCAGGTCCACCGGCAGCCCGGCGATCAGGTTCGGCTTGATCAGCAGGATCCGCGCAGTCAGCTCGCCGTGCTTGTCGATGACCTTGAACAGCATCGCGCAGCGCCGGTAATCCTCGCGTCCACGCTCGGCGGCATCCAGCGCGAAATCGCCCACACGTCCGAAATACGGCGCCAATACCGGATCGGCGAAGACACCGGTGTCCTCGCGGATTTCCAGTGCCTGGTCGATCCGCGCCAGGCGGATCAGGTTCGCCAGGTCGTTGAACTGGTAGGTCGGGTCGGCGCCGCAGTCGCAAGTCACGATCAGCTCGATGTTGCGGCCCTGGCGAATCAGTTCGTAGGTCGCGGTGTTCTCGAAGTGACCGCCATCGGACAGGTACTGGAAATCGCGGTTCAGGCCATGGAAGCGCGCGGTCAGCTCCTGGTACAGGTAATGCTGGGCGGGCAGGGTGCGTTCGAGCAGGGTGTCGCGGCTCTGGCGCACGCCGCTCAGCAGTTCGCCGTTCTGCAGGAAGTCGGCGGGCCACCAGGTGCCCAGGCGCATGTTGGTCAGGCCCAAGGCCAGCGAAGTGCCGAGGCTGGTCTGCCGGCCCAGGCCGGTGGACACAGCCGCGCCGGAGGTGGCGACCCAGTGGGCCAGGGTCAGCGGTTGGTACATCTCGCCGCAGTCCGGCTGGTGTGCCCGCTGGCGCGGTTCGCCGTCGAGCAGGTAGCTGACGCTGGCCAGCCCCTCGGCGCCGGACGGCGCCAGGCACAGCGGCTTGCCCTTGCGGTCGCGCTGCACCAGCTGCTCGGCCGGGTCGACGGTCTGGTTGAGCGTGACGTTGATCAGGTGCACCGGCGCGCAGCCGTTGTTGGCGTAGTAGTCCTCGATGCCGACATCGTCGCCGGGCAGGGTTTCGGCGACGCTCAGCAGGCGCTTGCGCTGGTTGCGGGTCTTGCCGGAAAAGCGCAGGCCGTTGGAGGCGCCCAGGTAGGCCCGGGCCAGGCGCGCGCGGTAGAACGCCTGCCAGGACGACAGGTTGATGAAGCCGATGAACTTGCCCGAACCCAGGCTGCACACCGCCGCCAGCAGCACCAGCACTGCCAGGCGCATCCACGCCTGCGAGTCGGCCTGGGCATCGGCGCCGAAGCGTACGTATTGCGCCAGCAGGCCCCAGGACAGCGCCACCAGCATGAAGATCGCCACGCCGGCGAGGCCGGCGATCAGGCTGATCGGCAATTTGCTCAGCCAATTCGGCGTTGCCTTGTCATCGCTGGACAGCGAGGCCTGGCGCACGAGGGCCATCAACAACGGCACCAGTGCGCCACCGGACAGCAGTGCACCATGGCCCTCGGCGACGCGTTGGAAGATCCATTCGCTGAGCCACGGCACCAGGGCGAAGAAGACGCTGGCCAGGGTGGCGACGATGGCCGTGGCCAGGCGCCGGGTCACCAGGACCCGATAGGTACCCACGCTGTTTTCCCGGGTCAGGGCCTTGTCCGGATTGATCCGCCCGCTGCCCAGGTAGCTGCACAGCCACAGGCAGTAGACCAGGCCAAGAACACAGACCAGGGCGAACAGCACCAGCAGGACGCGCAAGCCGTTGGCGATCCCGGGGGCGAACAGGCCGAGGGCGAGGAACACCACGCCGGACAGCACGTAGAGCCCGGTGGCGCGGTTGAAGGGATGCAGCGAGTCATCGTCGTTGCGCCGGCGATAGACCATCCAGAACGCCAGCATCAAGGGCAGCACTGCCAGCAGGACCAGGGCGCCCGGCAGCCACCAGAGCGAACCGCACAGCAGGTAGGTGACGCTGGCCGGGAGCTTGCTGGCAGCCATGCTGCATAGCGAGCTGTCGCCGATCAGCACCTGGGCGAGGATGGCCAGGGCCAGGGTGCACAGCAGCGGCATGCCGATGACCATGTGCACCGCGAACAGGTTGCGCAGCGACAGGCCGAGGACATAGAACAGGTCGCCGGCGCCGCCCGGGGTCAGGTAGCGGCCGTTTTCCCGCAGCCACGCCAGCGGAGCCGCGCCCACCGGCTGCTTGCGGTAGTCGTCGCCGGTGTGGATGCGACCCGGGGGTTCGTAGTCGAGGCTATCGTAGGCATCCCGCGCCGCGTCGATCCTGGCCTGCTGGTCCGGTTGGGCGTCGCCCGTTTCGAGGACGCCGCTGTGTTCCCGGCCGCGCAGGCGACCCGGCAGGAACAGGCTGCCGAAGAACGAGCCCAGGTAACCGCCGCCGCTGACCGTGGACAGGTAGTCGAAGCGCGGCAGCAGGCGTTCGCCCAGCGCCGGTGGCTGCCCATCCTCGCGCGCTGGCGCATCGGCTGCCCGGGCGCGGGCCAGGGCCTGGACCACGCCGAGGCAGAAGGTGGCGCTGCGGATCCCGCCACCGGACAGGCCCAGGGCCCAGCGGCCCTTCTCGTTGGCGGGCAATGCCAGCAGGCGCCGACGTTCGTCGATACGGGCGTGCTCGGCGTCGAATTGCGTGTGCTGCTCGGGTGAAACGCTTTCTTCCCTGTCCATGCTGCGCTTGTCTTCCTGGTGGAGGTGGGACCGTGGCGAGCGAGTGTAGAGCAGGAAAATAGCCAGTTGCCACTACTGTGAGGCAGGTCGCAGATGCCCTGTACGCAAAGTTTTCCCGCAGGGTTGGCCCGGATATCGCGCAAAAGCTGGGCTATACCTAACCCGCTGGCATTCAGCCAAGGGTTTTCCAGGAAGGGGGGGACGTATGAAAGTCGCACTGGTGATGGGTTCGCTGTGCCTGACCTCGTTGCTGCTTGCCGGCTGTTCCAGCGGCGGTGGCCTGAGCAAGCCGGACGAGTACTCGGGCTTTCTCAAGGACTACAGCAGGCTCAAGGAGGCGAAGTCGCCGTCGGGGGCGCCGGTGATGCGCTGGATCGACCCGCAGCTGAAGCCGGACGCCTATCGCAGCGTCTATATCGAGCCGAGCCAGCTCTATCCGAAGCCGCAGCCGACGGCGCAGATTCCGCAGAGCACGCTGCAGGGCATCTCCACCTATTACGACCAGGCGCTCAAGCGCGAGCTGGGCAAGTCGCTGCCACTGGCGAGCGCACCCGGGCCCGGGGTGATCGTGGTGCGTCCGGCGATCACGGCGGTGAGCAGCAAGACCGAGGGCCTCAAGGCCTATGAAGTGATCCCGGTGGCCCTGGTGGCTGCTGCGGTAAGCACGGCCTCGGGGATTCGCGACCAGGAAACCGATATCGCCACCGAGGCCGTGTTCATCGACGGCGGCAACAACCAGGTGGTGGCCCAGGTGGTGCGCAAGGGCAGCGGCAAGCCGCTGGAGAACACCAGCCAGGTGATGAAGCCGGAGGATGTGAAGGAGGTGATCGATGGCTGGGCGGCCGATCTGCATCAGTCGTATCTGAACCTGAAGAAGAAATAGTGCCTGGTTGTCTGTGCTGACCTTGTGGGAGCGGGGTTTGACCCCCTTGGGGCCGTGACTTCAACATTGCCATCGCCGGGGAAACCGCCCCCCCAAACTCAGCCCAGGGCG
>NZ_JAZDQN010000060.1:0-32684 GCF_036324125.1 Pseudomonas ulcerans | reverse complement strand
CCGCGCCCCCCCCCCGGGGGGCGGGGGTGAACCCCGGTTTGCCGGCCTTTTACTCACCTCCCCCCCCGGGGTCAACCCCCGCTCCCACAGGGACTAGTGTGCTTTTGCTCAGTTGGTATCCACCAAGGTCTGTGGTTTGGCCGAGTCGGGCACATCGAAGAGCTTGTCGAAGGCCCACTGGAAGGCGAACGCGTAGAAGAAAAAGAACACGAACAGCGCCAGGTTGGTCAGCAATGCCTGGAACAGGCTGATATCCAGCCAGTAGCTGATCAGCGGCAGCAGGATGACGGTCAGCCCGCCTTCGAAGCCGACGGAGTGGATGACCCGTCGGCCGAAGGTGCGTTCACGGTTCTTCAGGCGTTTCTCGATGCTTTCGAAGGCCGCGTTGTAGAGCACGTTCCAGCTCAAGGCGATGGTGGAGATGATGACCGACAGTGCGGTGGAGTGTGCCAGCCCGCTGTCGTGGAACAGGGTGAAGGCGGGGGTAATGCAGAAAATCGCCACGAACTCGTAGCTGACTGCCTGGAAGATCTTGCGCTTTGGCCCTTGCATGGTTCACCTGTGCGTTGCTTGCATTCGCGGTACAGAGGAATAAACCGCCTTGTGGGCACGGGCAATTTGGATAAGCTCAACGCGGTTAAGCACAGCTGAATTGACGGGGATCCGATGTTCACCCACTTGCCGTTGAACGCGCTGAGGTACTTCGAGGCCGTTGCCAGGTTGGGCAGCCTGAAGCGGGCGGCCGAGGAATTGTCGGTTACGCCGTCGGCGGTTTCGTTGCAGGTAAAGAGCCTCGAAGAGTGGCTGGGCAAGCCGGTGTTCGACCGCACGGGCAGTGGCCTGGTCCTGACCCTTGCCGGTGAGCGCGTCTTCAGCTCCGCGCACCGGGTACTGTACGAGTTGTCCGTGGTCCTAGACGAGCAGCGCACGAACAAGGCGGTGGACACCCTCAATGTCACCACCACGCCGGAGTTCGCCGCCTTGTGGCTGGTTCCGCGGCTGGAAGCCTTCTACCAGTTGCGCCCGGATATCCGCATCCGTGTCGTTCCCGGTGGTGAAGTGGTCGATCTGCTGCGCAACCACGAATTCCATCTGGCCATTCGCGCCTCCAGCAAGGACTATCCCGCGCTGTACCAGGAACACCTGTTCAGCGAGCAATTCGGCGTGTTCGCCGCACCGCACCTGCTGCAGCGTGCAGGCGACGATCCGCCCCGGCTGATCGACCTGGCCTGGGGCAGCAATGCCAACCCGCCCCTGTCGTGGCGCGACTGGTGCCAGCTGGCCGGGCTGCAAGCCTGGCTCGGCAAGGAACTGCTCGGCTACCACGACGAGCACCTGGCCTTGCAGGCAGCGATCGCCGGGCAGGGCTACGTACTGGCCAGTTGCGTGCTGGCGGCCAACAGCGTCAAGGCGGGTCTGCTCGTCCCTTATCGCCCGGAGCTTGTGCTGCCCGGCTCGTGCTACACCGCGCTCTGTACCCCCGGAAAGGAGCGGCATGCCGGCGTCAGGGCGTTTCTGGACTGGTTGCGCGCACAAACCTAGTGGTGCAACTCGATATTGCCGTCCTGCACCTGGCGATACACCGTGTAGGGCAGCACCAGCGTATCCAGCGCCCCCGACAGCACCAGGTCGACCATCACGAACGGTACTCCGGCGGGCGCTCCCTCGGCTTGCACGGTGGGGTTGGGCGGGCCGTTGAGGATGCAGAAGTTGTACACCGCACCGCTATACACACGTGGTACCGAGGCGCAGTCGGTGCGCCATTCCCTGAGGTTCTTCGCCGTCACCTGGTCGCCCCTGAGCACGGTATTCACCGTACCGCAGCCGGACAGCGAAAGGCCGATGGCAGCCAGGATCAGTTTGCGGGTGTTCATGGGGGTTGCTCCGGTCTGGGGGAAACCGGTACTTGACCGCAACCCGCAGGTGGCTGGCAGTCAGCCAGGGGCCAGCTCATCGTAGGAGGGAAATGGTTCAGGGGTAGGGTGTTGCTGATGACCTCATCGCTGGCAAGCCAGCTCCCACAAGGACCGCGTCGACCACAGATCTCATGGCTGGCCCAGGTCTCGGTAGGAGCTGCGTTAGCTGCGATGGACCGCGCCAGCGGCCCCGAAAACCAACACGGACGGGTCCCTGATCAAACCCAGTTGCGGATCACAATGCTTGGTCTGGCGCTTTTCTCCAGGGCACCGAGCGGACAGGTTTTGGGACCGCTGGCGCGGTCCATCGCAGCTAACGCAGCTCCTACCGGGGCCACAGGCAGATTGTCTACTTGCATGGGACAGTCATACCGTTTCCAGCCGATTTATCCTTTTCCGAGAACTCCTTAATCTGGCCTCACTTAGCGACAACAACCCAGACAAACTTCTCGAACAAAAGGATCTTCGCCATGACCAACGCCACCTACAACCGCCTGAACAAAGACGACGCCGTAGTCCTCCTGGTCGACCACCAGACCGGTCTGATCTCCCTGGTGCAGGACTTCTCGCCCAACGAGTTCAAGAACAACGTGCTGGCGCTGGCCGACCTGGCGAAATTCTTCGACCTGCCGACCATCCTCACCACCAGCTTCGAACAAGGCCCCAACGGCCCGCTGGTTCCAGAGCTGAAAGAGATGTTCCCGGATGCCCCGTACATCCCGCGCCCCGGCCAGATCAACGCCTGGGACAACGAAGACTTCGTCAAGGCGATCAAGGCCACCGGCCGCAAGCAACTGATCATCGCCGGCGTGGTGACCGACGTCTGCGTCGCCTTCCCGACCCTGTCGGCACTGGCCGAAGGCTTCGATGTGTTCGTGGTGACCGATGCTTCCGGCACCTTCAACGAAACCGTGCAGCAGGCCGCGTGGAACCGCATGACCCAGGCCGGCGCGCAGATGATGAACTGGTTCTCGGTGGCCTGTGAGCTGCACCGCGACTGGCGCAACGACATCGAAGGGCTGGGCAACCTGCTGTCGCAGCGGATTCCCAACTATCGCAATCTGATGAACAGCTACTCGGCATTCACTGCCAAGTAAGTGGAGAAAGTGCCTGCTTTGAAGAGCAGGCCCTTTTTGGTTGTTGCTGATGGCCTCTTCGCCGGCAAGCCGGCTCCCACAGGGGGCTGGGCCAGCCATGAAACCGGTGCTCGACGCGGTCCCTGTGGAAGCTGCGGTTCGGCGTTCCGACTTGCCAGTGATCATGCCATTGGCTGCGGCATCAGCCGGCCTGACGCTCCTCCATCCCCTTGATCATCGACTCGGCCAGTGCCCATGAGGCTTCCAGGGTGTGCTGGGTGGCCCAGAGCATGCCGGCCAGATGCTTGTCCTTGACCGTGTCGCAGGCCTGGAGATTGGTTTCATAGGCACAGCGCAGCATGACCGCGAGGTGGACCAGGGCCTTTTCCACGTCGGCTCCGCCACAGACGGCAAACAGCGGTGGGTGGTGACGTTATCTCGCTTGTGAGGCCGCCACCGGTAGCTGTCAAACATATGGGTGGCAGCTGTGCATGGGTTGACAGACCGAGAGCGAGAGAACCCGGCGCGCACGAGGCGCCCCACGCACAGCCGCCATAAAACGACGCCCCGGCGAGAAACGCCTTGGCGGGTGATGTGGGTACTGCGGTTCAATCGCTGTTCGACCTGTCAAAGCCGATCGCCAGACATCGGCGACGGCAGCAAGACTAGGCAGCGTTTCCCCAGCACGCAACGGCTGATAAGCCGCGGGAGTATGCTTGGGAAATTGCCTACAAGAAAGTCGGAGATCGGTGAAGTTTCGTCGCTGAATGTGGCTGCTACCCACCCAAGGCGAACTCTACCGCCGCCTGTACATGCACCGCCGTGGAATCGAACCCAGGCAGTGGCAAACCTTCACTGTCGAGGATCAGGCAGATTTCCGTGCAGCCGAAGATCACCGAGTCGGCGCCCTCGTTCTTGGCCGTTTCGATCAGCTCCAGCAACACCTGCCGCGATTCATCCCGGACGATGCCCAGGCTCAGCTCTTCGAAGATGATCTTGTGGATGCGTTCACGGCCCTCGGCATCCGGCACCTGCACATCGATGCCATGGCCTTGCATGCGCTCGGGGTAGAAACCGTTTTCCATGGTGTAGCGCGTCGCGATCAGCAGGGGCTGCTTGCGGCCGGCACACTTCAGGCGTTCGGCCATGGTGTCGACGATATGGATGAAGGGCAGCGGCGTCGCGGCGATCACCGCGTCCGCCACCAGGTGCATGGTCACCGCGCAGATCATCACGCAGTCGGCGCCTGCGGCTTCGAGGCTGCGCGCGACCGTGGCGAGGTGTTCGCCGGCTTCGTCCCAGCGGGCACTTTTCTGCAGGTCGACGATGGCCTGGAAGTCCACCGAGTGCAGCAGGACCTGCGCCGAGTGAAGGCCACCCAGGCGCTGGTTGATGGCCTGGTTGATCGAGCGGTAATACACCGCCGAACCTTCGAAACTCATGCCGCCTATCAAGCCGATCTTGCGCATGTCCTGCTCCTTCGTTGTGGTCTGTCGGATGGCCGTGGCCAGCATCGCGGCGCAGTGTATGCTCGCGGCATTTATCTCAAGAAATGAATAATCAGGAATGGGGATTCTCGTTTTGAGAAACATTGATCTCGACTCGCTGCAGATCTTCAAAGCGGTGGTGGACTTTGGCGGTGTGACCAATGCGGCGCGGCAACTGAACCGGGTGCAGTCGAACATCACTACCCGGGTGAAGAACCTGGAGCAGCGTTTGGGCGTCGAACTGTTCGTGCGCCAGGGCGGCAAGCTGGTACCCAGCAACGAGGGGCGTCTGCTGCACCTGTATGCCGACAAGCTGTTGCGCCTGTCCGGCGAGGCGGAGGCGGCGCTGCGGCATGGCGCACCGCAGGGCACGTTGCGTATCGGCACGCTGGAAAGCACTGCGGCGGCACGTCTGCCGCCGTTGTTGTCGGCCTACCATGAGCGTTTCGCCGAGGTGCATATTGAGCTGGTCACCGGGTCGACCGACGACCTGCTGGCGCGCGTGCATCGTGGCGACATCGAGGCGGCATTCGTTTCCGATCCCTTCAACGGCGAAGGCCTTGAGGCGCAGCCGGCGTTCGCTGAAGAGCTGGTGCTGATCGCCGCCCGCAGCACCTCGATCCGTAATGCCAGCGACCTGCAAGGTTGCACCATCATCGCCTTCGCCACAGGTTGTTCGTATCGGCGGATTCTCGAAGGCTGGCTGGTGACCTGCGAGGTGGCGCCCCGGCGGGTGCTGGAACTGGCGTCGTATCACGCCATCGTTGCCTGCGTTGCTGCTGGCTCCGGCGTGGCCATCGTGCCGCGTTCGGTGGTCAAGGCCGTAGGCTCGGAGGACTTGGTGCGGGTGCTGCCGTTGCCGGCGAAGGTGGCCCGCACCCAGACCCATCTGGTCTGGCGGGTGGGGCATCGTTCAGCGGTTCTGGATGCGTTACTGGAGGAAGTACGGCGCAATCGTTAGGTTGGCCTGCGCTTGCCCAGCGCCATCGCCACCCCGCCCAGCACCACCGCCGAGATCACCACCAGCCGCAACGACAGCGGCTCCCCCAACAGCATCACCCCACCCAATGCGGCAATCACCGGCACGCTCAACTGCAGGGTCGCCGCCTGCTGCGCGCTGATCTGCTTGAGTACGCCATACCACACGGCATAGCCGGCTCCGGACGCCAGCACGCCGGAGGCCAGGGCGTAGAGCAGGCCAGTGGTGTCGACCTGCAAATTCGCCTGGAACAGCGCGCCCAATAGCGGGATCACCAGCAACGGCAGGCTGCGCAGGAAATTGCCGGCGGTGTCGGCCAGCGGGTTGGCCGAGCCGCGGCCAAGAAGCGAGTAGGCGCCCCAGGCAATGCCGGACACCACCATGAATAGCGCGCTGACCGGCGCCGGCGCATGGGCGCCGGGGAGCAGCAGGGCGATCAGCCCGGCGAAGGCGACCAGCATGCCCAGCAGCACCCGCGGCAGCACGCGGTCGCCCTTGAACCAGGAGACCGCGAACATGGTGATCTGCACCGCGCCGAACAGGATCAGCGCCCCCACCCCCGCACCCAGTTGCACGTAGGCGATGGAGAACAGCCAGGCATAGAGAAACAGCGCCAGCCCGCCCTTCCAGCTGCCGCCCAGGGCGCCGCCCGGTTGGCGTACCCGCACCAGGCAGAACAGGAACACTGCGCCGCTGAGCAGGCGCACGGCGGTGAAGGTGTGCGGATCGAGGTCGCGCTGGGCCAGGGCCAGGCGGCAGAACACCGAGTTGGCGGCGAAGGCCAGCAGGGCGAACAGCGCCGGTCCGATCCAGTTGGCGGAGGGGGAGAGCGCTACAGCATCCGTTTTGTTGTTGTTCATCTCGGCTGTGCCTGTTGTAGAAAAACTGTCTGGGCTTGATTGCGTCTTGTGCATCAAGTGCCTTGAAAGTTGGCGTCATGTGCAATTGATAGAGAGCATCTGGCCTGCTAGCAAAGAAGTTTTTCTTTCTCGTGGTGCAGGTCGCTACTTTGGTCTTGGCGTTGTCAGCAGCGGTTTCTTGCCGGGAAATCGCCTGCGATCTGTATGCCGAGCGGAAAGCGGATCTGTGTCTAACGTCTCGTGCGGGGCAGTTGCAGAATCAGCAACTCCGACCAAGGTATGAGTGCGATGACGGACATTCCGGGTGAAATCGATTTTGCGGGATTCAGGGTGCGCCGGCTGTTGCCGGAGGACGGCGAGACGGTCTGTGCGCACCGCGAGGCGATGTTTCTTGAGGCGGGTGGCGATCCAGCCACCTTGCAGCTGATGACCGAGCATTTCCGCCCTTGGTTGCAGCCGCGTCTGGCGGACGGGCGCTACTACGGCTTTGCCGTGCTGGAGGGCGACAGGATCGCGGCGGCGATCGGCCTGATGAGCATCGACTGGCCACCCCATCCGGCTCATCCCGAGCGGGATCAGCGGGGTTACGTGCTGAATGTCTATGTCGAGCCGGCGTATCGGCGGCGTGGATTGGCGTCGAAGTTGATGCTGTTGGGGGAGGCGGAGTTCCGGCAGCGGGAGTTGGGGTTTGCCGTGTTGCATGCCACCGAGGTGGGGCGGCCGGTGTATGAGGGATTGGGGTGGGGCAAGACGGCGGAAATGGCCAAGGTGCTGGGCTGAGCTTCAGGGCCTCATCGCTGGCAAGCCAGCTTCCACAGGTCCCGCGGTGCACGCAAAACCTGTGGGAGCTGGCTTGCCAGCGATGAGGCCCGTGACGACAACCAGGATCAATCAGACCCGGCAAACTTGCCCATGTCCACTGGCATCGGCTTGAACTCCGGGCCTTTGCCCGAGACCCGCCAGCGCACATTGGTGATGCCGTAGCGCTCGGCCATCGGCCGGCTGACCTTCTTGATCTTCTGCTGGCCGAAGCGTGGGATCACGCCCACCCCGGCATCGCAGCTGGCCCAGTGCCAGGCCTCGGTGTTGTCCATGTTTTCCAGGCGAATGATGAAACTGCGCGGCTGACCCTGAAGCTCGTAGTCGATTACGTAAAGTTGTGGTCCCGCCATTGGAATCCCTCCGTTCCCTTGCCGCCCTGCGAGCAAGGCGGTTTTGATTTGATCAGCCGTGATGCGCCGAGGCATCGGATTGTGACGGGAACGTTGCGAATGCCGTGCCCATTCGGGGAGCAGGGTTTGGGCCAGCAAACGTTGGGACGGAGTTGCCCGATGTTGCCGCATTTTGCATGACCGGCCGCTGCGGGCCGTGCAAAACGACCGGTTCAGCTGGCGCACAGGGCCGGCAGGCGGCGCAGCATCAAGGCCAGTGCAGAGGGGGTGAGGGCGGTGCTGTCGAGTTGCTCGCGACGCACCCATTTGCAGGCGGCAATTTCGTTGGCCGCGATCGCTTCGGCATAGTCATCGAACTGGGTGGTGAACACGTGATGCACGGTGTTGCCGACTTCGACGGAACACAATTGCAACAGGCCGAGGCAGCGCAGCCGGGTTTCTTCTTCGAGCTCGCGGGCGGCGGCCTGAACCGGCTGCTCGCCGTCTTCGACGGTGCCTCCGGGGAAGTTCCATTTGCCGCCCTTCTTGCGCACCAACAGTATCTTGCCGCTGCGCAGGCAGATGATCGTGGCTCTGGCTTTGTATCTGCGGCTTTTTCCTGACATGGGCTGAGTCCTGTAGCGCGGTGTTCCTTTGCCGAAGACTTGTTAATTCCGGTCAGGTTCAATAAACGTAGTTCAGTTCCCAAGCATCTGGCGTGCCAGCGTGGCAGCCGGCCAGACCATTCATCCTTTCCTGTGGACTATCGCTCATGTCACTCCGCGCCCTGCGAACGTTGGTCGCCATCGCCCAGCACGGCTCCTTCGCCCGTGCCGCCGAGGCGGTGCACCTCACCCAGTCGGCGGTGAGCCTGCATATCCGCGGTCTCGAAGAGGAATTCAACGCGCCGCTGTTCGATCGCTCGCGGCGCCTGCCGGTGCTGACCGAGGCCGGGCACCTGGCACTGGAGCGGGCAAGGGAGATCCTGGCGCTGTACGACAGCATCGCCGCCGAACTGGGCGAGGATGGCGAGTTGCGCGGACGGTTGCGGGTGGGCGCCATTCATACGGCGCTTTCAGGGATATTGCCCAAGGCCCTGGCGGCGCTGAATACCGAGCACCCGCACCTGCGGGTCAACGTCGCCTCCGGCATGTCGGCGGAGCTGGCAACCCGGGTCGAGGCCGGCGAGCTGGATGCGGCGGTCACCACCGAGCCGGTCAAGCCACACCCCTACGGGCTGGTCAGCACCGTGCTGTACGAGGAAGGTTTCTGGGTGATCGCCCCGCAGCACCTTGCCGGTGTCGAATCACGCCGCCTGTTGCAGGAACAACCCTTCATCCGCTTCGACCGTCGCGCCTGGGCCGGTCGCACCATCGAGCGCGAGCTGCGGCGCATGCGCCTGCGGGTCAGGACCACCATGGAGCTGGATAGCCAGGAGGCCATCGTGCAGATGGTCGCCAGCGGTCTGGGCGTCTCGGTGGTGCCGTCCTCCGCGGACAACCTGCAACGGCTCAATGCCTTGGCGTGGATGCCCTTCGGCGAGCCACAGCGCACCCGGCGGGTGGTGCTGATCGAGCGCGAGGACCGGCCACGCGGGCGCCTGGCTGCGGCCCTGGCCCACGCGGTGCAGCGCCAGGCGGCACTGACCAATGAGTAAAACTTGAGGGTGGCTCAATAATTCATCGTTTTTAATCAAGCGTCCGGGTCTTTATCGTGGGGCCACTACCGATAGCCCGGACCGCGTCATGACCCTTGCCCTGCTGCTCGCCCTGTTGCCCATCGCCTTGCTGATCACCCTCGGCGCCTGGTTGCGGCACAGCCAGTTCATTGCCGATGCGTTCTGGCCCCAGGCCGAGCGCCTGGGCTACTACGTGCTGCTGCCGGCGCTGTTTGTCCATGGCCTGGCGACTGCGAAACTGGATGGCGTGCCGGTGCTGGGCATGGCCCTGGCGCTGGTGTCGTCGACGGTGCTGGTGGCCTTGCTGATGGTGCTGCTGCGGCGCTGCTTCGCGGTGAATGACGCGGCGTTCACCTCGGTGTTCCAAGGGGGCGTGCGTTTCAACAACTACGTGGGTGTGTCGGCGGCGGCGGGCCTGTTCGGAACCCAGGGCATCGCCCTGGCGGCGGTGGCCAATGCGGCCATCGTGCCGACGGTGAATATCCTCTGCGTGCTGGTGTTCGCCCGCTATGGTTCGGCGGGGCGCATGAGCTGGAAGGACGTGGCCAGGCAGATGGCCCTGAATCCGCTGTTGATGGCCTGCGCCGGCGGGATCCTGCTGCATGTCACGGGGTTGGGTTTGCCGGCGGCGGTCGAGCCGTTGCTGAAGGCCCTGGGCCAGGCGTCGTTGCCCTTGGGCTTGCTCTGCGTCGGTGCGGCGCTGGACCTGAAGGCGGCGCGCAGTTGGCTGCGGCCGGTGGGACAGTCGTCGGTGGCCAAGTTCATGGTCATGCCGCTGGTGACCCTGGCGGCCTGTCATCTGTTCGGCCTCAGCGGCGAGGCGGCGATTGCCGCGCTGCTGTTCCAGGCCCTGCCCACCGCCTCGTCGTCCTACATCATGGCCCGGCAACTGGGCGGCGATGCGCCGCTGATGGCGGGGATCATCGCCGGGCAGACGTTGCTGGCGGCGGTGGCGTTGCCGTTGGCGGTGAGCAGTCTTCTGCCATGGATTTGAGGTTGTTCTTGCGGGCCCTATCGCGGGTGAACCCGCTCCTACAGGGATCAATGCAGACCTTGTGGGAGCGGGTTTACCCGCGATGATGCCCGCACGAGCGCTACAGAACTCTCAGAAACTGCCGCGCAAGGTCAGCATGTAGTTGCGCGGCGCACCGTACCAGTTGCCATAAGCACTGCTCGCCACCGTCTGGTAGTACTCCTTGTCGAACAGGTTGTTGCCGTTGAGCGCGGCGGTCCAGTGTTCATCGATGCGGTATTCCACCAGCGCGTTCCACACCGCATAGCCGGCCTGGGTGTACTGGAAGCTGTTGGTGCTCGGGCTTAGCGATCCATCTTCCAGGCGGCGCTGGACGTTGCCGGTCACGTAGTTGCTGCTCTGGATGATGGCGCCGCCGCCGATCTTCCAGTCGTTGAACTGGCCCGGCAGCTGGTAACTGGTGAAGAACTTGAACAGGTGCTTCGGCGTCTGGGTGCTGATCGGCGTGCCTGCCGCTTCGTCGTCGCCGGTCTTGCGCTGTTCGTTGATGTTGAAGGTGTAGCCGGCGCTCAGTTGCCAGCCCGGGGTCAGTTCGCCGGTGATCTCCAGGTCCACGCCCTTGCTGATGTTTTCGCCCCCCGCGACGTAGCAGCAGGCATTGGAGGTGGTGTCCTGGGAGTACACGTAGATCGCGTTGTTTTCCTGCTTGGTGTAGTACAGCGCGGCGGACAGGTTCAGGCGGCCATCGAGCAGTTCGCCCTTGGTGCCGAACTCGTAGGTGTCGCCTTCGATCGCATCGAGCGGGGCAAGGTCGGCACCGAGGGTCTCGATCTGCGGCTTGTAGATCTGCGCGTAGCTGGTATAGACCGACCACTGCGGGCTGAGGGCGTAGATCAGGCCGCCGTACGGGGTGACGATGCCGCTGTCCTTGCCGCCGTCCTTGCCGTCGGTGCCGAAGGACGGGACGATCGCATGCAAGGTGCTGTTGTAGTCGGAGTAGCGGGCGCCGAGCACGGCGGTAAGCGGATCGGCCAGGCTCAGGCGGGTGGTGACGTAGGCGCCATGCTTGCGGATGTTCCAGTCCGGATACTCGTAGTACAGCGCCGGCCTGGCCGGTTTGGGCAGTGAACCGACATCGGTGGTGAACACGTCCACCGGAACCCGCGAGGTCCATTCGCTATGGTCGGCGTAGCTGCGCTGGATATCGGTGTAGTCGACCCCCGTGACCAGTTCGTGACGACGCCCGAAGGCTTCGAAGGTGCCCTGCAGGTTGGCATCGAACAGGTCCTGGTCGTTGTCGAAGTTGCGCACCACGCGCTGGAAGGTGGCGCCACTGTTGGTGTCGGGGTTGATCGGGTTGCTGACTTCGCCCATGTCCTGCTCGGAGCTGTAGCGAATGCGGGTGAAGCTGCCGTTCACTTTCCATTCGTCGTTGAAGCGGTGGTCGACCTTGAAGAAGGCTTCGTTACGCTCGTAGTTGTTGGTCGACCAGTCGGCGCTCAGCTTGTCGCTGCGCGACAGGCCCAAGGGGGCGCCGGTGCTGTAGCGTGGCAGGCCGTTTTCCCAGTAACCGTCCATGTCGCGCCATTCGTGGATGGCGCCGACGCTGACCGTGGTCTCCGGGCTGAGGTCGGCTTCCAGGGTGCCGTAGAGCACGTGCTTGTCGCTGTCGGCGCCGCCGTAGAAGTAGCGCTTGTCCTCCACCGAGGCGGCCAGGCGGCCGCGCAGGGCGCCGTCGAAGGCCAGCGGGCCGGTGACGTCGACTTCTGTCCGATAGTTGTCCCAGCTACCGGCGGAGGTGCTGAATTTCAGCTGCGGCTCGGCCAGCGCGCGCTTGCGCACCAGGTTGATCGCGCCGCCGGGTTCGCCGGTACCGCCGTACAGGCCGTCGGAGCCGCGCAGTACCTCGATATGGTCGTAGGCGGTGGTGTCGGCGAGGGTGTCGTAGGTCTGTTCGCGCATGGCCGGGGCGCCGCCGTCGACCTGGATATTGGTCAGGGCGAAGCCGCGGGACAGCACCTTGGTGTTGGCGTCGTTGCCGCCGACCAAGGTGATCCCCGGGGTCTGGTCCAGAGCCTGGGCCAGGTTGGTCATGGCCTGGTCTTCCATGCGCTGGCGGGTGATCACCGTCACTGATTGCGGAGTGTCCTTGAGGCTGTGGGGCATCTTGCCGCCGGCGGTGATGGCGCCGGTGGTGTATGAACCGGAGTTCTCGGTGTAGCTGCCCAGCTCGCCAAGGCCGGTGACGCTGGTGGCGGACAGTTGCACGGAGCCGTCGGCCGGCAGGCGGTTGAGGAGGATGGCGTTGCGGCCACTGAAGTCAAAACCCAGGCCGGTGCCCACCAGCAACTGCACGATCGCTTCGACGGGGGTGAGGTCGCCGCGCACGCCCGGCGAGCGGACGTCCCTGGCCAGGTCGGCGGTGTAGCCGACTTCCCAGCCGGTCTGGCGGCTGAACTGGTTCACGGCACCTGCCAGCGATTGCGCGGGGATGTCGAAGCGCTGTCGCGTGCCTTGCTCGCTGGCGACGCCGGCGGTGTCCGAAGCCGCCAGGACCTGGCCGCTGCCCAGGCAGACGGCCAGCGCCAGGGCGCTGTAGGCAAAGATGGTTTTGACATTGAAGTGCTGCATGGAACCCTCATGAACAGGAATGATTTGCAACCGCGAATCGCCTTGACGGGTTGAGGGCGAGGAACCCGTAAAAGTTTTTCGCGGTGCGCCTGTTCGCGGGTCAGTGGACGATCAGCAGGCCGCCGGGTAGCCGGATCAATTCCGCGCCGGCGAGGCGGGCGAGGGCGGCGACCACGGCCTCGGGATCGTCGAGCTTGTAGTTGCCGCTGACCCGCAGCGCGGCGGTATCGCCGAACAGCAGGATCGGCGCATGGCGCTGGCGGCCCAGCTCCTTGAGCACGTCGGCGAGGGGGCGGTCCTGGAAGATCAGGCGGCCTTCGGTCCAGCCGTGCTGATCGGCGCTGCCTTGCAGGTGCAGTTCGTCGAGGCGGTCGGCGCGCAGGTGCTGCCAGGCACCGGCGCCCAGCAGGCTGTAGGCGCCGAAGCTGTTGCTCAGGCGCACCTTGCCCTCGTCGACGGCAACGCCGACGTCGTCCTCGCGCAGGCTGACGCTGAAGCGCGTGCCGACCACTTCCACCAGGGCCTCGTCGGCCTTGATCCGCAGCGGGCGCAGGGGATCGTGGGCGGCTTCGAGGTAGATATCGCCGCGCAGCAGCTGCAGCGAGCGCTGGTCGTCGTCGATGTGGGCGCTGATGGCGCTGTCGCTGCCCAGGACGATCTTCGAGCCGTCCGACAGGGTGATGCGTCGCTGCTCGCCGGTGGCGGTGAGGTAGTCGGCCTGCAGGCGCAAGGGCAGGTCGCCGAGCCAGGTGCCCAGGGTGAGGAGGATGGCGGCGGCGGTGGCCCATGGTGTCCAGCGGCGGGTTCTGGAACGTGGGTCCGCAGGGCGGGCCTTCGCGAGCGAGCTCGCTCCCACGGGGGATGGGTCAGCCGTGACCTTCAGATCGGTTTCGAGGTCGCGCAGGGCGCTTTCGAAGCTGTCGGCCTGCCAGAGGTTTTCCACTCGCGCGTAGGCCTCGGCGTTCGCCGGGCTGGCGTCGAGCCAGTCGAGGAAGGCCTGTTGCTGGTCAGCGGGGAGCGGTGCGTCGAGGCTGCGGGTGAACCAGACCAGGGCCTGTTCTTCACAGGTGTCGTGTTCAGTCATCGCGACCCCCACTCGGTGCCTTTGAGGCATGCAGCCAGGGCAATGCGCAAATCCTTTTCTACGGTACTGAGCGAAATATTCAGGCGCTCGGCAATGGCGCTCTGTGACAGGCCATGCAAGCGGTGGAGCAGGAGTATACGCTGCTGGCGTTCGGGCAGACGGCGCAGCACGGCTTGCAACTGGCGCAGCTGCTGCTGGCCCTGGACATGGGATTCCGGACCGGGTTGCGGCGCCGGGACCGCGGCGATCCGGGCACTGTCGTCCGGCTCGCATTCGAAGCGGCGCTTGCTGCGCTGGCTGCGCAGATGGTCGAAGGCCAGGTGCTGGGCGGTCTGGTAGAGAAACGCGCGCAGGTGCTCGATATGCCGGCCCTGCGCGGCCTGCGCCACGCGCAGATAGGCCTCCTGGGCCAGGTCCTCGGCGAGATTGGCGCAGCCCACGACCTTGGCCAGCATGCGCACCAGCACCGGCCGTTGGTCGACGAATAAAGCGTCCAGCTCTTGTTTGCCGACTCCCGGCTCCATCGCGCGTCTCCCCCGAGCAAAGCGCGCGCATGGTAGCAGTGGATAAGAATATTTCGCAATTGAGATTTTTATGCGTTGGCGAAGACGCTCGGGCGTTGCTGCGGGAATGGCTAGAATGGGCGATTCGCCTGAGAGGACGCTGCCATGAATCCCGCCCCCACCACGCTTATCCGCGAAACCTTCCCCGTCGGCCCGCTCCAGTGCAATTGCACGATCATCGGCGATCCGGTAACGAAAAAGGCCATTGTCGTCGACCCGGGCGGTAACCCGGACCTGATCATGCAGAAGCTCGATGCCCATGGCCTGAAGGTGGTCAGCATCATCCATACCCATGCCCATCTCGATCACTTCCTCGCCTCCGGGCAGTTGAAGGAAAAGACCGGCGCCACCCTGCACCTGCACAAGGACGACCAGTTCCTCTGGGACAACCTGGAGATGCAGTGCCGCATGTTCGGCGTGCCCTACGTGCCGGTGCCGTCGCCGGACCGCTGGCTGCAGGACGACGAGGAACTGGCTTGTGGCTGCGGCGTGGCCCTGCACACGCCAGGACACACGCCGGGTTCGATGAGCTTCTGGTTCGCCGATGCCAAGCTGCTGATCGCCGGCGATACCCTGTTCCGCCGCGGCGTGGGCCGTACCGATTTGTGGGGTGGCGACCAGGCGACTATCGTTCGTTCGATCAAGCAGCGGCTGTACAGCCTCGACGAGGAGGCGACCGTGGTGGCCGGGCATGGTCCCGACACCCGGTTGGGCGAGGAAATGCGCGAGAACCCGTTCGTACGGGCGTGAACGTCGCAGGGAATTTTTCCGCGTCGCCGCGATCCAAGGCTGGTGGCGAACTAAAAGCAGTTCGCCATCTATACGAATTACCGCAGGAGCTATCCATGTTCACCATGCGTCGTTTGATTATCGTCGCTACCGCCGCCGCCCTGATGTCCGGTTGTGCCAGTCAGAACCCCTATGACAACCAGGGTGGTCAGGCACAGGGCTCCTCAGGGATGAGCAAGACCGCCAAGTACGGTGGCCTGGGCGCATTGGCCGGCGCCATCGCCGGTGCCGCCATCGATCACAACAACCGTGGCAAGGGCGCGCTGATCGGCGCCGCGGCCGTCGGTGCCGCCGCTGCGGGCTACGGCTACTACGCCGACAAGCAGGAAGCCGAGCTGCGCGCCCAGATGGCCAACACCGGCGTGGAAGTGCAGCGTGAAGGCGACCAGATCAAGCTGATCATGCCGGGCAACATCACCTTCGCCACCGACTCGGCGAACATTTCCCCGAGCTTCTACGCGCCGCTGAACAACCTGGCGGGCTCGTTCAAGCAGTTCAACCAGAACACCATCGAAGTGGTCGGTTTCACCGACAGCACTGGCAGCCGCCAGCACAACATGGACCTGTCGCAGCGTCGCGCGCAGGCGGTGAGCACCTACCTGACCTCGCAAGGTGTCGATGCTTCGCGGGTGAGCGTGCGCGGCATGGGCCCTGACCAGCCGATCGCCAGCAACGCCGATGCCAACGGGCGGGCGCAGAACCGTCGGGTAGAGGTGAATCTGAAGCCGATTCCGGGCCAGAACTACCAGCAGTAATCTTTCGCGGAAATTGTGGGAGCGGGTTCACCCGCGATTACGGTAGTGAATTCACTGACGTCATCGCGGGTAAACCCGCTCCCACAAGTCGCAGCGATCAGCCCCTCAGTTGTTTCAGCCGCTCATCCTTGCGTTCCCATAACTGGTTGATCCACTGCTGGAACGCCTGCCGGTACGCTTCGTCCTGATCGTAACTCCTGCCTAGAAACTCCTGCGGGATCCTCAGTTCTTCGAACTCCACGACGATCCGCCGCACCCGCCCGCACAGCAGGTCCCAGAACCCTGGCGCGCCCTCGGGATAGTGGATGGTCACGTCGATGATCGACTCCAGTTGCTCCCCCATCGCATCCAGCACGAAGGCGATCCCGCCGGCCTTGGGCTTGAGCAGGTGGCGGAATGGCGAGTTCTGCTGGCGATGCTTGGCCAGCGTGAAGCGCGTGCCCTCGGCGAAGTTGAAGATCGCCGTCGGCTTGCCACGGAACCTGGCGCAGGTGCGGCGGGTGGTTTCCAGGTCCTTGCCGCGCTTTTCCGGGTGCTTGTCCAGGTAGGCCTTGCTGTAGCGCTTCATGAACGGAAAGCCCAGCGCCCACCAGGCCAGGCCGATCACCGGGACCCAGATCAGCGCCTGCTTGAGGAAGAACTTCAGCGGACGGATGCGTCGGTTCAGCACGTACTGCAGCACCAGGATATCGACCCAGCTCTGGTGGTTGCTGGTGATCAGGTAGCTGTGCTGGTAGTCGAAACCCTCAAGCCCGGACACCTGCCAGCGGGTGCGCCCGAGCAGTTTCATCCAGCCCTTGTTGTTGCTGATCCAGGCTTCGTGGATATGCCGCATCAGTTCGTCGGTGACCCGCTGCGCCGCCGCGAACGGCAGGCACAGCTTGACCAGGCTGACGATGAACAGGGGCGTGCAGCACAGCACGGTGTTGAGCCCCAGCAGCAAGGCGGCGAGGGCGCCGCGCAGGTTCTCGGCCATGGTTCAGTATTCCGCCGCGCGGCTGGCCTGGATCGCGGTCAGGGCGATGGTGTAGACGATGTCGTCCACCTGGGCCCCGCGCGGCAGGTCGTTCACCGGCTTGCGCAGGCCTTGCAGCATCGGCCCGAGGCTGACGCAGTCGGCGCTGCGCTGCACCGCCTTGTGCGTGGTATTGCCGGTGTTGAGGTCGGGGAAGACGAACACCGTGGCGCGACCGGCCACCTGGCTGTCCGGCGCCAGTTGCCGGGCGATGTCCTGGTTGGCGGCGGTGTCGTACTGCAACGGGCCGTCGATCAGCAGGCTGCGTTGGGTTTCCTGGGCCAGCAGGGTGGCTTCACGGACTTTTTCCACTTCCTCGCCGCTGGCCGAGTCGCCACTGGAGTAGCTGAGCATCGCCACCCGCGGCGCGATGCCGAAGGCCTGCGCCGAGTCGGCGCTCTGCAGGGCGATTTCCGCCAGTTCGGCGGCGCTCGGGTGCGGGTTCATCACGCAGTCGCCGTAGACCAGCACTTCCTCCGGGAACAGCATGAAGAACACCGAGGACACCAGGCTGCAGCCCGGTGCGGTCTTGATCAGTTGCAGGGCCGGGCGGATGGTGTTGGCGGTGGAGTGGACCAGGCCCGAGACCAGGCCGTCGACCTCGTCCAGGGCCAGCATCATGGTGCCGATCACCACCGGGTCTTCCAGCTGTTGCTCGGCCATCGGTGCGTTCAGGCTCTTGCTCTTGCGCAGGCTGACCATGGGCTCGACATAGCGCTCGCGGATCAGGTCCGGATCGAGGATCTCCAGGCCCTCCGGCAGGCTGATGCCCTGGGCCCGGGCCACAGCCTGGACGTCGTCCGGGCGGGCCAGGAGCACGCAGCGGGCGATGCCGCGTTCCTGGCAGATGGCGGCGGCTTGCACGGTCATCGGCTCGGCGCCTTCCGGCAGGACGATGCGCTTGTTCGCCGCCTGCGCCTGCTGGATCAAGCGGTAGCGGAACACCGCTGGCGACAGGCGCATTTCCCGCGGGGTGCCGCAGCGCTGGTTGAGCCAGTCGGCGTCGAGGTGGCTGGCGACGAAGTCGGTGATGATCTCCGCGCGCTCGCGGTCGTCCACCGGGATTTCCTTGTTCAGCTGGTTGAGCTGGTTGGCGGTGTCATACGAGCCGGTGCTCACCGAGAGGATTGGCAGGCCGGCGAGCAGGGCGCCCTGGCACAGTTCGAGGATGCGCGGGTCGGGCTTGCTGTCGCTGGTCAGCAGCAGCCCGGCCAGGGGCACGCCGTTGATCGCCGCCAGGCTGACGGCGAGGATGATGTCGTCGCGGTCGCCCGGGGTCACCACCAGCGTGCCTGGCTTGAGCAGCGGCACCGTGTTGGCCACGGTGCGGGCGCAGAGGATGATCTTGTTCATGCGCCGGGTCTCGTAGTCACCGGCGTTGAGCACCTGGGCGCCGAGCAGGTCGGCGACGTCGCGGGTGCGCGGGTCGTTGAGCCCGGCCTGGAACGGAATGCAGCCGAGCAGGCGGAAGTCGCCACTGCGCAGCAGCGGCGAATGGTCGCGCAGGCGCTGGGCGAACGCGGCCATGCCGTCGTCGCTGCGCACCTTGTTGAGGATCACCCCGAGCACCTTCGGGTCCTTCGGGCCGCCGAACAGTTGCGCCTGCAACTCGACGCGGCCGGAGAGCTCGGCGAGCACGTCGTTCTCCGGGGCCGAGACCAGGATCACCTCGGCGTCGAGGCTCTTCGCCAGGTGCTGGTTGACCCGTGCGGCGTAGCTGGCGTGCCGGGTCGGGACCATGCCTTCGACTACCAGCACGTCCTTGTCGACGCAGGCTTGCTGGTACAGGGTGATGATTTCTTCCAGCAGTTCATCCAGCTGGCCTTCGCCGAGCATGCGTTCGACATGGCCCAGGCTCAGCGGCTTCGGCGGCTTCAGGCCGTGGGTACGCGAGACCAGCTCGGTGGAGCGTTCCGGCCCGGTGTCACCGGGGTGCGGCTGGGCGATCGGCTTGAAGAAACCGACCTTCAGGCCGGCCCGTTCCAGGGTGCGGACCAGGCCCAGGCTGATGGAGGTCAGGCCGACACCGAAGTCGGTCGGCGCGATGAAAAAAGTCTGCATGCGAGCTTCTCGAAATGAGCGGTGCAAAAGAATCAGTTGCCAAGGGTATCGCTATCGTGCCCCTGCGCGCACCAGCCACAGGCAAAAGCCTCGCCGATGCGGCGTTGGCGCTCCCCGGCGTCGAGCACCCAGGCTCGTGATTGCCAGGGCGGCTGGTGGCGCAGGTGCTGGGTGTGGCCGCAGGACAGGTCGACCACCCAGTGGCCGTCCTCGTCCTGGTGAAAACCCTCGATATGGCTGACCCGTTTGTCTGGCTTGCGTTCGCTTTCGGGCGATGCGTTGGTTACACTTGGCCCTTCATACTTCTTATGCAAAAGGTCTTGCCCCCATGCTGATCGCCGCCAACAAGGCTGTCTCCATCGACTATACCCTGACCAACGACGCCGGCGAGGTCATCGACAGCTCCGCTGGCGGTGCTCCGCTGGTCTACCTGCACGGTGCCGGCAACATCATCCCGGGTCTGGAAAAGGCTCTGGAAGGCAAGGGCGCCGGTGAAGAACTGAACGTCACCATCGAGCCGGAAGACGCCTACGGCGAATACCTGGCCGAGCTGGTCAGCACCCTGAACCGCAGCATGTTCGAAGGCGTCGACCAACTGGAAGTCGGCATGCAGTTCCACGCTTCGGCGCCGGACGGCCAGATGCAGATCGTCACCATCCGCGACCTGGACGGCGACGACGTCACCGTCGACGGCAACCACCCGCTGGCTGGCCAGCGCCTGAACTTCAAGGTCAAGGTCGTCAACATCCGTGACGCCAGCGAAGAAGAAATCGCCCATGGCCACGTCCATGGCGAAGGCGGCCATCACCACTGATTTTCTGCGCTAAGCTCAGAGAGTCGCGAAGGCGCCTTGTCCTTCCGTCGTGCCACCCGCAAGGGTGCATGCGGCAGGCCAGGCGCCTTTTTAGTGGGCCGCGTTTCTGTCCGGCCGCCGGGATGACCGGGGATCCGTTGGAGAGGGGAGTACGTCATGAGTGCATTTCACGACCTGAAGTTGCAAGCGCTGGACGGCAAGGACCTGCCGTTGGCGCCGTTCAAGGGCCAGGTGGTGCTGGTGGTCAATGTCGCCTCCAAGTGTGGCCTGACGCCGCAGTACGCGGCGCTGGAAAATCTCTACCAGCAATTCAAGGGCAAGGGCTTCAGCGTGCTGGGCCTGCCGTGCAACCAGTTCGCCGGGCAGGAGCCGGGCAGCGAGGCGGAGATCGCCGAGTTCTGCAGCCTCAACTATGGCGTGAGCTTCCCGCTGGGGGGCAAGCTGGAGGTCAACGGTGCCCACCGGCATCCGCTGTATCGCCTGCTGGCGGGCGAGGGCGCGGAGTTTCCCGGGGACATCACCTGGAACTTCGAGAAATTCCTCGTCGGCAAGGACGGGCGTGTGCTGGCGCGTTTCTCGCCGCGGACCGCGCCGGATGATCCGACGGTGGTGCAGGCGATCGAGAAGGCCCTGGGCTGACACGGTCGAGGTGGGAGCGGGTTCACCCGCGATGCGATAGTGAATTCACCACCGCAATCGCGGGTAAACCCGCTCCCACAAGGTCGGCGGCTAGCCAGTCGATAGAGTCAAATCACCCAGATCAATAGTACTCGTCCCGCCACACCCCCCATCCTATGCTCAGGCGCCTTTCATCCCGAGGAGCGCCATATGTCCGTCAACGCACTGTTCACCCCTTTCCAACTGGGCGCCCTGGAGCTGCCGACCCGCGTGGTCATGGCGCCGATGACCCGTACCTTCTGCCCCGGCGGCGTGCCTCATGCCAAGGTGGTCGAGTACTACCGCCGCCGCGCCGCCGCCGGTGTCGGCCTGATCATCACCGAGGGCACCACGGTCGGCCACCAGGCGGCCAACGGCTACCCGAACGTGCCGCGCTTCCATGGTGAAGACGCCCTGGCCGGCTGGAAGAAAGTGGTCGACGCGGTGCACGGCGAAGGCGGGCGCATCGTTCCGCAGCTCTGGCACGTTGGCGCGGTACGCCGCCTCGGCACCGAGCCGGACGCCAGCGTCCCCGGCTACGGCCCGAGCGAGAAACTCAAGGACGGCCAAGTGGTGGTCCACGGCATGACCCGCGAGGACATCCACGACGTCATCGCCGCCTTCGCCCAGGCCGCGAAGGATGCCCAGGCCATCGGCATGGACGGCGTGGAGATCCACGGTGCCCACGGCTACCTGATCGACCAGTTCTTCTGGGAAGCGAGCAACCGCCGCGACGACGAATACGGCGGCGACCTGGCTGGCCGCTCGCGCTTCGCCATCGAGCTGATCCAGGCCGTGCGCGCGGCGGTCGGCCCGGACTTCCCGATCATCTTCCGCTTCTCGCAATGGAAGCAGCAGGACTACACCGCGCGCCTGGTCACCACCCCGCAAGCCCTGGCCGACTTCCTCAAGCCGCTTTCCGACGCTGGCGTGGATATCTTCCACTGCTCGACCCGGCGCTTCTGGGAGCCGGAATTCGAAGGCTCGCCGCTCAACCTCGCCGGCTGGACCCGCCAGCTGACCGGCAAGCCGACCATCACCGTGGGTAGCGTCGGCCTGGACGGCGAGTTCCTGCAGTTCATGGTGGACACCGACAAGGTGGCGCAGCCGGCCAGCCTGGAAAACCTCCTGCAACGCCTGAACGCCGAGGAGTTCGACCTGGTGGCCGTGGGGCGCGCGCTGCTGGTCGATCCGCAATGGGCGGCCAAGGTGCGCGATGGACGCGAGGAAGAAATCCTGCCGTTCAGCCGTGAGGCGCTGACGAGCCTGGTTTGACCAGCAGGCCGGGCTCGCCATGCGACGTCTGGCCAGTGCGCAGCGGTTCGCAGGCGTTGCGCAGGTGCGCCTCGAACTGCTCGACGATCGCCGGCCAGCCCTGGCGGCTGGCATGCTGGCGGGCATTGAGACGGACCCGGCGCAGGGTCTCGTCGTCTTCCAGCAGCCAGCAGGCGGCATCGATGAACGCCGTGGCATCGCCGGGCATGGCCAGCGCGCCGTTGTGGCCGTGGCGGATATGCTGGGCCGCCGCGGCTTCGTCATAGGCGACCACGCCCAGGCCCGAGGCCAGGGCCTCCAGCACCACGTTGCCGAAGGTCTCGGTCAGGCTCGGAAACAGGAAGATATCGCCGCAGGCGTAGTGCTCGGCCAGTTGCTCGCCGCGCTGCGGGCCGCAGAAAATGGCGTCCGGCAGTTGCGCCTGGAGTGCCGCCCATTGCGGACCGTCACCGACGATCACCAGGCGGATGCGCCGCTTCGGGTAGCGGCGTTGTAGCTCGTCCTGAGTGCGGCAGAGCATGCCCAGGTTCTTCTCCGCGGCCAGGCGCCCGACATACAGCAGGGCGATGTCGTCGTTGCCCAGGCCCCACTGTTCGCGCAGCGCCGGATTGCGCCGTGCCGGGCTGAACAGGTTGCCATCAACACCGCGGGAGAGCAGGGCCAGGCGCTCGAAACCACGGCGCTCGAGGGACAGGCGTTGGCTCGGGCTGGGCACCAGCGTGCTGTGGGTGCGGTGGTGGAACCAGCGCAGGTAGTTGGTCAGCGCCCGCGCCAGCAGGCCGAGGCCGTACTGGTTGGAATACTGCTGGAAATTGGTGTGGAAACCGCTGACCACGGCGATCCCCAGGCGTCGCGCGGCGCGCAGGGCACTGAGGCCGAGCGGGCCTTCGGTGGCGATGTAGAGCACGTCCGGGCGATCGCGTCGCCAGCGCCGCAGCAGCTTGTGCATCGACACCTGGCCCCACTGCAGGCCCGGGTAGCCGGGCAGCGGCCAACCGCGGCAGAGCAACTGGTCGGTGTCGGTCTGTCCGGGCGGGTCGTCACTCTGCCGCGGGCGCACCAGTTCCACCCGGTGGCCGCGCTGGCGCAGGCCTTCGCTGAGGCGGCCAAGGGTATTGGCCACGCCGTTGATTTCCGGTGGGAAGGTTTCACTGATGAGCGTGATGTGCAGCGGGAGTGTCGTCATGATGGCCAGTTTCCGGCGACCTGTTTGCGCTCGGATGACGCTCATGTGACATATCCATGACGCCCGATCCTTGGCATTCGGGAGCTCACAAATATTCACGTTTTATAGCTCAAGAATGCCCACCGGCCAGCCGATGCAGATGCATTCCCGATGACGATAGCGCTCCAGGAGAGCGGTGATGTTCAACAGCAAACTGAAAAAAGAAAACGACGAGCTACGTGAAAAACTGCTGAGCCTGGAGCAGGTCAAGGACAGCCTCGACAGCGAAATGCTCGTGCTGCAGCTGGACCCAAGCGGACGCATCGAATCGGCGAACATCAATTTCGAAAAGGAAATGCTCTACAGCAGTTCGCAATTGCATGGCCGGCACATCGAAGAGATCGTCCCTGGCCATGTGAAGCCGCTGGAGTTCTACCAGCGCATGAAGCAGGCCATCACCCGTGGCGAGCACCTCAACGGCGCCTTCCGCCTGCTCCGTGGCAATGGCGAGGAAGCCTGGCTGCGCTCCATCCTGCAGCCGGTCAAGGACGGCAACGGGCGCATCAAGTACTTCACGATGCACTCCAGCGACCTGACCCGCACCATCGAGACCTCCCGCGAGAACGAAAGCCTGATCAACGCGCTGATGCGTTCCACTGCGGTGATCGAGTTCAACCTCAATGGTGAAGTGCTCAGTGCCAACGACCGCTTCCTGCGCACCATGGGCTACACCCTCGAACAGGTCCGCGGCAAACACCACCGCATGTTCTGCGAGCCGGAGGAGTACAACTCCGCGACCTACCAGGCGTTCTGGGAAAAGCTGCGCCGTGGCGAATTCATCGCCGAACGCTTCAAGCGCATCGACGCCCACGGCCGCACGGTGTGGCTGGAAGCCTCGTACAACCCGATCATCGACGCCCACGACGTGCTCTACAAGGTGGTCAAGTTCGCCACCGTGATCACCGAGCAGGTGAACCAGGAGAACGCCGTCGCCCAGGCCGCCGACATCGCCTACAGCAACTCCCTGGCCACCGACACCAGTGCCCGTCGCGCCACCGAGGTGGTGACCCAGACCGTGGACGTGATGCGAGGCCTGGAAACCTACATGCAGGATGCGGCCGAAGGCATCCAGGCGCTGGACAAGCAGTCCCAGGTGATCGGCTCGATCATCAAGACCATCAGCGACATCGCCGGGCAGACCAACCTGCTGGCACTCAACGCCGCCATCGAGGCCGCTCGTGCCGGTGAGCAGGGCCGTGGTTTCGCCGTGGTCGCCGATGAAGTGCGCCAGCTGGCCTCGCGCACCAGCACCGCCACCGAGGAAATCGCTCGCGTGGTGCAGCAGAACGAGCAACTGGCCAAGGCCGCGGTGGACATCATCGACAGCAGCAAGCGTCAGGCCGAGCAAGGGCTGGCGCTGGCCGGGCAGACCGGCACGGTGATCACCGAGATCCAGGACGGGGCGCAGAAGGTGGTAAACGCGGTCGGGCAGTTTTCCAACCAGTTGAAGTAAGAGAGCGCCGGCTGACGCCCGCGGTGGCGTCAGCCGGAACAACCCCGCTTCAACGAATGCCTGCCAGCCGATCCAGCGACCATACCCCACTACCCCGCGCCACCAGCAGCAACAGCAACCCCGCCCACGACAGATGCGTCGGCCACGCATCCGGATACACGAAGATCTCGATCACCAGGGTCATCCCCAGCAGCGCCAGCGCCGCCCCACGGGTGAACAGCCCCAGCACCAGCAACAGCGGAAACAGATGCTCGGCATAGGTCGCCAGGTAGGCCGCGATGTGTGGCGCAATCAACGGCAACACATACTCGGTGCGAAACAGCTCGAAGGTGCTCGGCGTGAGGGTCAGGAATCCTTCGACCTTGGTCCGCCCGGACATGAAGAACACGGCTGCGATCCCGAAACGCGCCACCAGGCACAGGAGGGATTCACTCAGCAGCCGCTGCGCGGCGTCGACCAGTTGGTTGTACAGCGAACGTGACGGCGAACGGGCGATATCCATGACAGGCTCCTTCATTCGAGGCTGAGAAAGACCCCGGCGCGCAGCAGGCGGCCCAGCAGGTCGGTGAAATCGAGGTCGGCCTGCACTTGCAGGGCCAGGGTCGAGGCGTGGTCGAGGCTGTGACCGCTTGCGCAGGCTTCGAGAAACGCACAACCGCCTTTCTCCAGCGGCTGATGACTGACGCCCGCAGGGCTGCCGACCAACAGCGAACCTTCGCCTTGCCAGGGGATGTCGTCGTTCCACTCCAGCTCGTCGCGGCCGTGCTGCCAGAGGCTGTACACCGGATGGGGCTCGCACCAGCGCCAGCGCGCCCCACGACGTGGCTGCAGGCAGCGATTGGCCAGGTCGCTGGCGGTATTGCCCGCCAACGCGGCCAAGGTCAGGGCCGTCTCGTCTGGTGCGCAGAAAGCCGTCAGCCAGTCGTGATCCAGCCGGGCGACATCCGCCAGCCATGGCCACTCGCCGAGGTTTTCCAGTTCGTCGAGAAACGCCGGGAAGGCTGCGCCGTACTGGACCAGCCGTGCGTCGGTGGGTGGCGAGCGCAGTGCATAGTCGCTGGCGGCGGCCCGCAGCCAGGGGCTGCCGACCAGCCGTTCCAGCGCGGGAAAGTTGGCGCACAGGGCATCCACGCAGCCCTTGAGCACGGTGTTGCGGTACACGGTGAACGCCGGTTGCGCGCTCAGATCGGCAAGTGCCGGGGCAGGGCGCTGGTACAGCGCTTCGACGAAAGCGTCCTGGAATTGAGCGAGTTTCATGACGGGTACTCCGCGAGGATATGCTGGGCGATATCGCGTTCGGCCAGCAGTTCGGCGAAGGCCGGAATGGCATCGTCGCGCTCGATCAGCGTGGGCCGCGGGCCGATGCGCTGGATCAACTGCCGGTACAGCTCCCACACTGGCTCGGCGATGGTCGCGGCATGGGAGTCGATCAGCAGCTCGCCGGCTTCGTCGGGGCTGAAGCCCGCCAGATGAATTTCGGCGATCGGTGCGGCGGGCACCCGCTGCAACCATTCGCCAGCGTCGTAGCCCAGGTTGTGGGCGCTGACATGCACGTTGTTGACGTCCAGCAACAGCGCGCAGCCGGTACGCCGGGTGAGTTCGACGAGGAAGTCGATCTCGTCCCAGGCGTGTCCGTCCAGGCGCAGGTAGTGGCTGGGATTTTCCACCGCGATAGGCCGGCCCAGGGCGTCCTGGGTGCGCTGGATGTTGTCCGCGATACGCAACAGCGCCTCGTCGGAGCGGGGGAACGGCAGCAGGTCGGGGTGATAGCTGCCGCGCCAGGCCGACCAGGCCAGGTGCTCGGAGACCAGTGCCGGTTCGAGCAGGTCCACCAGCTCACGCAGGCGGCGCAGGTGCTCACGGTCCGGAACGGTGTCCGCCGCGAGCGATAGCGAGACGCCGTGCAGCGACAGCGGATGGCGTTCGCCGATCCGCTGCAGCCAGGCACGCCGTGGGCCGCCGACCATGTAGTTCTCCGGGTGGACCTCGAACCACAGGCCCTCGGCGTTGCAGTCCCAGGCTTCGGCGTAGTGTTCCGCCTTCAGCCCGAGTCCGGCGCCCAATCGGTCATGCCTGTTCATGGCCGGCGCTCCGGATCAGGACTTCAGCGGGGTCAGCGAGCCCATGCCGTTGGGTGTCTTGATCGAGGTGCAGGTACCGGCGGGTACGTTCTTCCAGGCGTTGCCCTGGTAGTCCTTCTTCGCCGTGCCGGCGCAGGTGGTGCCGGCACCAGCCTTGCAATCGTTCTTGCCGGCCAGGGAGACGCCGTAGCATTTCTCCATGGCGGTGCCCTGGGCGGCCGGGGTTTTCATGTCGTCGGCCATGACGTTGCCAGCGAGGGCGGCGAGTGCCAGGGCAGCGGTGGCGAGGGTGAGGCTTTTCATGATGCGGTCTCCACGAAGTAGGAAGGCCACGGTGATCTACCGGTGGCTCGTGGAGTAGTTCGTCGACGCGTGGTGAACGGTTACAGGGCGAGGAAATTTTTTTTGAGGTTTTTTCGGCGGCCTCCTAAGGTAATGCCGCAAACGAAATCTACTCATGGGTGTAACCCGGGCGGCTGATGCTACGAACTAATCCACAGGATGCACTCAGCGAGCGCGAGGCGCAGATGCGCGCCTTGCTCTTGCGCGGCATGCAGGGCGATGCGCCGGCGTACCGCGAGTTTCTCGCCGCGCTGGCGATTCACTTGCGTGGTTTCCTACGTCGTCGTCTGGCGCAGCGCCCGGAGGAGGCGGAGGATCTGCTGCAGGAGGTGCTGCTGGCGGTGCACAATGCCCGCCACACGTACCATGCCGAGCAGCCGCTGACGGCCTGGGTACAGGCTATCGCCCGCTACAAGCTGGCCGACCATTTCCGCGGGCATGCTCGCCGTGATGCGTTGCACGATCCGTTGGACGACGACGCCGAGCTGTTCGGCGAGGGCGACGAGGAGTCGGCATCGGCCAGTCGCGACCTGGGCAAGCTGCTCCAGCAGTTGCCCGACAAGCAGCGGCTGCCCATCGTCCACGTCAAGGTCGAGGGCCTGTCGGTGGAGGAAACGGCGCAGCTCACCGGGCTGTCCAGCTCGGCGGTCAAGGTTGGTATTCACCGCGGGCTTAAGGCGCTGGCGGGCTTGATTCGAGGTAAGGGTAACGATGAAGACCGATGAACTGATCGACCTGCTGGCCAGCGGCGAAGGGCCGGTGGACCGCCACGTGTTGCTGCGGCGCATGGGCATCGCCTTGCTTGGTGGTGGGCTCGCGGCCTTGCTGCTGACCATGGTGTTCTACGGTGTGCGTCCCGATATCGCCGAAGTGGCGCGCACGCCGCTGTTCTGGGGCAAGGTGGCCTTGCCCGGCAGTCTGGCGTTGCTGGCGATCTGGCTGAACTGGCGCCTGTCGCGGCCGGGGGTGAAGGGCGGGGCGGTGTGGGCCTTGCTGGGCCTGCCGCTGTTGCTGGTCTGGCTCGGGGCGGTGCTGAGTCTTGCCGGCGCCGCGCCGGAAGCCCGCGCGGAGCTGATCTTCGGGCGCACCTGGCGCACCTGTGCGATGAATATCGCGCTGCTCTCGCTGCCCGTCTTCATCGGTGTGTTCTGGGCCTTGCGCGGCCTGGCGCCGACCCGTTTGCGCCAGGCGGGCGCAGCGGGCGGTCTGTTGGCGGGTGCCACCGCGACGCTCGCTTACTGCCTGCATTGCCCGGAAATGGGCGTGCCGTTCTGGGGAATCTGGTATCTGCTCGGCATGCTCGTGCCGACCCTGGCAGGCGCGGCCCTGGGGCCGCGCCTGTTGCGCTGGTGATCAGCGTCCGTCGCGCTCGCGCACCCAGAACAGCGTGGCACCGGCGACGGCCGCCGGCATCATCAGGATATTGACGAAGGGAATCAGCAGCGCGACGTAGGTGATGCCGCCAAAACCCAGCGACTGCCAGCGCTTCTGGCGCAGCCAGGCGAGCATGTCCTGCCAGCTCATCTTGTTGTTGTCCGCCGGGTAGTCGATGTACTGGATCGCCATCATCCAGATACCGAACAGCAACCACAGCGGCGCCGCGACAACGTTGACCACCGGGATGAACGACAGGATGAACAGCCCCAGCGCCCGCGGCGCGAAGTAGCCGAGCTTGCGCATCTCGCGGCCAAAGGTGCGCGGCACCATCGCTACCAGTTCGCCCCAGCTGAACGGCGGGAAATCATCCTTGCCGCGCACCACCACTTCCACCTTCTCCGAGAGAAAGCCGTTGAACGGCGCGGCGATGATGTTCGCCAGCATGGTGAAGGTGAAGAACACCATCAGCGCCACCAGCGCCACGAACAACGGCCAGAGAATGTAGGTGAGGAAGCTCAGCCAGCTGGGCAGGGTCGGCATCAGCGCGTCGACCCAGAGGGCGAACTGATGCCCGGCCAGGTACACCAGGCCGACGAACAGCAACAGGTTGATCGCCAGGGGCAACAGCACGAACAAGCGCAGCCCGGGACTGAGGACCAGCTTCAGGCCCTCGCGCAGGTACTGCGGGCCAGAGAGAACAGGGGCTTGCATAAAAGGCTCCGAGGGAGGGAAAACGCGCCGACCTTACCGAGTTTGCCGATGCGATTAAAGCGGCGCAGGGGTGGGGAAACGAGGTGTAACAAATGCTCAAGACAATAGGTCATAGGCTAAGCACGGCGCCATGAATGGCTATATAGAGCCGGTCTATGAGGTGGATTGTTTAAGGATATTTCCTTAATCTCTGGCCCCTCGCTAAAGTGCGCACATTCTTTTTCAACCCCTTCGAATCCCCGGTTCCCAAGGAGTTCCCATGAGCATTCTGGTCAACAAGCAAGCCCCTGATTTCGATGCGGCGGCAGTCCTCGGCGACGGCTCGATCGTCGACAGCTTCAAGCTGTCCTCGCTGCGCGGCAAATACGTCGTGCTGTTCTTCTGGCCGCTGGACTTCACCTTCGTCTGCCCGTCGGAAATCATCGCCCACAACAACCGCATGTCGCGTTTCCGCGAGCTGGGTGTGGAAGTGGTCGGCGTCTCCATCGACTCGCAGTTCACCCACCACGCCTGGCGCAGCACGCCGGTGGAGAAGGGTGGCATCGGCGCGGTCGAGTTCACCATGGTTGCCGACGTCAAGCACGAGATCACCCGGGCCTACGGCGTCGAGCACGATGACGGCGTGGCCCTGCGGGCTTCGTTCCTGATCGACCAGCAAGGCGTGGTGCAGCACCAGGTGGTGAACAATCTGCCGCTGGGTCGTGAAGTGGACGAAATGATCCGTCTGGTCGAAGCCTTGCAATTTACCGAACAACATGGCGAAGTCTGCCCCGCCGGCTGGCGACCAGGCCAGAAAGGCATGAAGGCCGACGCCCAGGGCGTTGCCGATTACCTGGCGGAAAACGCCAAGAGCCTGTAAGGCCTCGCTGCACGGTTTTCAGAACCCGCAGCCACAGGCCTTCCCCAAGGCTTTGCGGGTTCTTTTTTAATTTCACCGGTGATCCCGGTGTCACCGGGCTGGCCAGCAAGCGCCAGCCCGACAGGAGCGTGTCATGTCCGAAGTACGTCATTCTCGCGTCATCATCCTCGGTTCCGGCCCTGCCGGTTACAGCGCCGCGGTCTATGCCGCCCGTGCCAACCTCAAGCCGCTGCTGATCACCGGCATGCAGGCTGGCGGCCAGCTGACCACCACCACCGAAGTCGACAACTGGCCGGGCGACCCCCATGGCCTGACCGGCCCGGCGCTGATGCAACGCATGCAGGAACACGCCGAGCGTTTCGAGACCGAAATCGTCTTCGACCATATCAATGAAGTCGCCCTGCAGCAGAAGCCGTTCACCCTCAAGGGCGACAGCGGCACCTACACCTGCGACGCGCTGATCATCGCCACCGGCGCCAGCGCCCGCTACCTGGGCCTGCCTTCGGAAGAAGCGTTCATGGGCAAGGGCGTGTCCGCCTGCGCCACATGCGACGGTTTCTTCTACCGCAACAAGCCGGTCGCAGTGGTTGGCGGTGGCAACACGGCGGTCGAGGAAGCCCTGTACCTGGCCAACATCGCCAGCAAGGTGACCCTGGTCCACCGTCGCGATACCTTCCGCGCCGAGAAGATCCTGATCGACAAGCTGCACGCCCGGGTTGCCGAAGGCAAGATCGAGCTCAAGCTCAACGCCACCCTGGACGAAGTCCTGGGCGACAACATGGGTGTCACCGGTGCGCGCCTGAAGAACAACGACGGCAGCTTCGACGAGATCAAGGTCGACGGCGTGTTCATCGCCATCGGCCACACCCCGAACACCTCGCTGTTCGAAGGCCAGCTGGAGCTGAAGGACGGCTACATGGTCGTGGCCGGCGGCCGTGAAGGCAATGCCACCGCCACCAACATCGAAGGCGTGTTCGCCGCCGGCGACGTGGCCGACCACGTCTACCGCCAGGCGATCACCTCGGCCGGCGCCGGCTGCATGGCCGCACTGGACACCGAGCGTTACCTCGACGGTCTGGCGAACGCTTCGTTCTGACCGACGGAAACCGCGAAGGGCCTTGCCGGCCCTTCGCGGTTTTTCTTTTCTCGCGGGTCTTCAGTACGCGCGTTTCAGCCCTGCCGGGGCCTCCTTGTCGCGTTTGCGGCAGATCAAGATTCCCAGCAGCGACACGCCCATTGCCAGCATCAACGTGCTGGTGGCCTCGGCGCGATGGTCCGGGGTGAACAGCAGCACCGCCAGGGCTGCCGAGATGAACAGGATCACACCGTAGGTCAGCCAGGGGAACAGCCACATCTTCAGGGCCAGGGCTTCGCCATGGCGGCGGCGCATGCGCAACTGGGAAATGGCGATGGCCAGGTACACCAGCAAGGCGATGGCTCCCGAGCTCGATAGCAGGAAGTCGAACAGGCTCGCCGGGGCGAAGTGGTTCAGCGCGGAGATGAAGGCGCCGACGAAGGCCGTGACCAGCACGGCATTGCGCGGCACGCCATTGCCCGAGGTCCGCGCGGTCGCCGTCGGCGCATCGCCGCGACGGGACAGAGAATAGAGCATGCGCGAGGCGATGTAGATCGACGAGTTCATGCAACTGGTCACCGCCACCAGCACCACCAGGTCGACGATCAGCTTGGCGTGGGGCACCTGCAGCAGCTCAAGGGCGCGCTGGTAGGAGCCGACTTCGGCCAGTTGCGGATCGCTCCATGGCACCACGGAAATCACCACCATGATCGACAGCAGGTAGAACACGCCGATGCGCCAGATCACCGAGCGGGTGGCCTTGGCGATGTTGCGCGAGGGCTCGCCCGATTCGGCGGCGGCGATGGTCACCGACTCGGTGCCGATGAAGCTGAACATGATGGTGATGAAGGCGCCGACCACGGCGGTCATGCCGTTGGGCGCGAAGCCGCCGTGCTGCTCCATCAGGTTGAACAGGCCGCTGCCTTCGTGCTCTGGCACCCAGCCGGTGAGCGCGGCGGCGCCGAAACCGATGAACAGGATGATGGCGGTGACCTTGAGCAGGGCGAACCAGAACTCGAACTCGCCGTACTTCGAAACGCCGAACAGGTTGGTGATGCTCAGCAGCACCACCGAGGCGAGGGCGAATATCCAGCTGTCGACCAGGGGAAACCACTGGTTGAGGATGTGCCCGGCGGCCAGTGCCTCGATGGGCACCACGAGCACCCAGAACCACCAGTACAGCCAGCCGATGGTGAAGCCGGCCCAGGGGCCGATGGCCTTTTCCGCGTAGGTGGAAAAGGAGCCGGTGTCGGGGTTGGCCACGGCCATCTCGCCGAGCATGCGCATCACCAGCACCACCAGGGTGCCGGCGACGAGGTAGGCGAGGATCACGGCGGGGCCGGCGGCAGCGATGGCGTGGCCGGAGCCGACGAAGAGTCCGGCACCGATGATGCCGGCGATGGACAGCATGGTGACGTGGCGGGGTTTGAAACCGTTGGACAGCTGGCCGCTGCCGGGGTCGTTCAGGCTCGACATGAGTCTCTGCTCTTGTTGTGGTTCATTGAAGGCAGAGACGAAGCAGCGACGGGGGAAATCAGGGCCGCTTCAAGGAACGTGCCTCTACGCGTGTAGTCATGGGCCGGCTCAGGCGGTCCGGCGGAGCTACCTTAACGCGGGGGGAGGCGGGGCGATTGACGCGATTGCGGCTTGGGGGTGTCGGATTGCGACATTCCAGGGCACGACGCGGACCTTGTGGGAGCGGGTTCACCCGCGATTGCGGTAGTGAACCCACCATCGCAATCGCGGGTAAACCCGCTCCCACAGGGTTATGCAGCGTCAGTAATGCATCAGAAGTCG
>NZ_JAZDQN010000059.1:0-33309 GCF_036324125.1 Pseudomonas ulcerans | reverse complement strand
ACATGGGCGAGGACCCGGGCCTGCGCCGCCGCGGGGGGGCCGCCCGGCACCGGGGGCGAGACCGCCGCCGGGCCCAGGTCGCCCCCGCGGGAAAGGTGGCCGGCGGGGGGGCCGGGGGAGTGGGGGGGGGGGGCCGCGCCGGGCGGGGCGCCCCGGGGGGGATGACCGGCCCGGGCGGGGGGGCCGCGCCCCGCCCGGGGGGGGGGGTGGGGGCCCCCCCACTTGTGGGGGGGGCGCCCCGGCCCCCGCCCGGCCACCGCCCCATGCCTGGTGGGGGGGGCGTCCCCCGGTTTACTGGTTTGCAAACCCAACCAGCCCCCGGGGGGGTCACCCCGCTCCCACACTATCCGGGTAGCGCTCCTGCCCTTCAGACCAGCTCCACCCGCTTCAACTCGCTCTTCAGGTACGCGTAGTAGATCGGCCCCGCCACCACCCCCGGCAGCCCGAATGCCGCCTCGAACACCAGCATCGCCAGCAACAGCTCCCACGACTTGGCACTGATCTGCCCGCCGACGATCCGCGCGTTGAGGAAGTACTCGACCTTGTGGATGACGATCAGGTAGCCCAGCGCCGCCACCGCCACCCAGATCGACAGCGACAGTCCGACGATGGTGATCAGGGTGTTGGACATCAGGTTGCCGATTACCGGTAGCAGGCCGAGCAGGAACGTCAGCACGATCAGGGTCTTGGTCAGCGGCAGGTGCACGCCGAACATCGGCAGGACCACCGCCAGGAATACCCCGGTGAACGCCGTGTTGAGCAGGGAAATCTTGATCTGCGCGAAGACGATGTTGCGAAACGCCTGGACCAGCAGCGACAGGCGCTCGAACAGCGCCGCCGCCAACGGCTTGCGCCGGGAAATATCAGGGATCCGCTGTAGCGCGACGATCGCCCCGAGGATCATGCCGATCAACAGCGTGACGAACATGTGCGCCGCCCCCTTGCCCACCAGTTGCAGCTCGCCGAGGTGGGTCTTCAGCCAGTCGCCGATGGCCACCTTGAACTCGGCGGCACTGGCTGGCAGGTAGGCGTCGATGAACGGCGGAAGCTGGCCGCGGGCCTGGTCCACCAGGAGCATGAAGCGGTCCAGCGAGGCGCCGGGGTTTTCCGCCTCGTGCAACAGGAAGCTGATGGCCCCGGCGAAGATCAGGGTCAGGGTGCTGACCACCAGGGTGCCCAGCAACGCCACCGCCAGCCAGCGCGCACGCGGCCCGGCGATCACGTGCTGCAGTTTCGGCGTGAGCATGTTCACCAGCTCGAACACCAGCAATCCGGCCAGCAGGCTCGGCAGCAACTTGAGCGGCAATACCAGCAACAAGCCGGCGAATATGATGATCCAACTGGCCAGCACGATCTGACGCTGGGTAAAAGTCATACAACCTCAGACAGCCAAGACGACAAAGGCGGCAGTCTGCCAGCGTTCGGCGTACAGGCATAGGGGCGGGCGTCGCCGGACGACGAGCCATTGCTCCAGGGCAATGGCCCGCGTGCGGCGGTGATCATTTTTTCTTCAGGCAGTCGCTCATGAAGGTCTTGCGTTCATCGCCCTTGAGCGCCTTGGTCGTGGCGTCGGCGTTGCAGGTCTTCATCTTGTCCTGCTGGGTGGTGGCGGGCTTGGCCTTCAGGCAGTCGCTCATGAACGCCTTGCGTTCGTCGCCCTTGAGCGCCTTGGCGGTGGCGTCGGCGTTGCAGGTCTTCATCTTTTCCTGCTGGGCGGTGGCCGCGAATCCCTGTGAAGCCATCAGCAAGCCCAGCACCAACAACGGCACGTGCAGCATCTTCATGGTGTTTCTCCCGAGCGCTGCGTGAGGGGGCAGCGGTCATCGGAGTTTAGACAAGATTTCTTACATCCTTGGTCGAGGCTCAGCAGCCGGCGGCCTTGAGGCGGGCCGCGTGGTCAGTGAACAGCTTCACCGGCTGCGCGCCCTTGCCCACGGCGCCGAGGGACTGGTTGACGATATCCAGGTGATCGAGGGGGAAGTCGTCGCCGATCACCTGGCCCAGGTGCGAGCTGTAGCGCCCGACCATGCCGTCGCACTGGCCTTTCTCGACCACGAAGGTCCGCGCGAACAGCCGGCAGAAACGATTGCTGCCATCCAGCCGGTTGAGGCCTCGATCGGTGATGCCGGGGGTGAGCACGCCGGACCAGGAGTAATAGCGCACGCCATCGACCTCGGCCGGACCTTCACCGCCCCAGGTGTCGGGCAGGCCCTGTGGATAAAGCTGGTTGAAGGCGGCCACGCCGGCACGGGTCAGGGACAGGTGCGAGGCGTGCACATCGACAGGCAGCGCCGGGCCCTTCCAGCCGGTTTCCAGCCAGCCCATCAGCACTGCCAGGCCGTGCAGGAGCGCCTTGAGCAAACGCCCCCGCGGGGAGTCGCCGGGATATTCCCGCTCGAAATAGTCCGCCAGCTCCGAACCGTGGTTGGGCCCGGCGATGGAGGTGACCGACGCCACCCACTCCGGGCGTTTCGCCGCCACGTAGCGGGCGGTCAGCGCACCCTGGCTGTGGCCGAGCAGGTTGACCTTGTCGACGCCGGTGCGCTGGCGCAGTTCCTCGACGATGCGCAGCAGTTGCTCGCCACGCACCTCGCTGCTGTGCAGCGGCGACACCTGCACCGGATACACCTGCGCGCCGCCCCGGCGCAGCGCGGCGACGATGCCGAACCAGTAGGGATAGAGCACCAGGCGTACGAAGCCGAGCATGCCCGGCACCAACACCAGCGGATAACGAGTGGCGAGCGCTTGCGGCATACGGACCTCCGGTCCCTGGACGTAGCGACCACCCTACAGGCGAAACGATGGCAATCGCAATCGAACTCCCGTCCCCGCTTGCGGTTCCAAATCCGTATCGGGCCACTGACGGCCCACTACGAGAGAGTACGACCATGTACAAGCACGCCCTGGCAGCTCTTCTGGCAACCGCGACCCTGGTCGGCTGCAGCAGCCGTCCGGAAAACCCGGTGGACTATGTCACCTACCGCGAACAACCGCTGGTCAAGCAGGTGGAGAAAGGCATGACCATGCAGAAGGTCATCGCCATCGGCGGCAGCCCGTCCACAGTGATCGACCTGCCCCACGGCGGCACCTGCAACAACTACATCCTCAACAAGGAAGGCCAGCAGCAGGCGTACTACGTGCGTTTCGACGCCACCGGGCATGTCGACGACAAGGGCTTCAAGACCTGCGAGCAGCGTGAGAAAGACGATCACGCGGTACGCGGCTGATAAAACTTTCCGCCCGCTGCGGTACTCGTACCTGATGTAGCGACCGCGCCGGCAGAGCGCGGCGCACCCGTTTTTTCCAGCCTGGAGACTGTCATGAGCAACGTTACGTTGACCGATGTGAAGACCCTGCGCGAACGTGCGCGCAAGCATGTGGACCAAGGCGCGGTGACCGAAGGCTACAACGCCGACCGTGAAACCATCCTGCGCCTGCTCAACGAGTCGCTGGCCACCGAGTGGGTGTGCACCCTGCGTTACAAGCGCCACTACTACATGGCCAGCGGGATCAAGGCCAGCGTCGCCGCGGCGGAGTTCCTCGAACACGCCAACCAGGAGCAGGAACATGCCGACAAGCTGGCCGAACGCATCGTGCAACTGGGCGGCGAGCCGGACCTGAATCCGGACAACCTGAGCAAGAACTCCCATGCCCAATACGTGGCCGGCAAGGACCTGAAGGAGATGGTGCTGGAGGACCTGGTGGCAGAGCGCATCGCGATCGACAGCTATCGGGAGATCGTGCGCTTCATCGGCGACAGCGATCCGACCACCCGGCGCATCTTCGAGGACATCCTGGCCCAGGAAGAAGAGCATGCCGACGATATGGCGGATCTGTTGAAAGGGCCCTGATTTCTCTATTGTTCTTGCTGACCCCATCGCGGGTGAACCCGCTCCCACAGGATCCCCACCAGCCTCAGGCCTGAGGAGACCTTGTGGGAGCGGGTTCACCCGCGATAGGGCCCTCGAATCATTTCACTGTCTTGGGCGCTTTCCCCGCCCGCATCTGCTCCAGCAACGGCGTACACCGGTTCGGCTCATCCCCGCTGCTCGGGGCGATCAACGCCAGCAACCCCGCCGCCGGCCCGGCCGCCACACCCAAGGCCACCATCCCCGCACCGCGCAACGCCAGCGGTACCGCCTGCACCCCGGCCGATGGCTTGGCGAACGAGCCACGCACATACAACGGCGAGCGCAGGGAGAACAGGCGCAGGCCCTTGGATTCAGGGTTGATCTTCAGGTCCAGTTGCTCGGTGGCGAAGTTTGCCGTACCGGTCACGTAGATCACCGCGTTCTCGGTATCGAACACGAACAGCCGGGTCGTCGCCAGGCCATCCTTGATCCCGACATCGGTCGCCGCGCAGTTGATCTTCACCTCGTTGTCGCCGAACAGCTTGCCAACCACGTAGTTGCCGACGTTGAGCCCGGCAATCTCCATCAGGCTGCGGCTCACCGCGCCATCGTTGATCAGCAGCTTCAGGTCGCCATTGGAGGTACCGAGCAACGCCGCCACCGAGTTGCCGCGACCACTCAGGTCGGCATCGCCGTTCAGCGCGCCGAAGCTGGTCTTCATCGGTTCGAAGGTCGGGAACAGCTGCTTGAGCTTCAGATTGCGCGCAGTGAAGCGCACCCTGCCCTGCATCGGCGCGCTGCGGCCGTCGAGGCGCACCAGCATGTCCAGCTTGCCGCCGGCTACGCCGAAGGACAGCGGCTCCAGGCGCAGCAGGCCGTCTTCGAGGAAGACATGGCTGTCGAGGTCGGTGAACGGCAGCTCCTCGGTCTGCACGATGCGCTTGCCGGCAAAGGTGACATCGGCGTCCATCGCCCGCCAGCGTTCGGTGCGGAACTCTTCCACCGGCAGCACCTTGTCGCCCGGTTGCTTCGCCGCGCCGCCACGGGCTTTCTGCTTGGCATTGGAGTCGGCGCCGATCAGCGGCGCGAGGTCCTTGAACAGCAGCTGGTTGGACACCAGCTTGCCCGTAAGCTTGGGCCGCGGCTGGCTGGAGACGAAGGACAGGTCGCCATGGATGTCGCTGTCGCCGATCTTGCCGTTGAAGCCCTCGTAGCGGAAAACCGCGCCGCCCGGCTCATGGAGCTTGGCAATCAGGTGGCCGTCAGTCTGGTAAGGCGGGGTGTCCGGCAGGGTCACGCCGGTCAGCGGGTAGAGGTTGCCAAGGCTGGCGCCCGAGAGTTTCAGCCGCAGGTCGAGGGCGCCGAGGTTGCGTGGGTCGGTGAGGGTACCGGCGACGATGGCGCGGGTCTTGGCGATGCTCATGTCCACCTGGACCGGGAACGGCTGGGTGGCGTCCTGCAGGGCCAGCAGGCCGCCGATCTTGCCTTCACCGGTCAAGGCCTGGCCTTTGTAAGTGCCCTTGGCCTTGAAACCGAAAGCGTAGTCCTGGGCATTGCCGTGCTCCCTGGCGGTCTTCTCGGCGGCGCTCTTGCCGACGATATCGCTGAACGGGATGGGCTTGCCCAGCGGGTCGACCTGTACCTGGACGTTGGTCTTCAACGTGGCGTCATCGAAGGCCACCTGGCCCTTGTCGAAACCGATGGCGCCGATATCCATCACCCACTTCGAAGGCTCGGCCTGCTCGTCCTTGGGCCCGAAGTCGAAGGTCCAGTTGGCCCGACCGTCGGCCAGGCGCTTGAGGCTGGCGGTGGGCAGCTTGAGGTCGATGCGCGGGATGACGATGCGCTGCGCCAGCAGCGGCAGTGGCGAGAGGCGGAAGTCCACCTGCTGCAGGCCGACCATCTGCGGTTCCTTCAGCCAGTCCGGGTTGCCCAGGGTAAGGTCCTCGGCGGTGAAATGCGGCCACGGCACCCAGGCCCGCCAGCCCCCTTCCTCGGGCTCGCGACGCCAGTGCACGGCGAGGTTGCCGTTGATCGCGAAGGGCCGGTGCAGGGCTTGCGACACCTTGTCGTTGAGGAAGGGCTTGGCCCGGTTCCAGTCGAAGGTGGCGATGAAGATCACCAGCAACGCCAGCACCAGCACGAGGCTGGCGAGGGTCCAGGTGATGATTTTGGCGGGGCGCGTCATTGCACGAATCTCCAGTAACCGCGAGGCAGGCAGCGTGCGTGAGCCACGCACTTGTACTTGGGACTGACGAAACGCCGAGGGGTTTTACCCAATTGGCTCGCGCGCAGCGATTTTTTCCTGATGTCTTCGTCAGTTTTTCCATCGATCCGAGGCGATGTTTCCAATCGAAACGCCCGGCAATTCCGACAATGGCACTCGGGAAAGGCCCGCCCTAGAGCGTCTCGCGGAATGTATCAATCCTGTTGATTGTTACCATTATCTTTATGAACTTTTCTATCCAATTTCCAAGAGTAGCATTGGCTTCGTACCCACTTTCCCACCCTCTCCGAGGAGAACCAAATCATGAAACGCCAACTGCTGCTGAGCCTGACCCTGTCCATCCTGGCCGCCAACGCCTTTGCCCTGCCGGCCGCCGATCAACACCTCTCCGCCGAAGCCCGTTCCAGCTCGGCCATCGTTTCCCAGCCGCTGAACACACTGGCTGAAGGTGGCTCCGACCGCGTGATCGAACGTGCCAACCGCGTTGCCGAAGGCGGGTCCGACCGTGCCATCGAACGTGCCAACCGCGTTGCCGAAGGCGGCTCCGACCGCGCCATCGAACGTGCCAACCGCGTTGCCGAAGGTGGTTCCGACCGCGTCATCGAACGTGCCAACCGTGTTGCCGAAGGTGGTTCCGACCGAGTCATCGAACGTGCCAACCGTGTTGCCGAAGGTGGTTCCGACCGCGCCATCGAACGTGCCAACCGTGTTGCCGAAGGTGGTTCCGACCGTGCCATCGAACAAGCCCAACGGGTGAGCTGATGCCTATGCGCCAAAACAACAGCTACCCGTGCGCAACCCCTTCCCCTCCGAGGCCCGGTCAACTGACCGGGCTTTGTTTTTCCGGCCTCGGCCTTTAGAGTGCAGGCCTGTTTCACACGAACCGTACCTGCCATGCTGCCGCGCGCCGAACAGAAGCAACAGACCCGCCACGCCCTGCTGGATGCCGCCCGCCAACTGATGGAAAGCGGTCGCGGATTCGGCAGCATCAGCCTGCGCGAAGTGGCCCGCACCGCCGGTATCGTGCCCACCGGTTTCTACCGCCATTTCGACGACATGGACCAACTGGGCCTGGCCCTGGTCCGCGAAGTCAATGAAACCTTCCGCCAGACCATCCGCAGGGTCCGTCAAAACGAGTTCGAGCTGGGTGGCATCACCGATGCCTCGGTGCGCATCTTCCTCGATGTGGTCGCGGCCAACCGCGCACAGTTCCTGTTCCTCGCCCGCGAGCAGTACGGCGGCTCGCAGCCCGTGCGCCAGGCCATTGCCCGCCTGCGCGAAGGCATCAGCTCCGACCTTGCCGCCGACCTGGGGCGCATGCGTCGCTGGCAGCACCTGGACAGCGATGCATTGGCAGTAATGGCCGACCTGGTGGTGAAGACCGTGTTCGCGACCCTGCCCGAACTGATCGATCCCTCGGAACTGGCCCCCGGGCAACTGAGCGCCCAGGCCAAGATCACCCAGCAACTGCGCTTCATCTTCGTCGGCGCCCGGCACTGGCAGGGGCTCGGCAACCCCGGCTGATCCCGGCGCCACGGGGAAATTTCCTGCTACCATGCGCGCCAACGCAACGACGGCGACGAACCTTTTCCATGTCCGAACTCTCCCCTGCCCAGCCCGCCCTGCTCGCTGAAGTCCAGCACCACTTCGATCGGTGCATCGTGCCGCTGTGGCAAGGTCCTGGCTGGAACCCGGACATGGCCCTGCCGTTCGAAGCCCTCGATTCCGCGCACCAGCCACTGCCGGTGCAGCGCTACCGGGCCATGGCCTGCGCGCGCCAGCTCTACCTGTTCAGCAGCTGCATCGAGCAGCCCGGTGCCAGCGAACGCGCCGCCGCGCTGTTCCGTTCCCTGCAGCGGCACTTCCACGATGCCGAACACGGCGGCTGGTTCTACAGCATCGACGCCGACGGCAAGCCGCTGGACCGGCGCAAGGATCTCTACACCCACGCCTTCATCATCTTCGCCTGCGCCCACTACTGGGCGAAGTCCCGCGACAGCCTGGTGGAATCGACCCTGAACGCCGCCCTCAGCGTAGTCGCCGAGCGCTTCGCCACGGCGGATGGCCTGTATGAGGCCAGCCTCGACGAGGACTGGGCGGACCTGGGCAGCGGCCCGTTGCAGAACCCGCTGATGCACCTGGCCGAAGCCTTCCTCGCCACCCTCGCCGTGCGTAAGGACGACCAGGTACGGGAGGCGCTGGTCGCCTTGAGCGAAGCCATGCAGGAACATTTCATCGATCCGCGGCACGGGGTGATGCTGGAGAAACCGCGCGGGGCTGTGGATAACTGGTTCGAACCGGGGCACCAGTTCGAATGGTTCTACCTGCTGGAGACCTCGCCACTGCTCAAGGAGACGGCGCTGCACCAGTCGCTGGAGCGGGCGTTCGGCTTCGCCGAGGAACACGGCGTGAAGGCAGGGGCGGTGCTGGCGATGCTCGATCCGGACGGCGGTGTGCGCGATGCGACCCAGAGGATCTGGGCGCAGGCGGAATATCTGCGGGCGTTGAAGCTGCGGGCGGATGGCGCTGCGAAAATCCCCGTCCAGCTAGAGGTGTTGCGTCGGCAGTTCCTGCATGAGGGCGGCTGGCATGAATGCCGGGATGGACAGGGAGTGGTGAGTCGCAGCGACATGCCGTCGACTACGCCTTATCACCTGGCGACCTGCCTGGAAGGCTTGCAGCGCCCAGACTGACGCTGTTCGCGATGTACAGGGACCCTGTAGGAGCGGGTTTACCCGCGATTGCGTCGGTGATGCCACCACCGTAATCGCGGGTAAACCCGCTCCCACAAGTCGCCACTGAATCAATGAGTCATGTGCTGTTCTATGTGAGCCGGCCCTGAAGGCCGATCACTCCTGCCTGGCGGACCGGTCGATCGAGAACCCGGCCCAATCCTGGCTCACCGGCATCAACTCCAGGTTGTTGATGTTGATATGCGCCGGCTGGTTCAGCACCCAGAACACCGTCTCGGCGATATCCTGCGGCTGGATCGGCTCCGCCCCGGCGTAGGTCGCGTCATAGCGGCCCTGGTCGCCACCGAAGCGCACCAGCGAGAACTCGCTTTCGCACAGCCCCGGCTCGATATTGGTCACCCGCACCCCGGTGCCGCGCAGGTCGCAGCGCAGGCTCAGGGAGAACTGCCCGACGAAGGCCTTGGTGCCGCCATACACATGACTGCCCGGGTACGGATAGTTGCCCGCCACCGAGCCGACGTTGAGGATGGTCGCGCCACGCCCGTGGGCGATCAGCCGCGGCAGCAGCAGGCGGGTGCTGTACATCAGGCCCTTGATGTTGGTGTCGACCATGGTGTCCCAGTCGTCCAGGTCGCACTTCTGTGCAGGGTCCGCGCCCAGGGCCAGGCCGGCGTTGTTGATCAGCCCGCGCAGCGTGGTGAAGGCCGGTGGCAGGTTGGCCAGCGCCTGTTCCATGGCCTTGCGGTCACGCACATCCAGGACCAGGCCGTGCACCTCGGTCTTCTGCGCCAGTTCCGCGCACAGGGCGTCCAGTCGCTCCTTGCGGCGGCCGGTCAGCACCAGCGACCAGCCCGCCTCGGCGAAACGCCGGGCACAGGCTTCACCGAAGCCGGAAGTGGCACCGGTAATGAATACGGTGGAAGTCATGGAATTCTCCTTGGGTAGGCTTGCCCACAGGCAAGAGGACGGCAGGCCTTGCAGCATGCCCGGCGCGTGGGGGCGCGGCAAGCGTTTGCGCGCCTGTACAAAAAACGATCAAACGCCGCAACGCCTTGATCCATAAGGCTCAGCGTCAGGTATGCGCATCTTATCCACAAGGCTTTCCACGCCGATTGGGGGCAACTGTATAACTTCGCCAATGGAGTTATTCACAGACCTGCCCCCCTGCCTGGCGCGATTTTTCCTTGACTACAACGGCTGCCGGTCCTTCAGTCGCGAAACGCGGCACTGGGGATAATTGCGGTACTGGCGCAAAGCCTGTAGTTCCGCTGCCTGGCAGGGTCTTTCCAAGGCTTTCCCACAGACTTATCCACAGGGTTTCATGGTGCGTTCAAGTGTGCTTCATTGCATGACTTGAAACTTGACAAACACATTGTGCGCAGCTTTCAAAGTTGCTGATCAAAATTCAACCAACCCCTTGAAGGCCACGTAAATCAAGGCCTCCAGATGAATACCACCAACTTACCCACAATCGCTTCCACATGAACCGTGGACAACTTCAACAATAGGGAAAACAACTGCTTACAGCGACTTTCTGCCGCATCGCAAGCATGTTCCTGGCTAACTTTTCCACATTCCTGTGGACAACCATTCGCAGGGTCATTGCACCTTGCGGTTGGTGTCTTCGAGACGGCGCTGCAGCTCGCCAATCTGCCGCGACTGCTCGTCGACCGTACGGCGCAGCTCCTGCAGGTCACTGGCGTTCTGGTTGAGGGTGTCGCGCATCTTCTTCAGGTCGGCCACGCTGACCCCGGAGTCGTGCAGGGTGTGGCTCATGCCGGATTCGCGGTGGATGGCGGCGAGGTTGTCGGAAGACGAGGCGGAGGAGTCGATCTGGACCTTGGCCGCTTCCTCGGCCTGCGCCGCACTGCCGAACAGCAGGGCGCAGGTGAGAAATGCCGGGGTGAACAGGGTACGGAGGGACATCGCATGGGTTCCTTGTGCAGCGTCGAAACGGTACACGGGGTACGACTGTCCGGTTTTACCTTGAGTTCCTCGCAGGTCTTGATGACCTCATCGCCGACGACGAGGCCATCAAGAACGACAAGACGCGCTCAGTGACCGCCGAGATAGGCGTTCCTCACCTCCTCGTTCACCAGCAACTCCTGCCCCGTGCCGGTCATGCGGATCTGCCCGTTGACCATCACGTACGCCCGGTCCGACAGCTTCAGCGCATGGTTGGCGTTCTGCTCGACGAGGAAGATGGTCATCCCGCTCTTCGCCAGCTCCCGCAGGGTGGAGAAGATCTGCTTGACCACGATCGGCGCCAGGCCCAGCGACGGCTCGTCCAGCAACAGCAGCTTGGGCCGGCTCATCAACGCACGGGCGATGGCGAGCATCTGCTGCTCGCCGCCGGACATGGTCATGGCCCGCTGGTTGCGCCGTTCCTTGAGCCGCGGGAACAGCTCGTACATGCGCTGCATGTCCTCGTCGGCATGCTTGTCGCCGATGGGGATGGTGCCCATCATCAGGTTTTCCTCGACGGTCATGTCGGGGAACACCCGCCGCCCTTCCGGCGACTGGGCGATGCCGTTGGAGGCGATGTAGTGCGAGGACTTGTGGGTGATGTCGGTGCCGCGATAGACGATCTTGCCCGCCGCGGCCCGCGGCTGGCCGAAGATCGACATCAGCAGGGTCGACTTGCCGGCACCGTTGGCGCCGATCAGGCTCACCGTCTCGCCTTCGTCGATGTGCATCGAGACTTTCTTCAGCGCCTGGATCGGCCCGTAGAACACGTCCAGCTCCTGCAGTTCGAGAATGGGTGCGCTCATGCCAGTTCCTCTTCGTCAGCACCCAGGTAGGCGGCGATCACGGTCGGGTTGTTGCGGATGTCCTGCGGCTTGCCTTCGGCGATGACGGTGCCGTGGTCGAGCACGACGATATGGTCGGAAATGCTCATGACCATGCCCATGTCGTGCTCGATCAGCACCACGGTGATGTCGTGCTCGTCGCGCAGCACGCGGATCATCCGGCTCAGGGCCTCGGTTTCCTGCGGGTTGAGGCCGGCGGCCGGTTCGTCGAGGCAGATGATCTTCGGCCGCGTGCACATGGCCCGGGCGATTTCCAGGCGGCGCTGCTGGCCGTAGGACAGTTCGCCGGCCAGGCGGTTGGCGCAGTCCACCAGGTCCACCACTTCCAGCCAGTAGAAGGCATGGTCGAGGGCATCGCTTTCAGCCTTGCGGTAGGCCCTGGTGTTGAGCACCCCGGCCAGCAGGTTGCGGTTGACCCACATGTGCTGGGCCACCAGCAGGTTCTCCACCACCGACATCTCCCGGAACAGGCGGATGTTCTGGAAGGTCCGCGCCAGGCCGGCGCGGTTGACCAGGTGGGTACCGCCGAACATCTTGTAGCGCAGGCGGGTCAGGAAACGGCTCGGCGACACGAAGTCACCCAGTTGGAAACGCTCGCCGAGCAACTGGATCACGTTGGTGTGCGAGCCACGCACGTTGAGTTCGATCTTGCCGCCGCTGGCCTTGTAGAAGCCGGTCAGGCAGTTGAACACGGTGGTCTTGCCCGCGCCGTTGGGGCCGATCAGGGCGAAGATGTCGTTGCGCTTGACCTGCAGGCTGACATCGCTCAGCGCCTTGATCCCGCCGAACTGCATCATCAGGTTATCCACAGACAGAATCACGTCGTCGCTCATGGCGCCACTCCTTTACGCGGGACCACACCGGCGCGACTGATACGGATCAGCCCGCGCGGTCGCCAGATCATCATCAGCACCATCAGCACGCCGAACAGCAGCACGCGGTATTCGGAGAAGCTGCGCAGCAGTTCCGGGGCCACGGTCAGCACGAATGCGGCGATCACCACGCCCACCGTCGAGCCCATGCCACCCAGGACCACGATGGCGAGGATCAGCGCCGACTCGAAGAAGGTGAACGACGACGGGTTGACGAAGCCCTGGTAGCTGGCGAAGAACACCCCGGCCAGGCCGGCGGTGGACGCACCCAGGGTGAACGCCGAGAGCTTCACCAGCACGTGGTTCAGGCCCATGGAACGGCAGGCGATCTCGTCCTCGCGCAGGGCTTCCCAGGCCCGGCCCACCGGCATGCGGGTCAGCCGGTGCTTGATGTACAGCACCGCCAGCACGACGAGGAACAGCACCGCGTAGATGAAGATGAACTTGAGGTTGGCGTTGTATTCGAAGCCGAAGAACTCGTGGATCGGCACCCCGCCGTCCTTGGCCCGACGGCCGAACTCCAGGCCGAAGATGGTCGGCGACGGTACCGGCATGCCGTTCGGGCCACCGGTGAAGGACAGCCAGTTGTTCAGCACCAGGCGGATGATCTCGCCGAAGCCCAGGGTCACGATCGCCAGGTAGTCACCGTGCATGCGCAACACCGGGAAGCCGAGTATGCATCCCGCCAGCGCCGCGGCGATGGCCGCCAGCGGCAGCACGCTCCAGAAGCCCAGGCCGAGGTACTGGTAGCCCAGCGCCAGGCCGTAGGCACCGATGGCGTAGAACGCCACGTAGCCGAGGTCGAGCAGGCCGGCCAGGCCGACCACGATGTTCAGGCCCAGGCCCAGCAGCACGTAGATCAGCCCGAGGATGACCACGGTCAGCAGGTACTTGTTGGCGAAGATCGGGAAGACGATGGCGATGACGATGAGTGCCGGGATGATGTAGCGCAGGCGCGACTTGTAGTCCGGCGCCAGCACATGAACCCCGGAGCCGCCGCTTTCGAAGCCGTGGAGCATGCGCTGGCCGGCGGCGGTCTGCAGGTACAGGCTGATGAGCAGGCGGCCCAGCATCACCCCGCCCACCAGCCAGGCCACGCGGCTCGGCTCGGCGTTGAAGCTGTAGCCGTCGAGGACCACGCCCACCACCGGACCGAACACGATCAGGGCGAGCAGGCCGGCGACGATGGTTTCCAGCAAGGTGCGTTTGATATCGAAACCGGAAGAAGCAGTCTTGGCAGTGGACATGTTCACACCTTAGCCACGAGCGGGCGACCCAGCAGGCCCTGGGGACGGAAGATCAGGATCAGCACCAGCAGCGAGAAGCTGAACACGTCCTTGTAGTCGGAGTTGACCAGGCCGGCGAACAGCGATTCGGAGATACCCAGGACGATCCCGCCGAGCATGGCCCCAGGCAGCGAGCCGATGCCGCCGAGCACCGCGGCGGTGAAGGCCTTGATGCCGATGATGAAACCGGCATAGAAGTCGAAGGTGCCGTAGTTCATGGTGATCAGTACGCCGGCCAGGGCGGCCATCACCGCACCGATGACGAACACGTAGGAGATCACCCGGTCGGTGTTGATGCCCAGGATCGAGGCCATCTTGCGGTCTTGCTGGGTGGCGCGGCACATGCGCCCGAGCTTGGTGTACTTGATCACGTAGGTGAGCAGGGCCATGCCGGCGAACGCCGCGACGAGAATGAAGATCTTGGTGTAGGTCAGTTGCACGAAGCCGGTACCGACGTCGAAGCGCCAGGCGCCTTCGAGCAGGGTCGGCACGCCTTGCTGGCGGGCGCCCTGGCTGATCTGCGCGTAGTTCTGCAGGATCAGCGAGATGCCGATGGCGCTGATCAGCGGTGCCAGGCGGGTGGAGTTGCGCAAGGGCTTGTAGGCGATGCGTTCGATGGTAAAGCCATAGACCCCGGTGACCACGATGGTGAACAACAGGGTGCCCAGCATCAGCAGGGGGAACGACTCGATACCGAAATAGGCCAGCAATGCCAGGCTGATCGCCGCCAGGTAAGCGGAGATCATGTACACCTCGCCGTGCGCGAAGTTGATCATGCCGATGATGCCATAGACCATTGTGTAGCCGATGGCGATCAGACCATAGACGGACCCGAGGGTCAGTCCATTGATCAGTTGCTGCAGGAAAATTCCATCCATAACGCAATCTCACGTATTCGAGATTGCACAAGCGCCGACTACGGCGGGCCCCGGGGAAGCGGCCCTCGCAGCGCAGGGTTGTGCAGATCTACAAGAAGGGACAGTACGGCGCAGAGGACAGCAGCCCGGGCATTGGCTGCCCGGGCCGGATGCCATTGTTATTTTTGTTTTTCCAGCTGGTGGTACTTGCCGTTGGCGTCCCACTGGTAGACCACGTAGTCGGAGACGGTCAGGTCGCCCTTGCTGTCCCACTTTTTCTCGCCCATCACGGTTTTCACCGGGTTGGCCTTGAGCCACTTGGCGGCGTCCTCGCCCTTCTTCGACTTGGCGCCTTCGAAGGCAGCGGCCAGGGCCTGGACCGAGGCGTAGGCGTACAGGGTGTAGCCCTCGGGTTCGGTACCGCCCTTGCGGAACTGCTCCACGACTTCCTTGCTGTCCGGCAGCAGGCGCGGGTCGGCGCCGAAGGTCATGTACACGCCGTTGGTGTACTGGGCGCCGCCGGCGGTGGCCACCAGCTCGTCGGTGACGATGCCGTCGTCGGACATGAACGGCACGTCCTTCAGGCCCTGCTCGCGCAGTTGGCGGACCAGCGGGCCGGCTTCCGGGTGCAGGCCGCCGAAGTAGACGACGTCGGCACCGGCGGCGCGGATCTTGGTGACCACGGCGCTGAAGTCTTTCTCGCCACGGGTCAGGCCTTCGTACAGCACCGGCTTCACGCCGCGTTTCTCCAGCTGTGCCTTGGTCGCGTCGGCGAGGCCCTGGCCGTAGGTGTCCTTGTCGTGCAGGACCACGACCTTCTTGCCCTTGAGCACGTCGACGATGTAGTCGCCGGCGACGATGCCCTGCTGGTCGTCACGGCCGCACATACGGAACATGGCGCCCAGGCCGCGCTCGGTGACCTGTGGGTTGGTCGAGCCCGGGGTGATGGCGATCACGCCGGCTTCGTCGTACACCTCGGAGGCCGGGATGGTCGAGGACGAGCAGAAGTGACCGACCACGCCGGAGACCTTGTCCTGGTCCACCAGGCGGTTGGCCACGGCCACGGCCTGCTTGGGCTCGCACGCGTCATCGCCCTTGACCAGGACGATCTTCTCGCCGTTCACCCCACCCTTGGCGTTGATCACGTCGGCCGCAGCCTGGGCACCCTTCATGTATTGCTCGCCGAACGCTGCGTTGGCACCGGTCATCGGGCCCGCGACGCCGATCTTCAGATCGGCCTGGACATACGAAGAAACGCCCAGCGCCGTGGCCACGGCGAGAGCGAGAAAGCCTTTCTTGTAAAACGTCTGCGACATGTGGTGGTGCTCCTGATGTTTTTTTGGATTGGCACTACGACTTCAGCAACTTGTTTCAGCCATTTGCTCCGAGCAAGGGCCGTGCCAGTGGTTTTTCATTCGGAAAAAACTCGACTCCAGGATTTCCGCCATGTCGCGGCGCTCTGGCTTTACGGGTCGTGCAACCGCTCCCCAGACGCAAAGCGCCACCTTCCGGGAAGGTCAGGCGCAACCAGTCCATGCCATCATTGCAACCCTGGTGCGTGTTTACGTGCAACCGCCCTGTAACAGGCTGCGTAACGGAACTGCACATCCGTGGTGCGCGACTGCTACAACAAGCACCATAAGAGGCTAGACCCTGCGGGAAAAATCGCCGCCATAGGTAGTCTGCTACCGAACGACCCGTGCGGTCGGGCGACCGCAACGCGTTACACTGGCAAAATGAGTCGCCTTGATGGCACTCGCCGGAACTGGAGCCTTATATGAGCGAAAGCGCTTTCGCCGACCGCAGCGTGCAGAGCCTGCTGGACACCGACTTCTACAAGCTGACGATGATGCAGGCGGTGCTGCACAACTACCCCAACGTCGACGTCGAGTGGGAGTTTCGCTGCCGCAATGGCGAGGACCTGCGCCCCTATCTGGGGCAGATCCGCGTCGAGATCGAGCGCCTTGCCGAACTGAGCATCAGCGACGCGCAACTGGGCTTCCTCGAACAGATCAGCTTCATGAAGCCAGACTTCCTGCGCTTTCTGGGCCTGTTCCGCTTCAACCTGCGTTACCTGCAGATAGGCATCGAGAACGACCAGTTCTACCTGCGCCTGCGTGGCCCGTGGCTGCATGTGATCCTGTTCGAAGTGCCACTGTTGGCGATCATCAGCGAGGTGCGCAACCGCAATCTTCATCCACAGGTACAGCTGAGCCAGGCCCGCGAACAGTTGCTGCGCAAGTTCGACTGGCTGCGCGCCAACGCCGGCGACGACGAGCTGGCCGAACTGCAACTGGCCGACTTCGGCACCCGCCGGCGTTTTTCCTACGGCGTCCAGGAAGAAGTGGTGAAGGTGCTCAAGGACCAGTTCCCGGCACGCTTCGTCGGCACCAGTAACGTACACCTGGCATGGAAACTGGATATCAAGCCACTGGGCACCATGGCCCATGAATGGATCATGGCCCACCAGCAGCTCGGCCCGCGGCTGATCGACAGCCAGATCGCCGCCCTCGACTGCTGGGTCCGCGAGTACCGCGGCCTGCTCGGCATCGCCCTGACCGACTGCATCACCATGGACGCCTTCCTGCGTGATTTCGACCTGTACTTCGCCAAGCTGTTCGACGGCCTGCGCCACGACTCCGGTGATCCGGTGCAGTGGGCGGAAAAGGCCATCGCCCACTACCGCAAGCTCGGGATCGACCCGATGACCAAGACCCTGGTGTTCTCCGACGGCCTCGACCTGCCCCGCGCGCTGCACATCTTCCGCGCGCTGCGTGGGCGCATCAATGTCAGCTTCGGCATCGGCACCAACCTGACCTGCGACATCCCCGGCGTGGCGCCGATGAGCATCGTGCTTAAAATGACCGACTGCAACGGCCAGCCCGTGGCGAAGATTTCCGACGAGGCCGCCAAGACCCAGTGCCGCGACCCCAATTTCGTCTCTTACCTGCGTCACGTTTTTCAAGTTCCCAGCGAGGAGTAACCCATGCAAGCCGTCCAGCGAGAGATCGCGCAGCAGCTCAAGGTCCAGCCGCCATTCGCCGACCGCGCCGCGCTCGATGCCGAAGTCACCCGGCGCGTCGCCTTCATCCAGCAATGCCTGAAGAATGCCGGGCTGAAAGTCCTGGTCCTGGGCATCAGCGGCGGCGTCGATTCGCTGACCGCCGCCCTGCTGGCCCAGCGCGCGGTCAACGAACTGCGCCAGCAGACCGGCGACGAGCAGTATCGCTTCATCGCCGTGCGCCTGCCGTACCACGTGCAGCACGACGAACATGACGCCCAGGCGTGCATCGACTTCATCCAGCCGGACGAACTGCACACGGTGAACATTGCCCCGGCAGTGCGTGCCCTGGCGGCGGAGGTCTCGGCCCTGGAAGGTGGCAAGCCGGCCATGGTGGACTTCGTCGTCGGCAACACCAAGGCGCGCATGCGCATGGTGGCCCAGTACACCATCGCTGGCGCCCGTGCCGGCCTGGTGATCGGGACCGACCACGCCGCCGAAGCGGTGATGGGCTTCTTCACCAAGTTCGGTGACGGCTCCTGCGACCTGGCGCCGCTCAGCGGGCTGGTAAAGAACCAGGTACGGGCCATCGCGCGCAGCTTCGGCGCCCCGGAATCACTGGTGGAAAAAGTGCCGACCGCCGACCTGGAAGACCTCGCGCCGGGCAAGCCCGACGAAGCGTCCCACGGCGTGACCTACGCGCAGATCGACGCCTTCCTGCACGGCGAGCCGGTGAGCGAGGAAGCGTTCGAGATCATCAAGCGGACGTACGAGAAGACGCAGCACAAGCGGGAAATGCCGTTCGCGCCTTGAACAACGACACGAATCGAATGTGGGAGCGGGTGAACCCGCTCCCACAGGGTATCGCGTTACTTCAGAACGACAGCGCCCTTCATCATGGCGATATGGCCAGGGAAGGTGCAGAAGAATTGATAGCTTTCACCCGCAGCCAGCTTCGACACGTCGAAGGTAGCGGAGTCTTTTTCACCCGCGCCGATCAGCTTGGTGTGGGCGATGATGCGCGCATCGGACTCGTCCAGGTAGCCGCCGTCGAGGCCCTTGGACATGCCGGCGGTAGCGATGGCTTGCGAGTCTGCGGTCTTGCTGATCACCAGGTTGTGGCCCATGACGTTCTTCGGCAGGTTGCCGGAGTGGGTCAGTTCGACGGTGAACTGCTTGCAGCTCTTGTCGACGACGATTTCCTTGGTGGTGTAGGTCATCTGGTCGGTGGAGTCGACGGTGACCTTGCAATCAGCGGCCATTGCCTGGGCACTGGCAACGGTCAGCAGGGACACGGCAACGAGTTTGGCAAACATTTGTGAATCTCCATGGCAGGTTTTTTATTGAAATCAGACTGCCCCATTCCGCGCTTCGCGCTGCTGATGTGGGTCAAGGGACAAGCCCCTGAACGGGCAGTGAAATTCTTCTATGGTGTCCATCAAGACAATCAACGTGCCCATCATGCCCAAATCCTGAACGATGAGACAACCTCTCATTTAGGAGTAGATCGACATGTTCATCAGTACTCTCATGCAAAGCTTGCTCGCCGCCTACGCCTGTGGCGCCACCGGCAGCGCCTGCGAGTTTTCCCGCCCGGAATGATCCAAGGCTTGGAAGCGCCGCCCCACCGCCTTACTCTGTGGCCGTTTTCGACCCGGAGAAAGTCATGCCTCTACGTTCCGTTTGTGTGTTCTGTGGCGCCAGCACCGGCGTCAGCCCGGTCTACCGCGAAGCCGCCGTGGCCCTCGGCCAGGCCATCGCCCGCCGCGGCCTGACCCTGGTCTATGGCGGTGGTGCCGTGGGCCTGATGGGTATCGTCGCCGATGCGGCGATGGCCGCCGGTGGTGAAGTGATCGGCATCATCCCGGTCAGCCTGCAACGCGCCGAAATCGCCCACCCCGGCCTGACCCGCCTGGAAGTCGTCGACGGCATGCACGCGCGCAAGGCGCGCATGGCCGAGCTGGCCGATGCCTTCATCGCCCTGCCCGGCGGCCTTGGTACGCTGGAAGAACTGTTCGAGGTGTGGACCTGGGGACAACTCGGCTACCACGGCAAGCCGCTGGGCCTGCTGGAGGTCAACGGCTTCTACGAGAAGCTCACCGGCTTCCTCGACCATGTGGTCGACGAAGGTTTCGTCCGCCCGCATCACCGTGCCATGTTGCAGGTCGACGCCGCGCCGGATGCCCTGCTCGATGCCCTGGATGCCTGGCAACCCCTGGCCCCACCGAAATGGAAGGATCAGCCGCCGAGCTGATCCAGCGGTAACACCGTCACCCGCACCTCCGGGTCGTGATGGCCGCCGCCGAGAATCACTCCGCGCAGCGGTGAGACATCGGCGAAGTCGCGCCCCCAGCCGAGGGTGATGTGCTCCAGCGCCGGCAGCAGGTTGTTGGTGGGGTCGAAGTCGACCCAACCATGGCGCGGACAGAACACCGAGACCCAGGCATGCGAGGCATCGGCCCCGATCAGCCGCGCCTGCCCGGGCGGCGGCCGGGTCAGCAGGTAACCGCTGACATAGCGTGCCGCCAGGCCACGGGAACGCAGGCAGGCGAGCATCAGGTGGGCGAAGTCCTGGCAGACCCCGCGGCGCCGCTCCAGCACCTCCAGCAGCGGCGTGGCGACCTGGGTCGCGCCGGCATCGAAGGTGAATTCGCGGAAGATCTTCTCCATCAGCGCCCGGACGGCTTCCAGCAGTGGTACGCCGGCAGCGAAGCAGGGTTCGGAAAACGCCACGAAACGCTGTTTCAAGCGCACGAACGGCGATTCGAAGCGATATCGGCTGGCATCGAGCAATGCAGCGGGAAGCGCCTGCCGCGAGTAGGCCAGGGCATCCCGCGCCTGCTCCCAGCCGGGCGAGTCAGCAAGCACCGGCAGGGGCCGGGGCAAGACCTCGATGCACACCCGGGTGCTGACCTTGAGCTCGTCATGCTTGTACTCCAGGCCCAGGCGCGTCAGCGGGTTGCCGAACACATCCTGCTCGTCGCGACGCCGGGTCGGCAGCGGACTCACCTCCAGCACCCGCTCCTCGCAGCGCTGCCACGGGCAATCCCGCGGCCACAGGTGCACCAGTTGCTGGGCCAGGGACACCGGGCTGGCATAGCGGTAATGGGTATCGTGAAGAATCTGGTAACGGGCACTCATCAGGCGGACACCGTCTGCTGGCTCGAATCGACGTGGGCGAAATGCTGCAGGGCCAGGCGCTCGGCGGCCACTTCGGCCCCCTCGGCGATCTGTTCGAGCATGACCGCCAGCCCTTCCAGTACGGCATCCTGGCTGGCCGCGCCAAACAACGGATCCTCCAGGCTGCGCAGGTCGAAACGCTTCAGGCGCTCGGCCAGGTCCACCAGGCTGGCCTGCGCCGGACTGCGCAAGCGCTCCAGCGAGCGCAGCAAGGAACGCAACTGGAAGAGCACGCCGTGGGGGTTCTGTTCATCCAGCAGGAGCAGGTCCAGCGCCGGGATCAGTTGCGCCACGGCCAGGTAACGGGAGCGATAGGTGATGCTGCTGTTGGCCAGTTCCAGCAGCCATTCCAGGCAGGATTGATCGCTCGCCGCAGGGCCGCGCAGGAAACCGGCGAGACTGCTGCCCAGGGCATGCAGGCGCTCGATCCGGCGCCCGGTTAGAAGGAAGCGCCAGCCCTCGTCGCGAGTCATGTCGTCGAGGGCAAAGCCGGACAGCGCTGCCATCGACAGGATCAGCCGGTTGAGGAAATCCAGCAGTTCGGTGAAATCGGCAGAGCGATCGTCGAGGCGCTGCGCCTCCCTCTGCAGCTCGCTCAAGGCCTGCCAGTTCTCCAGTGACAGCTTGCCGCGCACCTGCCCCGCCGACCATTGCAGGCGCTGCAGGTTGGCCCGCAGGCTGAAGCCCCAGTCCGGGTCCAGCAGCGCCGTGCGCAGGCGCGTGTCCAGGGTACCCTCCCTGGGCAGCAGTTCCAGGCCTTCGGCCAGTTGCACCGCGGCTTCCAGCGCCTGTGGCGAGTCGCCGTCGAGGTAACGGCCCAGGAGGATTCGCAGCAACCGCGCGCTGGCATCGCAGCGCTCGCAATAGCGGCCGAACCAGAACAGGTTTTCCACCACCCGCGAGGGCAGGTAAGGGTCGGCACGGACCAGATCGGCCACGCCCAGGCTACGGCTGACCTGCCACTGTTCTCCGCGGGCGGGTTGCTCGCCGAGGACCCAGGTGTCCTTGCTGGCACCGCCGCGCTGCATCGAGACCACTTCGGCATCGGCCTGCGCGGCCACCCTGGTCAGGCCACCGGGCAGCACCCGCCAGCCCTCGGCGCTGGCCACCGCATAGACGCGCATGCCCACGGGCCGGTCCTCCAGGCCTTTGTCCTGCCACACCGGCGCCTGGGATAGCTGCGCCAGTTCCTGGGCCACATAGGCGTAGGGACGCGCTCGCAGGCGGTCGGCCAGCGCCTGGCGCTGGGTCGCGTCCAGGTCACGGCCCAGCAAGGGCTGGAAGCTCTGCGAGGGGAACGCCGGCTTGAACAGCAACTCCGGCATCTTCTCCAGCGCCTGGGCCAGGGCCGCCGGCTCGCCGCACCACCAACTGGCGATGGACGGCAGGATCAGTTCCTCACCCAGCAGTCGCTGACTGATCGCCGGCAGGAAGCCCGGCAGGCCGGGCGACTCCAGTACTCCGCTGCCCAACGCATTGGCCACCAGCACCCGTCCCTGGCGAACGGCGTCCAGCAGGCCGGGGATGCCCAGTGCGGAATCGGTGCGCAGTTCGAGGGGGTCGCAGAAATCGTCGTCGAGCCGGCGCAGGATGGCATGGACCCGGCGCAGGCCACCGAGGGTCTTGAGGAAGACGGTGCCGTCGCGCACGGTCAGGTCACTGCCCTCCACCAGCGGGTAGCCGAGCTGGCGGGCGAGAAACAGGTGTTCGAACCAGCTTTCGTTGAAGCGTCCTGGGGTCAGCAGCACCACCAGCAGCGTTTCCCGTCCTCTCGGGGCCAACTGCGCGAGGCTTTGTTGCAGGGTGCGGAAGAAACCCGCCAGGTGCTGTACATGCAGGTCGCGGTACAACTCGGGAAAGGCCCGGGAGACGACGGTGCGGTTTTCCAGGGCATAGCCCGCTCCGGAAGGCGCCTGGGTGCGGTCGGCGGTGACCCACCAGCGACCGTCCGGACCTCGCGCCAGGTCGGCCGCGTAGATGTGCAGCCAGGTTCGGTCGGGGACTTCGATGCCCTGGCAGGGCCAGAGGTAGTTGTCGTGACCGAAGACCAGCTCGGCGGGCAACAGGCCTTCGCCGATCAACTGCTGCGGGCCGTAGATATCGGCGAGCACGGCGTTCAGCAGCCCTGCACGCTGGGCGATGCCGCGGGCCAGGTCGTTCCACTCGGCGGCGGGGATCACCTGAGGCAGCAGGTCCAGTTCCCAGGGGCGATCGGCGCCATCGGGGTCGGCGTAGATGTTGTAGGTGACGCCGTTTTCCCGCAGTTGGCGGTTGAGCAGCGCCTGGCGCTGGCTCAGTTGCTGCGTGCCGCTGCGCTGCAGGTGGGCGAGCAGCTCCTGCCAGTGCGGACGCACGCTGCCATCGGCGGCCAGCATTTCATGCCAGGTCGCGGGGCTTGGGGTCAGGGCATCCAGCAGGTCGGGCATAGGGGGCTCACAGGGGAAGTCTTGCGCGGGAATGCGGCAAGACTTATGCCAGTGGCCTTGGGCAGGAATGGGGCTGTCTCGGGCCAGCTACCACAAGGTGCGCGGTGCATGCGGTCCCTGTGGGAACTGGCTTGCCAGCGATGAGGCCATCAGCGACCCGCACCGGATGAGTGCAAGCGAGAGTTTCATGACGGAGCACAAGCCCCGTCATGGGGCTTAGCGCGGCAGGACCGGCTGGCGCTTGGTCTTGCCCTTGCCGCCCTTGCCACCCTTGGCTGCATCCTTGCGCGCCTTGGCCGCTTCCTGGTTGCGGGCGAAGGCGGCAGCCTTGGCCTGCTCGCGCTTGTCCCACGGCTTGGCACCATCGCTGGCCCGTGGTGGCAGGCCGGTGTGCTGGGTAAGGATCTTCTGTTCCTTGGCCACCTTGTGGCTGCCCGCCGGCGTGGAGTTCTTGCGGCGCGCGCTCTGGTAGCTGTCGGTGTCCGGCTGGTGCAGCGGGATCAGCTGATGCTTGCCCGGGCCGATCAGGTCGGCACGACCCATGCGCTGCAGGGCCTCGCGCAGCATCGGCCAGCCCTTCGGATCGTGGTAGCGCAGGAAGGCCTTGTGCAGGCGGCGTTGCTCCTCGCTCTTGACGATGGTCACCCCTTCGCTCTTGTAGGTGACCTTGCGCAGCGGGTTCTTGCCCGAGTGGTACATGGCCGTGGCCGACGCCATCGGCGACGGGTAGAACGCCTGCACCTGGTCGGCACGGAAGCCGTTGCCCTTGAGCCACAGGGCCAGGTTCATCATGTCTTCGTCGGTGGTGCCCGGGTGCGCGGCGATGAAGTACGGGATCAGGTACTGCTCCTTGCCCGCCTCTTTCGAGAACTTCTCGAACATGCGCTTGAAGCGGTCGTAGGTGCCGATGCCAGGCTTCATCATCTGGTTCAGCGGACCTTCCTCGGTGTGCTCCGGGGCGATCTTCAGGTAGCCACCGACGTGGTGGGTGACCAGTTCGCGCACGTATTCCGGCGACTCCACGGCGAGGTCGTAGCGCAGGCCCGAGGCGATCAGGATCTTCTTCACCCCCGGCAAGGCGCGGGCACTGCGGTACAGCTTGATCAGCGACGAGTGGTCGGTGTTCAGGTTCGGGCAGATACCCGGGAACACGCAGGACGGCTTGCGGCAGTGGGTCTCGATCTCGGTGCTCTTGCAGGCGATGCGGTACATGTTCGCGGTCGGACCGCCGAGGTCGGAAATGACGCCGGTGAAGCCCGGGACCTTGTCGCGGATCTCTTCGATCTCGCGAATGATCGACTCGTGGGAGCGGTTCTGGATGATCCGCCCTTCGTGCTCGGTGATCGAGCAGAAGGTGCAGCCACCGAAGCAGCCACGCATGATGTTCACCGAGAAACGGATCATCTCGTAGGCCGGGATGCGCTCCTTGCCGTAGGCAGGATGCGGGATCCGCGCGTAGGGCATGCCGAAGACGTAGTCCATTTCCTCGGTGGTCATCGGAATGGGCGGCGGGTTGAACCAGACGTCGACTTCACCGTGCTTCTGCACCATGGCCCGCGCGTTGCCGGGGTTGGTCTCCAGGTGCAGCACGCGGTTGGCGTGGGCGTAGAGCACCGCGTCGTTGCGCACCTTCTCGAAGGATGGCAGGCGGATCACGGTCTTTTCCCGGGTCATGCGCGGGCTTTCGAGGATCTGCACCACCTTGGCTTCGTTCGGGTCCTCGACCTCGCCCTTCTGCTGCTCGATGGCGCAGGCCTGGGTGTCCTGGGTGTTGACGTACGGGTTGATGATCTTGTCGACCTTGCCCGGCCGGTCGATACGGGTCGAATCGATCTCGTACCAGCCCTGCGGGGTGTCGCGACGAATGAACGCGGTACCGCGGATGTCGCTGATGTCCTCGATGCGCTCGCCGGCGGCCAGGCGCTGAGCGATGTCGACCACGGCACGCTCGGCGTTGCCGTACAGGAGGATGTCGGCGCAGGCGTCGATCAGGATCGAATGGCGGACCTTGTCCTGCCAGTAATCATAGTGGGCGATGCGGCGCAGCGAAGCCTCGATGCCGCCGAGCACGATCGGCACATGCTTGTAGGCTTCCTTGCAGCGCTGGCTGTATACCAGGCTGGCGCGGTCCGGGCGCTTGCCGGCCAGGCCGCCAGGGGTGTAGGCGTCGTCGGAACGGATCTTCTTGTCCGCGGTGTAGCGGTTGATCATCGAGTCCATGTTGCCCGCCGCGACGCCGAAGAACAGGTTCGGCTCGCCGAGCTTCATGAAGTCGTCCTTCGACTGCCAGTTCGGCTGGGCGATGATCCCGACGCGGAAGCCCTGGGCTTCCAGCAGGCGGCCGATGATGGCCATGCCGAACGACGGATGGTCGACGTAGGCGTCGCCGGTCACGATGATGATGTCGCAGGAGTCCCAGCCGAGCTGATCCATCTCCTCCCTGCTCATCGGCAGGAACGGTGCCGGCCCGAAGCATTCGGCCCAGTACTTGGGATAGTCGAAGAGTGGTTTGGCTGCTTGCATGTCAGTGACCGGTTTTTTTGGGAGGCGGGAAAATCACGGGCGCGGAGAATAGCACAAAAATTGACCAATTCCGACGCTGAAGGTCGGAATTGGTGAAGCGACGTTCTTATTCGTCGTCGTCGAAGTTGTAGCTGCCCGGCGCGAGGTTCTCGAAGCGGGTGTACTTGCCGATGAAGGCCAGGCGGATGAAGCCGATCGGACCGTTCCGCTGCTTGCCGATGATGATCTCGGCAATGCCCTTGTGCTCGGTCTCGGGGTGATACACCTCGTCGCGGTAGACGAACATGATCACGTCGGCGTCCTGCTCGATCGCTCCGGATTCCCGCAAGTCGGAGTTCACCGGGCGCTTGTTGGGCCGCTGCTCCAGGGAGCGGTTGAGCTGCGACAGGGCGATGACCGGGCAGTTGAATTCCTTGGCCAGAGCCTTGAGGGATCGGGAGATCTCGGAAATCTCGTTGGTCCGGTTGTCGCCGCTGGAGCCGGGGATCTGCATCAACTGCAGGTAGTCGATCATGATCATGGCGATGTCGCCGTGCTCGCGCACCAGGCGGCGGGTCCGCGCGCGCATCTCCGACGGGCTGATGCCGGCGGTATCGTCGATGAACAGCTTGCGGTCGTTGAGCAGATTGACCGCCGAGGTCAGCCGCGGCCAGTCGTCATCGTCCAGCTGGCCGGAACGCACCTTGGTCTGGTCGATGCGGCCGAGAGACGAGAGCATACGCATGATCAGCGATTCGCCTGGCATCTCCAGCGAGTACACCAGCACCGCCTTGTCGCTGCGCAGCACGGCGTTCTCCACCAGGTTCATGGCGAAGGTGGTCTTGCCCATGGACGGACGGCCGGCGACGATGATCAGGTCGGCCGGCTGCAGGCCGCTGGTCTTCTCGTCGAGGTCGGTGTAGCCGGTGGACAGGCCGGTGATCTCGCTGTCGGAGTTGAACAGCGTATCGATGCGGTCGATGGCCTTGGTCAGGAGCTCGTTGACCCCCACGGGGCCGCCGGTCTTGGGCCGCGCCTCGGCGATCTGGAAGATCTGCCGCTCGGCCTCGTCGAGGATTTCCTCGGCGTTGCGGCCCTGAGGGTTGAAGGCGCTGTCGGCGATGTCGTTGCTGATGCTGATCAGCTGGCGCAGGGTCGAGCGCTCGCGAATGATCTGCGCATAGGCCTTGATGTTGGCCACCGACGGGGTGTTCTTCGCCAGTTCGCCGAGGTAGCCGAGGCCACCGACCTGCGAACTCAGGCCTTCCTTGTCCAATTGCTCGTGCAGCGTCACCACATCGAACGGGACGTTCTGGTCGACCAGCTTGTGGATGGCGCGGAAGATCAGGCGGTGGTCATGGCGGTAGAAGTCGCCGTCGGAGACTTGATCGAGCACCCGCTCCCAGGCGTTGTTGTCCAGCATCAAGCCACCGAGCACGGCCTGTTCGGCCTCGATGGAATGCGGCGGCACCTTCAGCGCGGCGGTTTGCAGATCATATTGCTCTGGGGCGGTTATCTCGTTCATGGCCACCTGGAAATCTGGGTGTTGAAAAAGACAAAGGGCACGACCTGCGGTGCAGGATCGTGCCCGATGTTAACCGGCTGGTCCCGAGGGAGCCAGCAGGTCCATACAGCTTTAGGCTGCGACGACGACCACGCGTACGGTGGCTTCAACGTCGCTGTGCAGGTGCACGGCTACGTCGTATTCGCCAACCTGACGGATGGTGCCGTTCGGCAGACGAACTTCAGCCTTGGCCACTTCGACGCCGGAGGCGGTCAGGGCGTCAGCGATGTCGTGGGTGCCGATCGAACCGAACAGTTTGCCTTCATCGCCAGCGGTAGCGGTGATGGTGACTTCCAGCTCGGCCAGTTGGGCAGCGCGGCTTTCAGCCGAAGCTTTCTTGTCGGCAGCTGCTTTTTCCAGCTCTGCACGGCGCTCTTCGAACGCAGCCAGGTTGGCGGCGGTAGCGGAGACAGCCTTGCCGAATGGCAGCAGGAAGTTACGACCGTAACCAGCCTTGACTTTAACTTTGTCGCCCAGGTTGCCCAGGTTGGCGACTTTTTCCAGCAGGATCAGTTCCATTTGGTATAAACCTCTTAACTTTTAACCTTCACCGTTCGCGGAGCCGTTATCGGCGTCCTTGGACGCCCCGCGTCCGCGAAAATCAATCAGGCTGTCGACAATGGCCAGGACCACGAGCAACGGATAAATCAGCTGCATGAACAGCAGCAGCGTCACGTACAACCCGACCAGCCAGAACTTCGCCAGTCGCCCTTGCGCCACCAGGCCGTGCATCACGGCCAGTCCGGCGAAGAGCAGCGGGATGGTGCACAACGGTGTCAGTATCGCCAGTTCGGTACCGAAGTTCGGCCCGACCAGGATAAGCACCAGCAGCACCAGCGCCGCCGCCAGCGGCAGTCTCACGGCGCGAAACTCGCGACCGAAGCCTCCCGGGTTATACAAAGCTGCCTGCCAGTAGCGACCCAACATCAGGGCCAGCACACTGACGGCCTGCAACAAGGCCGCGATCAGGCCGGTGAGCACCGGTGCAATCAGCCCGTCCAGGCGGCCCCGCTCTTCTACCGTCAATTTCTGGTAGATCCCGTCGAGCATCTGCGGAAGGATCTTGGCGATCTCTTGCGCGAGGGTGTCGATCGGTTCGCGGAACACCGAACCCAGAACAACGCCATACACCAGGCCCAGGGCGATGCTGGACAACAGCACCCGGTTCCAGGACTGCCCGGCGCGCAACAGCGCAGCCAGACCCAGCGTACCCAGCAACACCAACAAGGTGCGCGGCTCGCCGAAGAACCACCAGGCCAACGCCGGCAACAACGCCCAGGCGAGGACCCCGGAGGCATCCTTGAAACCGCGCCGCAGGAACACCAGGCTCCCGGCGGCGGCACTCAACCAGAACAGCAGCGGCAATGCCGCACAACCGACCACTACCAGAGTGGCCTGCACGCGACCGCGCATGATGAAATCAGCCAGGGCCCGCATGCACTCTATCCTTTGCTACTTGTCGACGACCCGGTCTCAGCGGCCGTGGCTGTCGGTGTAGGGCAGCAGGGCCAGGAAGCGGGCGCGCTTGATAGCGGTAGCCAGCTGACGCTGATAACGAGCTTTGGTACCAGTGATACGGCTTGGAACGATCTTGCCGGTTTCGGATACGTAAGCTTTCAGGGTGTTGAGATCTTTGTAATCGATCTCTTTCACGTCTTCAGCAGTGAAGCGGCAGAATTTACGACGACGGAAGAAACGTGCCATGTAATAGGCTCCTCAAAAGATCCGTGGATTACTCGTCAGCGTTATCGCTGTTGTCGCTGTCATTGCTGTCGTCGCCTTCGGCGCTGTCAGCATGCTCAGGACGGTCACGACGCTCACGGCGCTCGCTGCGGTTTTCTTCAGCCTTGAGCATCTCGGACTGGCCGGTAACGGCTTCGTCGCGACGGATGACCAGGTTACGGATCACGGCATCGTTGTAGCGGAAGTTGTCTTCCAGCTCGGCCAGGGCCTTGCCGGTGCACTCAACGTTCAGCATCACGTAGTGAGCCTTGTGAACATTGTTGATTGCGTAGGCCAGTTGACGACGGCCCCAGTCTTCCAGACGGTGGATCTTGCCGCCGTCTTCTTCGATCAGCTTGGTGTAACGCTCAACCATGCCGCCGACTTGCTCGCTCTGGTCCGGGTGAACCAGGAAGATGATTTCGTAATGACGCATGAATGCTCCTTACGGGTTGTAGTCTGCCGACAAAGCGGTCAGACAAGGAGTGAATGACACTGTATGTCTTGTCCTGAACCAGGCACGTATGCCCGGGACAAGGCGCGCAATTGTAGAGAAGCGCGGTGGGACAAGCAAGGAGATTGGTGAAATATTGAGCAATTCCCCCAAAAGCATCGCTGGCAAATGATTACTTGCTGACGGAACGCTGCCGCACCGCTTCGAACAGGCAAACACCCGTCGCTACGGAAACGTTCAGGCTGCTGACGCTACCGGCCATCGGCAACTTCACCAGGAAATCGCAGTGCTCGCGGGTCAAGCGGCGCATGCCCTTGCCTTCCGCGCCCATGACCAGCACGGTCGGCCCGGTCATGTCCTGCTGGTACAGCTCCTGCTGCGCCTCGCCGGCGGTACCGACGATCCACAGGCCGCGCTGCTGCAGCTTTTCCAGGGTGCGCGCGAGATTGGTCACCGCGACCAGCGGGATGACCTCGGCGGCACCGCAGGCAACCTTGCGGACCGCTGCGGTCAGGGTCGCCGACTTGTCCTTCGGCACGATTACCGCCTGCACACCGGCGGCATCCGCGGTACGCAGGCAGGCGCCGAGGTTGTGCGGGTCGGTGACGCCGTCCAGCACCAGCAGGAGCGGCGCACCCTCGGTACGATCCAGCAGCTCGTCGAGCATCGCCTCGCCCCACACCTGGCTCGGGCTGACCTCGGCGACCACGCCCTGGTGCACACCCTCGACCCAGGCATCCAGCTCGCGACGCTCGGCCTGGCCGACCGCCACGCGGTTGTCGGTGGCCAGGGCCAGCAGCGCCTGGATGCGCGGCTCGCTACGACCCTCGGACAGCCAGATCTGCTTGACCCGCTTCGGGTGATGCCGCAACAGGGCTTCCACGGCGTGCACGCCGTAGATCTTTTCCAACTGACTCATGACTTGCCTTTGCTTTTACGGGAAGAGGCGCCGGACTTGGGCGGTCCCTTGCGGTGCTTGGTCGGCTTGTCCGATTTGCCGGACGACTTGCCCGAAGGCTTGCCACCAGCATGGGCGTGCTTGGCATCGGCCATCAGGGCCTTCTTCATTTCCCGGCTCTTGCGCACTTCGGCGTTGTTCGCCGCGGCATGGGAGGAGAAATAGGCCTCGGAGGTCTCGCCTTTCTTGCTGCGACGGGCCGGACGTTCTTCCTGGACAGGCTCCGCGGCCTTGGCCTTGGCGCCCACGCCGATCTTCGCCGCCGGGTCGGTCGAGCGCTGCTTGCGTCCGATCGGTGCCTTCAGGGCGTTCTCCGACATCTCGAAGTCGATCTTGCGCTGCTCCAGGTCGACGCGCATCACCCGCACTTCGACGGTGTCGCCGAGGCGGAAGCTGCGGCCGGTACGCTCGCCGGTGAGGCGGTGGTGGACCGGGTCGAAGTGGTAGTAGTCACCCGGCAGTGCGCTGACGTGGACCATGCCTTCGACATAGATGTCGGTCAGCTCGACGAACAGGCCGAAGCCGGTCACCGCGGTGATCACGCCCGGGAAGGATTCGCCTACGCGGTCCTTCATGTATTCGCACTTGAGCCAGTTGACCACGTCACGGGTGGCCTCGTCGGCACGCCGCTCGCTCATCGAGCACTGTTCGCCCAGTTGCTCCAGGGTGTTCTCGTCGTACGGGTAGATCCGTGCCTTGGGGATGCTCATCGCCCCGGCGCGCTTGACGTGCGGGGTTTCCTGGCGGGAACGGATCACGCTGCGGATGGCGCGGTGCACCAGCAGGTCGGGATAGCGACGGATCGGCGAGGTGAAGTGGGTGTACGCCTCGTAGTTCAGGCCGAAGTGGCCATTGTTGTCGGCGCTGTACACCGCTTGGCTCAGGGAGCGCAGCATCACGGTCTGGATCAGATGGAAGTCCGGACGGTCGGCGATGTTGGCCAGCAGGGCCTGGTAGTCCTTCGGCGACGGACCGTCCTTGCCCTTGTGCAGGGACAGGCCGAGCTCGCCGAGGAAGGCGCGGAGTTTTTCCAGGCGCTCCGGCGGCGGGCCGTCGTGGACCCGGTACAGGGCCGGGATCTCGTGCTTCTTGAGGAACTCGGCGGTGGCCACGTTGGCAGCCAGCATGCACTCCTCGATCAGCTTGTGGGCGTCGTTGCGCACGGTCGGGCGGATTTCCGCGATCTTGCGCTCGGAGCCGAAGATGATGCGGGTTTCCTGGGTCTCGAAGTCGATCGCGCCACGGGTGTGACGGGCGGCCAGCAAGACCTTGTACAGCGCATACAGCTGCTTCAGGTCCGGCACCACTTCGCGGTATTCCTCGCGCAGAGCACGGCCTTCGCGGGTGCGCGCGTGTTCCAGCATGCTGCTGACCTTGTTGTAGGTCAGGCGCGCGTGGGAGTGAATCACCGCTTCGTAGAACTGGTAGTCGACCATCTGGCCGGACTTGTTGATGGTCATTTCGCAGACCATCGCCAGGCGATCGACGTGCGGGTTCAGCGAGCACAGGCCGTTGGACAGTTCCTCCGGCAGCATCGGGATCACCCGCTCGGGGAAGTACACCGAGTTGCCGCGGACCAGGGCTTCGGCATCCAGTGCCGAACCGAGGCGCACGTAGCTGGAGACGTCGGCGATGGCCACGTACAGGCGCCAGCCACCGGAGAACAGGCGCAACTTGCCAAGGCTTTCGCAGTAGACGGCGTCGTCGAAGTCGCGGGCGTCTTCACCGTCGATGGTGACGAACGGCAGGTGGCGCAGGTCGATGCGCTTTTCCTTGTCCTTCTCTTCCACTTCCGGCTTGAGCTTGCGGGCTTCCTTGAGCACCGCCTCGGGCCAGACGTGGGGAATGTCGTAGCTGCGCAGGGCGACGTCGATTTCCATGCCCGGCGCCATGTAGTTGCCGATGACCTCGACCACATCGCCTTGCGGCTGGAATCGCGGGGTCGGCCAGTGGGTGATCTTCACCTCGACGAACTGGCCGATCTTGGCCCCGGCATTGCGGCCCGGGGTGACCAGCACTTCCTGCTGGATCTTCGGGTTGTCGGCGGTGACGAAGCCGATGCCGCCTTCCTCGAAGTAGCGGCCGACGATGCTTTCGTGGGCGCGGGAAATGATTTCCACCAGCACGCCTTCGCGGCGGCCGCGGCGGTCGACGCCGGAAACCCGGGCCAGGGCGCGGTCGCCATCGAATACCAGGCGCATCTGCGACGGGCTGAGGAACAGGTCCTCGGTGCCATCATCGGGGATCAGGAAACCGAAACCGTCGCGATGGCCGGAGACGCGGCCGAGGATCAGGTCGAGCTTGTCCACCGGGGCATAGGTGCCGCGCCGGGTATAGATAAGCTGGCCATCACGCTCCATGGCGCGCAGGCGACGACGCAGGGCTTCGATCTGGTCCTCGGTCTGCAGGCCGAATTCCTCAACCAGTTGCTCGCGCGCAGCCGGCGAGCCTCGTTCGGCGAGGTGCTGGAGGATCAGCTCACGGCTAGGGATGGGGTTTTCGTATTTTTCCGCTTCACGAGCGGCCTCGGGATCGAGGGACTGCCAATCGGCCATTAGGAGGGGTTCACCTTGTCTATATAAGGGTTAGTTTGGCATAGCCGTATTGAAACCGGAAATTTCCGCCTTGGACAGCCCCGCCGGGGAGGGCCTCCTGGACGCTTCTCTGCTCAGGTAGATCAACGGCTTGAATTTTTTAAGATTTTTTTCGAATGGGGGTTTACAGCCCCAGGGGCCATCCGTATAGTGCGCACCACAGCGACGGAGACCGTCGTTATAGTTGAGAAGCCGCACGATGTAAAACACTACGTCGAAGCGAAATCAGCGAAAATGCCCAGATGGTGAAATTGGTAGACACGCCAGCTTCAGGTGCTGGTGACCTTACGGTCGTGGAAGTTCGAGTCTTCT